>JAFMRC010000001.1:0-27379 GCA_017354375.1 Nocardiopsaceae bacterium | reverse complement strand
GAGGACGACGGCCCCGGCATGACCGCCGACCAGGCCCGGCGGGTCTTCGAGCGCTTCTTCCGGGCGGACGCCGCCAGGAGCCGGACCTCCGGCGGCACCGGCCTCGGCCTGGCCATCGTCGCGGGCCTGGTCGCCGCCCACGGCGGCACTGTCTCCGTCACGTCGGCCCCCGGCCAGGGCGCCGACTTCCAGGTAAGGCTGCCCCTCTCCCCCGAAGCCCAGGCCAGCGAGGACGACGAGGGCAGCTCCGAAGACGCCGTGTCCTTTTAGGAACTCGCGCAAAGCGCCGCGAGCTGGGCGATGAACTTCGGCATGGCGGACTCGAGGAGGTCCAGGACGCGGGCGAACTCGACCGGGTTGCCGCCGTACGGGTCGGGGACGTCCGCGCCGTCCAGGCCCGCGACGTCGCCGAAAAGCCGGATCCGGGATGAGTCGCCATGCTTGCCCGTGACCTCGGCTTCCCCGAAACCGGGAGGAGAACAGGCGCCACGATCCGTTCGGGCGACGGATTTGAGGGTGTTGAGGTTGTCATGGTCCATGGCCAGCACGAGGTCGCGGCAGGCCAGCCAGGACGCCTCGTACTGGCGGGCGCGGTGGGCCTCGCCGTCGTAGCCGCGGCGGGCGAGCTGGCCGCGGGCGCGGGAGTTCATCGGGGCGCCCACATGCCAGTCGCCGGTTCCGGCGCTGTCGACGGTGACCGCGTCGCCCAGGCCCGCCTCGGCGAGCTGGGCGCGGGCGACGACCTCGGCCATCGGGGACCGGCAGATGTTCCCGAGGCAGACGAAGCAGACGCGGTACGGGCCTTCGGGCCGGCGGGGCGGCGGCAGTGGCGGCGGAGACATGGTCTAAGGATGCCGCATGCCGGGCGCGTGGCGCGGGCTCGCGGAACATGACGGGCGCTACGTCCGATTCGCGCACTGTCCGGTAAGCAGTGATGACTCCCGAAGCGTTGGCCTTTTCCTGTACTAGGCACGACCGTTGTCGTCTATACTCGCAGTAGCACGGACAGAGTAGAACCATGAGCCCGGAAATCTTAGCTTTCCTGATGACAAGCGACGCCGCCTGGCCGATGCTCGTAATGGAAGGATCCGGTCGCTCTGCGAGCACGGGAAAGCACTGTGCGCGCCGTAGTTCTCGTGACTGCTTGGAGGGGAGATCCACATGGGAAAGCTTGCCGCCATCCTCGACTGTTACACCGTGGAACCGAGCGGGCTAGGGGTACCTCCGTACATATCACCGTATACTCGCCAAGCGTACAGTGCGCTACGCCGTGCTTACCCGAACTCGGACGTGCGCTACCTGACGATTGATGACGTGCGGTGGTGTGGTAACGGAGGCCAGTCCTTCGCCCCGGTGCCGTTGTCTGATCCGCTGACGTACTCGGCGACGACGAGTCGACGCGACGCGCTGAAGATTCTCTCGGACGCGGAGATCCTCGCAGTGATCGCGGGCGATGCTGTGCCGTCCATGCACCTGCAAGCGCGCAACGGGTCGCCGGAGGAGATCAGCAAGGCCCTTGCATTAACGCGAGGCCGACGAATCCTGATCGGGCCGCTGGCAGCGCAACTTGCGAGCGTGTCCACCGCTCTGGCCGACGAATTTGACGCGATGCACACGCACACGGTGACGTCGGAGAATCTGCTGGAGGGCAGCAGGCACGCGGCGGGGTACGGGCGGCTGGCCGCCGACCGGGACTCCTACGCGCCGCTGATCGGACAGCTAGGCTGGCGGCCGGTCGCCGAGATCGAGTTGTACCGGGGGTGCACGCGGCGGCGGTTCTGCTCGTTCTGCAGCGAGCCGGTCAAGAGCCCGGCCGTTAGCTTCCGCGATCCTGCCGACGTGCTGGACGAGATAGCCCGGCTCTATGCGGCGGGGGTGCGGAACTTCCGCCTCGGGCAACAGACCTGCTTCTTCTCCTATCTGAACCGTGACGCAGGCGCCATCGGATGCCTGCTCAAGGAGATCCGGGATCAGTGCCCGGACCTGGAAGTACTTCACATCGACAACGCGGACCCGCTGGCCGTGGCGTCTCGGTCGGGCGCGGCGATCGCCCGGCTGGTGGCCCGCTACTGCACGGAGGGGAACTGCGCACCGATGGGGATCGAGAGCTTCGACCCCGCGGTGATTGAGGCGAACACTCTGACCTGTACCCCGGAGATCCTGCTGCGCGCCGTGGCGAACATCAACGAGGCAGGCACGCACGCCGGGCCGCACGGCCTGCCGGTGCTGCTGCCGGGCCTGAACCTGGTTTACGGCATGCTGGGCGAGACACACCGGACGCACTACGAGAACCTGTCCTGGCTGGTACGGATCCTTGACAGCGGCTACCTGTGCCACCGCATCAACGTGCGGCAAGCGCACGCCTATCCTGGCACAGAATTCAGCGCCGCTCTGCGCGTGGCAGGCAACCCACTGCCATCAGCCGAGCACTTCGCGTCATGGAAAGCCGATATTTCGTACGTGTTCGACCAGCCGATGAAGCAGCGGGTCTACCCGGCCGGGATGACGATCCCCGGCCTGCACTCGTTCTTCGTGACCGGCCGCGGAACCTGGCACCGACGGCTCGGCTCGTACTCCATCCAGGTCGTGGAGCCCGGCACCGCGCGTCCGTTGTTCGAGGAGACCGAACTGGTCGTCACCGGACACGAGCCCCGCTACATCTACGGCACCCGCCCCGACGAGGCCAAGGCCGCAGCATGACCACAGCTGGGATGACCTCTTCGCCAGCGCATGCCGGGGTGCTCGTGCCGTGGGCGAACACCGTCGTCGAGGCAGAGCTGCACCAAGTGACCGGAGCCGCCGTCATCTGGCACTATTCCCGTCTGGTCCCCGGCTCCCTGACGACGGAACTCGACCGGCGCTTTCTGACGGGCCTGCTCGGAGCCGTGCCCGGCGCTCTCGCGCAGCTCGCCGCCCTGCCGCTGCGACGGGTTTACCTAGCGTGCACGTCCGCCGCGTTCATGTACCCCGATCGCGCCGAACGGGCACGAGCGGATGCTGCCGTCCACCTGGTAAGCGCCTTCGACGCGATCACAGCGGCGCTGTCACACGCCGGCGCGACGCGCATCGTCTTGCTCACGCCGTACCCGCAGGAGGTAACCGAGACCGAGTCCGCGATGTTCACTTCCTTGGGATTCGAGGTAACCGCTCGAGCATGCATTGGAAGCACTGACGGTTACAGCAAAGTTACTCTTAGGCAGATCTGGGAACTGGCCGGTAGCGTTGACAGCGCCACGGTAGACGACGCCGACGCAGTTGTGCTGTCCTGCACCGGGTGGCCGACACTCGCCATGATCCCGGACCTGGAGCGCAGCCTGAGGAAGCCGGTGATCTCGTCAAACCTGGCGATCGGGCTGCACGCGCGGAGGGAGGGAAACCATTGACCACTGAAGCCTCGCTCGAACTCGCCGAGCGCGTGTACTCGCTCGTCGCGTGTGCCGCCGGACAGAGCGACGTCCGCGCGGCCGTCGAGGCCAACCATGACGACAACCGCTGGTGGCCGCTGTCGGTGTCGGACTGGCGAGTGCGGATGACGGTCGCCGGGTGGAGCACCCGCGTGTCGTACGCGATGATCGAGACGTATTCCGACGTGGTCGCGCAAGCCGACGCACTGGGCTGGGCCACCCTCACGGCAATGGACGACAACGCCGTCGGCGCGCTGGTCCGCCCGCTAGGCTTGATCGCGTCCCGCATCGGCTACTTTCGATCGCTCGCCGGGTTCGTCTCCGGCGCCGAAGCGGCCGGGACTGACCTGGCGGACATGCGCGCCGGGAACCTGGTGGAGCTACTCGAGGCGGGCATCCGCGGCGCTGGCTACAAGGTGGCGCAGTGCGCGGCGCTGTACGCGTGCGGCTATCACTGCGGAATCATCCCCGTGGACTCCGGAATGGTCACCAGGCTCGCGCCGTTCCTGGGGATCCCGCTCGGCTCCGGCCCAGCCGCACACGAGCAACTCCGGCAGACGCTCGAATCCGGCACCACAGCCATGGCCGACCGCTATAAAGACCTAGCCGCCCGGCTCGGCTACCGCGTGCGGATCCCCGACGACACGGACCCTACCTGGTTCGTGCACTTGGTCCTCATCTATTTCAAGCGCCTGTACCTCAACCACCCAGGCCCCCGGTTGTGTCGGCTCCGGCCGGCATGTGACACCTTCCTGGACTGCGGATGCCTCACCAGTTAACAACTGCGCCGGAACTCGGCGTCATCGGCAACATCTCCCGCGACCTTGCGGTCTACCCTTCCGGCAGAAGCGTCGGCCTGCTCGGTGGCGCGGCGCTTCACGTGAGCCTGGCCGCTGCCCGCAGAGGGCTCTCCGCAGCGCCTGTAGCGGTTATCGGCACCGACCTCGCCTGGATAACCGGCGATGCTCGCCTGAGCGGGCTCAACATGAGCACCGTGAAAGTTGTCCCTGGTGAATCCGCCGTGTTCCGCCTGACCTACGACGATGCCGACCGGGTCACGGGAACAGGCGCATCGTTCGGCGCCGCGGAGGCCCTCACGGGGCACGCGCTCAGCGCACTCGGCGCACGCTCCTACCACAGCTGGCACGTATGCTGCCGTCGCCCGCTCAGCGCGCCGTTAATCCTCAGCCGCCTAGCCGAGACCGGCGCACCCTTCAGCGCGGATTTCCACGTCGCGAGCGCGACCGAGATCGTGCCGTCAGTCGCAACAACCCTTCCGCGCGCGTCCGCCGTCTTCGTGAATGCGGAGGAGTACACCGTCCTGTCCCGGTCCACCGATCCTGGCGGCCTTCCGCTGGTCGTGGTGTCAGACGGCCCCAGGGTAGCTGTCGTGCTGCGGTACGGACAGGTAACCGCACGGGCTACCCCGCCATCCGTCGCGGTCGCCGAGGTCACCGGTGCAGGCGACGCCCTCGCCGGGACATTCCTGGCAGCCGCAGCCCGCGGCGCCAGCGACGACGATGCACTGCGGACCGCCGTCGCAGCCGCAGCCGCAGCGGTAGCCGGTCCCGGCCTAGCCCTCTGTCCAGAGGGACGCTGACATGGCGTTGTTCTACGTGGCCCACCGCCTGTTCGCGGCACACGACCGTGTCCTTGGCGCGCACATCGCGGCGCGACTGGCAAGCGAGACCGGCACGGGCAGCGTCTTTCTACCGTTTTGCGATACCGGCGAGGATACCCTCGCCTCCGACTGCAAGGGGCGCCTGCTGTTCGATCTCGACTGCGCGAGGCTACGCCGCATAACCGGCATGATCGCCGTCCTGCACGGCCCGAGCCTGGACGACGGCGTTTGCATGGAAATCGGATTCGCCGCTGCCAGGGGAATCCCGGTCATCTTGGTCAGCACGGACTTCCAGACATACGCGCTTGCGGACTGCGGCCCGCAGTGCACGTTCCCCGACCCACTTCTAGAACACCTCGCCACGAGCGTCATACGAGCGCACCGGCTCGGCCCGTTCCGCGGGCACGCGCACGGAGGCCGTTTCCGCGCATTCCTGGAGCAGAACCTGGCCACTGTCCAGGCCGCCGCCGACCAGGCGGTCGCCGAGTTGCTCACCACGGCGGGCGTACACGCTCCAGAACGCCACTCCGCCATGATCCTCCCGCATCTCGCCTACATCGAGCCCTCACCTTACTTTCCGGACCCAATGTGGGAGGCCGTACATGCAGAGCTTCACGCCAGAGGCTGGCAGGTCCATACCGCTCGGCGGTTTCAGGACCGGGCCGACCCCGTTGCAGCCGCGGGCGAAGACTGGACAGCGGTAACCGCCGCCAGCCTCGCAATAATCGACGTAAGAGGGCCGGAAACGCCGCCGGGCGCCGCGCTGATCACCGGTGCCCGTGCCGTCGCCGGGAAACGGGTGCTGGCCGCCTGGTCCGGAAGCTGGCACACGCTCGCGGACGGGCGGGAGCCGAACTGGCGCAACCTTATGATCCAGTACGCTCTCACCGCGCGGTTCACCAGCATCAGAGACCTCGTTAGAGCACTGGAATCCCTTCCGTGAGTGCTGCCTCGCTGATGACCGCGCTCGTTGTACATGACGTGATCGTGGTGGACGGGTGCGATGGCACCGGCAAGACCACTCTCGCCCGCGCTCTCCGTGACCGGCACGGCTATCGCCTGGTCCACTCCGCCCGCACCCCGGACGGCACCAATCTGACCGGGCGCTACCGTCAGCTACTGGCCACACCAGGCAAGATCGCGCTCGACCGCAGCTTCGTCAGCGAACTGGTCTATGGCCCTCTGTTCCACGGCCGGTCTCGTCTTAGCCCGCAGGAAACCGCCGACCTGGCCGAGCGAGCCGCCGAGCGCGGCGGCATCCTTGTTCACCTGACCGGTGACCCGGATGTCATCGCCGACCGGCTGAGGGCACGCGACGGGCACGTGCCCCCCGTGGAACTGATCCGGGGGATCATCGACGGGTTCCACAGCGTGTTCGGACTTCTCGAAAGATCCGCGCCTGTCCGCACCATCGACACGACGAGCGGGCCGCCTGCCTGACCTCCACCACAGGCTGACGACACCGCGGTTACGTCTGCGGCTCAACCGGATCCTTGACCAAGACGCCATTGGGAAGGCGGCTGTATACGCGACCGACGTTCTTGGCGATCTTCGCCTCGATCTCGGCCTGCAGGTCCGTGCCGGTCATCTCGGCGAGACCGAATAGGTAGATCGCGACATCCGCAAGCTCCTCCCCCACGGTGTCGCGATCCTTCCGCCAAGCGTCGAACGCCTCTGCCATCTCGCCCTGGAGCAGGCAGAACTCCAGAGGCACATCGCTTGTGTTAAACCCCTTCGCGAGCTTGTTGTCCCAGGCGAACTTCTGCCCGTCCCGGATGTTCACTGTCCCTCCCTGAACCAGATGGCGTGACCGCGGGGGATCGGCGAAGAACTGCTGTAGCAGGGCGATACCACGCACGCGCTCGTTCCCGTCCGCGCAAGTCGTGACGAGAAGCTACCGCCTGGGGCCTGTGCATCACCATGTGCATAAGTGTGGTAAAGCTGTGGGAAACCTATCGTGCGCGTTGCTGGAGTTGTGGACAGCCTGACGCATTCCCCCAGCATGGAGGGACTCGACCGTTCCGGCCGCTGAGGCCGCCTGTGGACGATGGCGCAGTAAAAATCTTGAAGATTTTTGTGCTAGAGCACTCGGGCCGTGCATCTGATTCGCGGGGCCGGCCGATCCCTGCTAGGATCTGCTGGTTGCCAGCGAGCGCCGCTAGCTCAATTGGCAGAGCAACGGACTCTTAATCCGTGGGTTCGGGGTTCAAGTCCCTGGCGGCGCACTCACATCCGCTTCCGGGCTTGCCGCGCTTCCCCGGCCGGGGGAAGCGCCGGAGGAAGCATAGGTCCGGGCGACCTCGACGAAGGTGCGGTGCAGGTCCGTGACCGCGCGAGTGGGCGGGCGCGATCCGGTTCGCTGAAGATCCAGGTGCACCCGGGTCTTGTCGCCGATGATCGGCCGCCAGGTGATGACCCCTCGCTGTTCCAGCGTATCGCCGACGACGCTGAAGTCGGGCAGCACGGTGAGCCCGAGGCCCTCAGCCACCATGAGCTTCCCCATCTCCGCGCCGTCGGCCGAGTAGGAGAACGGCGGAAGGCAGTCACGCAGCAGGCGGTGGATGTAGCGGTGCATCATGTAGCCCGACCGCATCACGATCAGCGGCTCTGAGCTGAGATCGCTGATCCGCACGGCGTCCCGTCTCGCGAGGGCGCTGTCCGCTCGCATGCACACGACGGGGTGACCGCGTAGCAGCGTGGTGGTGTCGAGATTCGGCGGCTTGTCGTCGCCGTCCAGGTAGTTGACCAGCCCGAGGTCGAAGCTGCCCTCCAGCAGGGCGAGGTGGATCTGGTCCTGCTGCGCTCCGATCACCTCGACCTGGGTTGCGGGGTGCAGTTCGCGGAACCGCCGGATGGCGGGGGTGAGCAGCGGCGCCATCGCCGTGGTGACCGTCCCCACCCGGATCAGCCGGGTGTGCCGGTTCTCCTCGCCCGCCGCCTGGCGCAGCCGGTCCACCGAGTCCAGCACGGCCAGCACGTGGGGCAGGAGATGCTGGCCCGGATGGCTGACCCGTGCCCCGTGCCGACCGCGTTCGAGCAGGTGCACGCCCAGTTCCCGCTCAAGACCGCGCACCGATTCACTCAGGGCGGGCTGGGTTATGTGCAGCTTCTCCGCCGCACGGCTGAACGAGCCGAGGCGCGCCACCTCGGCGAGGTACTGAAGCTGCTCGATGCGCATGTCTTACTGTAGTTTACACATCGGTTTAATAGGAAAAGCTTATAGCGCCCCAGGAAATTCATATTGGACGGCCCGACCTGGCCCTGCGCATGCTGGCTGCTGAAGGGGGTCGTCGACCGTAAGGACACAGGACATGACCGCTACCCCGAACGCCGCCCGTGACCGATACGCCGAACTCCTCGACGCCGCCGACGAGGTCGCGCTGAAACTGCGCGCCACCGCTGCCGAGCGCGACCGCGCCAACCAGTCGCCGCGGGCCGAGGTCGAGCTGCTGCGCGAGCGGGACCTGCTCCAGGTGCAAGAGCCGGTCAGCTACGGCGGGGCGGGCCTCAACTACGCCCAGGCGTGCCAGCTCACCCGGCGGATAGCACGGGGGGACACCTCCATCGCGCATCTGCTCGGGTATCACTACGCGCAGACCCGCATCGACAGGCTGTTCGGCACGCCCGAACAGGCGGAAGCCCAGTCGCGGGCCAACGGGACCCGGCGGCTGTTCTGGGGCGGGGTCCAGAACCCGCGGGGCGGCTCGGGCATCGAGCTGACCCGCGACGGCGACGGGTTCCGGCTGGACGGCCACCGCACGTTCGCGAGCGGGGCCAGCCTGGGTGACCAGCTCTCGGTGATCGCATCGTACGGGGACAAGCTGGTGTTCACGTCCATCCCCGGAGGCCGTGAGGGGTTCCGCTCGGTGGGCAAGTGGGACAACATGGGCCAGCGGCTCACCGACTCCGGCGGCGTGGAATTCACGGGCGTGCGGGTCGACAGGTCCGAGATCCTCGGCCCCGACCCGGTGGGAGAGTATGAGTTCACGCCCTACCAGACCCTTGTCACCCCGCACTGGCAGCTCGCGTTCGTGAACTTCTACGTCGGCACGGCCGAGGGGGCGATCGCCGAGGCGCTGTCCTGGACCCGCTCGAACGCCACTCCCTGGGAGACCTCCGGAGTGGATCGCGCCACCGACGACCCCTACATCCTGGAGCGCACCGGCGAGATCGTCAGCGACATCAGGGCCGCCGCGCTGCTCGCCGACCGGGCCGGGGACGCGCTGCAAGCCGCGCTCGATACCGGGCCCTCGCTCACCGCCGAGCAGCGCGCGGATGCCGCCGTCGCGATCTACGAAGCCAAGGTGTTCACCACCAAGGTATGCCTGGACGCGGCCAGCCGCCTGTTCGAGATCCAGGGCGCCCGTGCCACCACTGCCGCGTACGGGTTCGACCGTCACTGGCGCAACCTGCGCACCCACACGGTGCACGACCCGGTGGCCTACAAAGCGCGGGAGGTCGCCGACTGGGCGCTGAACCGGCGCGCCCCCGAGTTCTCGCTGTACCGATAGCTCCGACAGACCGCTGTACCGATAGGGGGATCTTCATGGGAATCGTCCCGCACTGGTTCTTGCCCACGAACGGCGACTCGCGGACCGACCTGAGCCTGGGCAACGCGGTCGGCACCGGGGGCAGCCGGGCGACCGAGGGCGGCGGTGAACGGGCGCCGGACATCGGCTACATCGGGCAGATCGCCCGGTCGGCCGAGCAGCTCGGCTTCGCCGGCGCGCTGACCCCCACCAGCTCCTGGTGCGAGGACGCGTGGGTGATGACCGCCGGGCTCTCGCAGGTGACCGAGCGGTTCAAGTTCCTGGTCGCGTTCCGCCCCGGCCTGGTCTCGCCCACCACCGCCGCGCAGATGGCCGCCACCTTCCAGCGGATCTCGCGGGGGCGGCTGCTGCTGAACACGGTGACCGGCGGCGACGACGCCGAGCAGCAACGGTTCGGCGACCACCTCGGCAAGGCCGAGCGGTACCGGCGCAGCGCGGAGTTCCTGCACGTGGTGCGGGAGCTGTGGGCCGGGCGGCCGGTCGACTTCGCCGGGGAGTACTACACGATCCGGGGTGCCCAGATCGTTCCCGCGCCGACCTGGCCGCAGGTCTACCTGGGCGGCTCGTCGGCGGACGCGATGGACGTGGCCGCCCGCTACGCCGACGTCTACCTGACCTGGGGCGAGCCGCCCGGGGCGGTGGCGGAGAAGCTCGACGCGGTGCGGGAGCGTGCCAAGGCCGCCGGGCGGGAGCTGCGCTTCGGCATCAGGCTGCACGTGATCGCCCGCGACAGCGCCGCCGAGGCCTGGGCGCAGGCCAGGAGGCTGCTCGACGGCCTCGACCCGGCCGCCATCGAGCGTGCCCAGGCCATCCAGCGGGCATCGGCGTCCGAGGGGCAGCGCCGGATGGCCGCGCTGCACGGCGGCAGGACCGACGCGCTCGAAGTGTCGCCCAACCTGTGGGCGGGGATCGGGCTGGTCCGCGGCGGCGCCGGGACCGCGCTGGTCGGCAGCCACGAGGAGGTAGCCGACCGCATCAGCGAGTACCACCAGCTCGGCATCGACGAATTCATCCTGTCCGGCTACCCCCACCTGGAGGAGGCCTACCAGGTAGGGGAGGGCGTGCTGCCGGTGCTGCGCCGGCGCCAGCTGCTCGCCCCGGCAAGCCGCGACTTCCACGGTGACCACAGCGAGCCCGGAGAGGGGATCTTCACGTGAACGAGAACGGCGAGAACGGCAAGGACTACGCCAGCGAGCCGCTGCGGTTCGCCTACTGGGTGCCGAACGTCAGCGGGGGCCTGGTCACCAGCACCATCGAACAGCGGACCGACTGGTCGTATGAGTACAACCGGACACTAGCGCAGCTCGCCGAGCGGGCCGGGTTCGACTACGCGCTCAGCCAGGTCCGGTACACGGCCAGCTACGGCGCCGAGTACCAGCACGAATCGACCAGCTTCAGCCTGGCGCTGCTGCTGGCCACCCAGAAGCTGAAGCTCATCGCCGCGGTGCATCCCGGGCTCTGGCATCCCGGCGTGCTCGCCAAGTGGGTCGCCACCGCCGACCACTTGTCCGGCGGGCGCGTCGCGGTCAACGTGGTCTCCGGCTGGTTCGCCGACGAGTTCCGCCAGCTCGGCGAACCATGGCTGGAACACGACGAGCGCTACCGGCGCACCGCCGAGTTCATCACCGCCCTCAAGCGGATCTGGACGGAGGACAAGGCCACCCTCGCGGGCGATTTCTACCGGATCCGCGACTTCAGCCTGAAGCCCAAGCCGCTGTCGTGGCCGGGCCGCCCGCACCCGGAGATCTTCCAGGGCGGCAACTCGACCGCCGCCCGCCGCAACGGCGGCCAGCTTTCCGACTGGTACTTCTCCAACGGCAAGGACTTCGACGGGGCCCGCGAGCAGATCGCGGAGCTGAAGCAGGTCGCGGCGGCCGCTGGCCGCACCGACGGGCCGCGGTTCGGCCTCAACGGGTTCGTCATCGTGCGCGACACCGAGCGAGAGGCCAGGGAAACCCTGCGGGAGATCATCGCCAGCGCGCACACCGAGGCCGTGGAGGGCTTCGGCGCAGCGGTCAAGCAGGCCGGGCAGTCCACCGGCGACAAGAAGGGCATGTGGGCCGACTCCACGTTCGAGGATCTGGTGCAGTACAACGACGGGTTCCGCACCCAGCTCATCGGCACCCCCGAGCAGGTGGCCAGCCGGATCGTGGAGTACCGCAAGCTCGGCGTCGACCTGATCCTCACCGGGTTCCTGCACTACCACGAGGAAATAGAGCGCTTCGGCCGGGATGTGCTGCCGATCGTGCGGGAACTGGAGGTCCAGGCCGGGCTCGATCCCGCCCTCGTCCCCGACCCCGCCTCCGGCCTAGCCGAGCCGCCCGCCGAGCCGACCGCCGAGCCATCGGCGGCGCTGTCGGGGACGCGATGACCGCCCTCGCGCCTCCGGCCGCGGCCGTCGGCTCCGGTGCGGAAGCGATCCAGGTAGCGCGGGAGTACGCGGCCTCGATCGCCAGCGGCACGATCGACCGGGACCGGGCCGGCACGGTCCCGGTGGCGGAACTCGCCGCGCTCGACGACAGCGGGCTGCTCGGCATCACCGTGCCGCGCGAGGACGGCGGGCCGGACCTGCCCGTCACGGTGCTGGCGGAGGTGATCCGCACGATCGCCGCGGTCGATCCGGCCATCGCCCAGGTGCCGCAGGCCCACTTCCTGCTCACCGACGTGATCGCCCTGTGGGGCACCCCGTCGGCGCGGCAGCGCCTCTTCGGCGAAGTCCTGGCCGGCGCCAGGCTGGGGAACGGGCTGGCTGAACGGGGCGGCAAGCACGCGCAGGACCTGGCGACCCGGCTGACGGCCAGCGGCGGCGCGACCCGACTGAACGGCCGCAAGTACTACTGCACCGGCGCGATCTCCGCGCGCTGGATCGGGGTCAGCGCGCTGGACGACGACGACCGCCTGGTCCTGGCCTTCGTCGAGCGGAACGCCCGCGGCGTGACGCTCAGCGACGACTGGAACGTCATGGGCCAGCGCGCCACCGTCAGCGGAACGGCTCGCTTCGAGGATGTCCGGGTCGACCCCGCGCTGGTCATCCCCTATCAGCACGCGTTCGAGGTGCCACAGCAACTGGGCGCGCGGGCACAGCTCGTGCACGCCGCGATCCAGGTGGGGATCGCGGGCGGCGCGCTGGCCGACGCGGCCGCCTTCGTCCGCGACAAGGCACGCCCCTTCTTCGAAGCCGCGCGAGCCGGATGGGCGGAGCGGGCCAGCGAGGACCCCCACGTCATCCGTTGCTACGGCCGGATGGCCACCCAGGTCCGCGCCGCGGAGGCATTGCTCGCCTCCGCCGCCGCTACCCAGGAGGAGGTGACGCGCCAGCCCGCTGACGCGGCGGCCGCGGCCCGCGGCTCGGTGGCCGTGGCGCAGGCCAAGGCCTTCGCCAGCGAGGTCGCGGTCGAGGTCGCGAGCGAGTTGTTCTCGCTCAGCGGGGCCAGCGCCGCCGACGAGCGCCACGACCTCAGCCGCCATTGGCGCAACGCGCGCACCCATGCCAGCCACGACCCCGCCGCCTGGAAGTACCACCACGTCGGCAACTACCTCCTCAACCAGGTTCCTCCTCCCAATCACGGGCAGATATGACGAACTGGAGGAGACCGTGACGACAGTGAATGAGACCGCCGCCGGCATCTCGGCCGACGAGCTCCGGCACGCCATGGGCCACTTCGCCACCGGCGTCACGGTGGTCACGTCGGTAGAACCGGATGGCAGCCCCGTGGGCACGACCGCCAACGCGGTCAGCTCGCTCTCGCTCGATCCCCCGCTCATCCTGGTCTGCTTCGGCCACGACAGCAACACGCTCAAGGCGGTCCAGTCCCACGGGGCGTTCGTCGTGAACGTGCTGGCGGCACCGCAGCGCCAGCTGTCCGCCAACTTCGCGCGGCGTGGCCTGGCCGCGGCCTGGGACGGCGTACGGCACCGTCGCGGCAGGACCGGCAGCCCCCGCCTGGAAGGCGTGCTCGCCGTGCTGGAATGCACGGTGGAACACTGCCTGCCCGGCGGCGATCACGAGATCGTCGTCGGCCGGGTGAGCGAGGCGGATACCTGCGGGCAGGACGCCGGGCCGCTGGTGTTCTGGCGCGGCTCGTACCTGCCCCTCGGGAAGTCGTAAGCGCGTCAGGCGAGTGGCTTCCCGGAGACGAGCTCGGACTCGAGCCCGTCGGGGCCGACGGGCACGTCGCCGGCGATGGTGACCCGGTGCAGGGTACGCGGAACGCCCAGTTCCTCGACGTCGCCCGGCGCGAGGTGGGCGGTGGCGCGGTTGTCCCAGAAGGCCACGGTGCCCGGCTCCCAGCGCAGCCGCACGGTGTACTCCTGCCTGGTGATCTCCGAGTACAGCAGGTTCAGGATCGCGTTGCTCTCCAGGGTGGACACGTCCACGATGTGGCTGGTGAAGCCGGGGTTGACGAACAGCGCCTTCTCCCCCGTGACCGGGTGCACCCGCACCACCGGGTGAATGGCCGCGTACACCTCCGCCGGCTGGGCGGCCCCGCCGTTCCCGCGCTGCGGGCCGCCGTTCCCCCGCTGCCTCTTGACGAAGCGGTGCTCGGCGCGCAGCGTCCTGGCGAACGCCTTCACCGGTTCGGACAGGCCCTCGTACGCCGCGACCAGGTTCGTCCAGGTCGTGTCGCCGCCGAATTCGGGGACCACCTCGGCGCGCAGGACGCAGCTCGCGGGCGGGTTCACCGACGAGGTCGCGTCGGTGTGCCAGCCAGCGAAGTAACTGGGCTTGCCGAGCCGGGGCCTGGCGGCCTCGCCCTTGCCCCGCTGCTCGCCCGTGCCCGGCTTGCCCGCGCCTGGCTCGCCCGTGCCCGGCTTGCCCGCGCCTGGCTCGCCCGTGCCCGGCTTGCCGGCGAGTGGCCCGAGCCGCCGCTGGCCCACGGTCGAGATCTCGGGGTATTCGGCCAGCGCCCGGTTGTCCGTCGGAGACTCGGAGATCAGCTCGCCGAACTGCCTGGCGAACGCGATGTGCGTCTCGTGATCGAGATGCTGACCGCGGAAGAAGATGACCTTGTACCGGTGCAGCGCGTCACGGATCGCGGCCACCTGCCCGGCCGGCAGCGGCTTCGACATGTCAACGCCCGTGATGTCCGCGCCGATGTGCCCCGCCACCGGCCGGACTCCGATGTCCGCCGCCCGGGCAGGTTCCTGGATAACAGTCATGAAAACGTCGCTCCCTTATTTTCCATGGTCCTTTTCCGTGGGGGTGGCAGCAGCGGTAATCGACGGAGTCGCCACGGACCGTTCGGTAAAAACTGTTTTCTCAGCACCAGACACTATATGAATGTGATATGCAAGCGTCAATCGCGTTCGACCGTGTAACATCGCCGGTTGAACGTTTTTCTGGTCACTGATACCGTTTTACCGGGATTAGGCCTGCCTCCACGGGCCAGGCCCGCCACCCACGAGCGCTTCCTCCGTGAGGCACGCGGATGTTCGAGGTCGGAGCGCCCGTCCCGGGGGGGTGGCGAAGACCGGCGAATTCCCTTTTACTATCATACTAGGGTAATTTCGCCTGCGTTGCTCCCGCTCAGTCTTGGCTCCGCCCGCTTCTCGGGTGTACATCAACGTCAGGTGATAGGAATGATGGGTGGAGCGAAGGAGATATTCAGTGGCGATATCAGCGCCGGAAAAGGATAAACTCTTCACCGTAGACGGATACCAGCTGTCAATTCAGGATATTGCCTACACCGCCCGCAGCCCCCAGCACGTCGTAGTCGAATTGTCAAGCGACTCGCGGGAGCGCATGGACGCGTCACGCGCGCTCAAGCAAAGGCTCATCGACACCGGGCAGCCCATCTACGGCGTGACCACTGGCTTCGGCGACAGTTGCATACGGCAGATCGCGCCGGCGAAGACGTCGGACCTGCAGCGGAACATGTTCCGCTACCACATGAACGGCACCGGCCCGCTCGTGCCGGACGAAGTCGTCCGGGCCACGCTGCTCATCCGCGCGAACTGCCTGGCTCGGGGGAACTCCGGGGTCCGGCCGGCGATCGCGCAGCGGGTGCTCGACTACCTGAACCACGATGTCCTGCCGCTGATACCCGAACGGGGGTCGGTGGGCGCCAGCGGTGACCTCGTCCCTCTCTCCTACGTCGCCGCCGCGGTCTTCGGCGAGGGCAGCGTCAGGCACCGGGGAACGACCCGCCCCGCCACCGACACGCTAGGCGACCTCGGGCTCACGCGCCTCGAGCCCGAGGCCAAGGATGCGCTGGCCCTCCTGAACGGCACCTCGTTCTCCTCCGCCTTCGCCAGCCTTGCCGTAGCCGACGCCAGCCGGGTCTGCGCGCTGGGCGAGCTGTGCACCGCGCTGGCGGCCGAGGCCCTGCGGGGAAACCGCGGGCACTTCAGCGAGTTCCTCCAGGTCCACAAGCCGCATCCCGGGCAAGCCGCCAGTGCCCGCAACATCGCATCGCTGCTGCGCGGCTCCCGGCTCGCCCTCGACCATGACCAGGTCATCCAGCTCACGGGGGAACTCGGGGCACGCGGCTACCTGGAACTGGCGCGTCCCATCCAGGACCGCTACTCGGTCCGGTGCGCGCCCAACGTGATCGGCGTCCTGCGGGACACCGCGCACTGGGCGAGCCAGTGGATCGAGGTCGAGGTGAACTCCTCGAACGACAATCCGCTGTTCGATACCGACGCGGGGGCCGTCTACAGCGGCGGGAACTTCTTCGGCGGTCATGTCGTCCAGGCGATGGACTCGCTGAAGACCGCGGTGGCCAACGTCACCGACCTGCTCGACCGCCAGCTGGAACTGGTCATCGACGAGAAGTTCAACAACGGCCTTACCCCCAACCTCATTCCGCGATATCCCGACGGCAGCTGGGAGGAAGGGCTGCACCACGGATTCAAGGGCATGCAGCTCGCCTGTTCGGCGATCACGGCCGAGGCGCTGAAGACCAGCGGGCCGGCCGGGATCTTCTCCCGCTCCACCGAAGCGCACAACCAGGACAAGGTCAGCATGGCCCCGATCGCCGCGCGCGACGCGCGCCAGGTCATCGCGCTGGCGGAAGAAGTCATCGCGATTCACCTGCTGGCCCTGTGCCAGGCGATAGACCTTCGCGGTCCCGAGTCCATGGCGGCGGGGACCCGCGCCTGCTACGAGCTCATCCGGTCTCATGTCCCGCACGTGGCCGCCGACCGGTCCATGCAGGACGACATCGCCACCGTCATCGAGCTGATCCGTTCGGACCAGGTTCCCACGGAGGTCTCCACCGCGGTCCCCACGGAGGTCTCCACGGCGGTCACGACAGGCCCCGGCGCTGGCAGGTCCCCACATTGAAAGGTGAAGACCATGACCATATCCGCAGTCAACGGCGACTACGACGCCGTGGTGATCGGAGGCGGCCCCGCCGGCTCGAGCGCCGCCATCGGGCTCGCGCGACACGGTTACCGGGCGCTCCTCCTCGAGCGCCGCGAGTTCCCGCGGTTCCACATCGGCGAGTCCATGCTTCCGTACATGTCCGGCCTACTCCGGCGGAAGGGATTCCATAGCCGACTGGAGCAATGCGGCTTCCCCGTCAAGCACGGCGCTGAGTTCACCAACGAAAAGGGACAGAAGATACGGGTCGATTTCGGCGCTCTCGCGCCCGCCCGGCAACCCTGGACGTTTCAGGTCGAACGATCGCGCCTAGACCAGGCCATGCTCCAGTGGGCGCGAGAGATGGGAACTACGGTCCTGGAAGAAGCAAACGTCAATGACGTCCTCATGGACAACGGCCGGATCAGCGCCCTGCGCTATGAACGCGACGGCGAAACCTTCGAGGTACGCGCCCCGTATGTCATCGATGCGAGCGGCAGGGCGGGAAAGCTGGCCCACCGGTTCGGCCTGCGGAAGACGAACGAGCATCTGCGCATGGTCGCCATATACCGGCACTACACCGGGCTGGATGAGAGCATGAACCCCGGGTATGCGGGCGACATCCAGATCGGGGGCGGCTCGGAGGGCTGGCTGTGGGCCATTCCGATCGCTTCGGATAAAATCAGCGTCGGCGCCGTGGTCCCCAGGGAGCAACTGCGGTCTCGTACCGCCGACGAGATCTTCAGCGAGTACAGTGCGCGCTTCCCGAGGGTCGCCCAGCGCCTCCGCGGCACCCGCCCGCTGACCGAACTCCGCATGGAAACCGACTACTGCTACTACGCCGACCAGGTCACCGGCCCGGGCTGGCTGATGGCAGGCGATTCCGGGTGCTTCGCCGACCCGGTCTTCTCGGCCGGCGTATTCCTGGCCATGACAACCGGGTTCGAGGCCGCCGACGCCATCGACCGGATACGTCAGGGGGGAACCGGCACCGAGGAAGCCGTCCTCGACCATTACGCACGCTTCTACAAAACCGGTTACGATACCTACTTCCGGATTATCTATGCCTACTACGATTCGAAATTCAATTTCAAGGATTACCTGAAGAGAGTTGCTCCGGGAATCGACATCGAGTGGACTACCCGGATACTGAGTGGTGATTTCTGGAGCATGAATAACCCCATTGGGAATATGCTGCGGGACGAGCCCCGATGGGATACGTTCTCGCCATTCGAGCGAGTGCGAGTTTGCCCGGTCTATCCAGAGCTAGACACCGCGGAATCAGCTCGCCCGTGGAGTGAATCAGCCGGATCCGCGCCTATGGAACCGACTGGAAGCACGGAGCCGGCTGGTACCGCAAGGTGACCGATAGGCCACTCGGGGAGACGATAGGCCGCTCGGAGCGTATTGCCTGTTAGATCGAACTCCGGTACCATCATCGTCGCCTTCGCCGGGACTCGGTCACCCGACTCCCAGGCGAGGATAAGGATGAATATTCAAATAGACAGACGACAATATTAACTAATCCAGTACGCCTGTCCGAAAACACAGGACAAGCTCACGTGACCGATCATCCCCTCACCGACGGCACGATCCGCTCCGGCATGGCACCGCCGCTCGCCGAGGCCTTCAGCACCCGGCCAGACACCATGCCGGGGGCCGATGCCATGCTGGTGCCGGGCACCGCCATGGCGCTGGTCCCCGGCGAGGAAAGCGCCGTCGGCGACGCCGACGGCGGCAGCGGCACCCGGGGCTGGCCCGGATCGTGCGGCAAGACGCAGTTCGCGTCGCACCTGGCCGAGTCATTCTGGCGATCCGGCGCGGTGGACCTGCTGGCCTGGGTCACGGCCACGAGCCGGGCATCGGTGCTGTCCGGGTACGCCGAGACCGCGATGAGGCTAGGGCTGGATCACGGCGGCGACGCCGAGGCGACCGCCGCGCGGTTCCTCGCCTGGCTGGCCGATACGCCACGGTCGTGGATGCTCGTCCTCGACGGCCTGCGCGACCCGGCCAGCGTGGCGGGCCTGGTGCCGGACGGCCCGCGGGGCAGGGTGCTGATCACCGCGGTGGACGCCACGGCCGTTCCCGACGAGCGGCGGGCGGTCGCCGTGCCGGTGCCCGCCTTCAGCATGCGCGAGGCCCTGTCGTACCTGTTCGAACGCCTTAGCATCGACCCGGAGCAGCGCGGCGGGGCGCTCGACCTCGCCAGTGACCTGGGCCGCGAGCCCCTGGCGCTCGCCCATGCCGCCGCGGTGATGAACAGTTCGGGCATGCACTGCCGCGATTACCAGGACTACTTCAGGCAGCAGCGGGCGCGGCTGCAAGCCGCCGGAGCGGCCGACCCCCCGGCCGCCGCGGTCACCTGGATGCTATCCGCGGAGTACGCCGAAACGCTGCTGCCCGGCGGCGAGGCCTGGCCGCTGCTCATGCTCATCGCGCTCCTGGACGGCAACGGCATTCCCGGCACCGTCCTGACGGCGCCGGCCGTCTGCAAGTACCTAGCCGACATGGGCGGTGAGTCCCCGCCAGACCCGCAGCGCGCGTGGACGGCGGTGCAGGCCCTGGAACGCGCCGGACTGGCGGCTCCCGCAGGGCTGGTGGCTCCCGGCGAGCTGGCTTCGCCCGCCGGGCTGGCGGCCGAAGCCAGGCCAGCCGGCGAGTCGCCCGTGGCATGCGGGGACGAGTCGCCCGCGGTATGGGTAAGCGAGCCGCTGCAGGCAGCCGTCCGGGCTGTCGCGCCCGGGGAATCACTTGCCCAGGCGGCCCAGGCGGCGGCGGATGCGCTTATTGAGGCATGGCCACCTGACCAGCCCCATTCCTGGCTGGCCTCGCGGCTGCGGTCGTGCGCGGCCAGCCTGCTTGAGCACGCGCCCTCCGCGCTGCTGGCGGGCGGCTGCCACCGGGCGCTGCTAGCGGCCGGGGACAGCATGAACGACGCCCTGCTGCGCGGTCCGGCGGTTTCCTGGTGGCGGGACCTCGCCGCCAGCTGCGAGCGACTGCTGCAGGCTGAGCACCCGGATACGCTGCTGGCGGCCGGGCGACTCGCCGACGCACTGCTGGCGGACGGGCGGGCGGCCGAGGCCACGGCGTGGTCGCAACGGGTGCTCACCGGCCGGGTGACCGTGCTCGGCCCCGACCACCCGGGCACGACCTCCGCGAGGGTCAGCCTCGGCCGGGCGCTAGCGGCCACCGGCATGCCCGGCGAGGCCTCCGGCGTCCTGGGAGAAGCCGCCGCGCGCAGCGAGCAGGCCTACGGCCCCGACGACCCGGGCACCCTGGCCATCTCCGACGAATACGCCGCCACCCGCCTGGCGGCCGGAGACCCAGGCGACGCCGTCCGTTGCCTCAAGCGTTCGCTGGACGCCCGCGAGCGCGCCCTCGGCCCGGACGACCCCGCGACCCAGGCGGCCAGGGTCCGGCTGGCCGACGCGTGCGTGGCCGACGGCAAGGTCAAGGACGCCATCGGCCACTACAAGCGCGTCACCGGCGCACGCGAGCGCGCCCTCGGCCCGGATCATCCGGACACGATCGCCGCACGGGCCGGCCTGGCGGCCGGCTACGACGCCGCCGGGCGGATGGGCAATGCGCTCGCCGAGTACCGGCGCGTCTGCGCGGCCTGCGAGCGCGCGCTCGGCGCTGATCACCCGGAGACCCTGACCCGGGTCGCCGAACTCGCCCGCTCCTACCACGCGGCTGGCCAGCTCGGGGATGCCGTCGCCCTGCTGCGCGATGCCATCACCCGCAGCGAGCGGGCCCTGTCCCCGGGCGACCCCGTGACCATGCGACTGCGGCAGGTGCTGGACGGCATCACCGCGGAGATGTCGGGCGAATGACAGAGCACGACTTCGTCGTCGTCGGCGGCGGGACGGCCGGCTGCGTGCTGTCCGCCCGCCTGGCGGAGGATCCCGGCACCCGGGTGCTGCTGCTCGAAGCGGGCGGCTCCGAGCCCTTGCCCGCGATGACCGCGCCGGACGCGTGGCCCGAGCTCATCGGCTCGACGGCGGACTGGGCCGACGTCACCACCGCCCAGGCCGACGCCGGACCGCTGCCCTACCCCCGGGGCCGGGTCCTGGGCGGGTCCGGTGCGATCAACGCCATGGCCCACCTGCGCGCCCACCGGGCGGTCTACGACGCCTGGGCGGCGGCCGGAGCGGCCGGATGGGGCTACGAGGAATTGCTGCCGTACTTCAAGCGCACCGAGCACGCCGAGAACACCGGGCATGCCGGGGATGCCAGGCACGACGGGGGACGTGACCCGGCGTTGCGGGGGATCCACGGCCCGGTCCGGGTAGCTCCGGTCCCGGAAGGCAGCCGGCATCCGGTCGCCTCTGCCCTCGCGGAGGCGCTGCGCGCGGCCGGCCACCCGGCGACCGGCGACCTCAGCGGCCGTCGGCAAGACGGCGTGGCCTGGCCGGACCTGGCCGTCGCGGACGGCCACCGGGTCAGCCCCGCCGACGCCTACCTGCGCCCGGCCATGAACCGCCCGAACCTGACGGTCCAGGCCGACTGCCTGGCGACGCGCCTGCACATCCGGCACGGGCGGTGCACGGGCGTGACCTACCTGCGCGATGGGACACCACGGGAGGCACACGCGTCCGGGGAGGTGATCGTTTGCGCGGGAGCGATCGGCTCGCCACAGCTGCTGATGCTGTCCGGCGTCGGCCCGGCCGGCCAACTGCGCGCACTGGGCATCGACGTGGCGGCCGACCTGCCGGGAACCGGCACGAACCTCCAGGACCACCCGATGGCCATGGCCTGCTACGCGCCAGCGGTGACGCTGCCGCCGAGCCGGTACAACCATGGGGAGATGTACGCGGCGCTGCGCAGCCCGATGGCGGGCGCCTGGCCTGACTTGCACCTGTTCCCGATCCTGCTGCCCCTCGCCCCGCCCGGCCACACGGCCCCGGCCGGGGGGTTCGCCCTGGTCGCCTCCGTCGTCGCCCCGGACAGCCGCGGCTCGGTCCGGCTTGCCTCCCCCGACCCGCGGGCGGCCCCGCTGATCGACCCGGGCTTCCTGCGCGAGCCCGGCGATATCAGCCGGCTGGAGGCCGGCCTGACCATGATCCGCCAGGCCGCGGCCCACAGTGCCTTCACCCGGCTCGGCGTGACCGAGGCGCTGCCGGGTTCGGTGGCCCGCGATGGCAGCGGCCTGCGAGCGTGGATCCGGCGCACCGTCAGCAGCTATTACCACCCGGCCGGCACCTGCCGGATCGGGCCCGGCCAGCACCAGGACGCGGTCCTCGACCCGGAACTCCGGGTGCACGGGATCACCGGGCTCCGGGTGGCCGACGCGTCGGTAGTCCCGGTGATCCCCAATGCCCACCCGAACGCGACCGTGCTCGCCATCGCCGAGCGCGCCGCCGACCTGATCCGCGGCCTCCACCCCGCCGGCAACGCCGGCAACCCCGACAACCCCGGCCACGCCGGCCACGCCGGCCACGCCGATCCGGAAGGACGAAGCAGGCAATGACCATGGCCGCGGCGCGCAAGGAGCAACTGCGCCGATACGTCGAGAACCGCCACATCGACCACATCCCCGCCGCGGCACGGCACGGGAAACCCTGGCACCAGCTCGCGTTCTGGTGGGGCTGCAACGTCAACGTGTTCAACGTCGTCCTCGGCGGCGTCACCGTCACCATCGGGCTGACCTTCTGGTGGGCGCTCATCGCGATCGCCGTCGGGACGCTCATCGGCGCCCTGCTGATCGCCCTGCACGCCACCCAGGGCCCGCGGCTCGGCGTGCCGCAGAGCATCCAGAGCCGCGGCCAGTTCGGGTTCTACGGGGCCGCGTTCATGTTCCCGGCCGTGCTGCTGCTGAACGTCGGGTTCATCGCGTCCGAGCTCGTCATCCAGGCTCAGGCCATGACCGGCGTGAATGCCTCCCTGACCATGCCGGAGTGGATCGGAGTCCTGGCCATCCCCTCGGTGGTGATCGGCATCTTCGGGTACCGGTGGATCCACCGGGGGTTCCAGGCCACGGCCGCCATCGTGGGCGTCTCGCTGGTCATCATGGTCGTCCAGGGCGTTGCGCGAGGCTCGCTGCCGGCCAGCGAGATGACCCTTGCCCGCCCCTCCGCCGGGCTGTTCCTGGCGGGAGTGGCGCTGCTGGTCATCGACATGCTGTCCTTCGGCCCGTTCGTGTCGGACTACACCCGTTACATGCCTGCCCGTACCAACGGCCGGCGCCTGTTCTGGTGCATATACGCGGGCAACGTGCTGGCCACCTTCATCTCCTGCGCGATCGGCGCCTACCTGGTCGCGCTGCTGCCCTCGCTGGACCCGGTCACGGCGGTCGGCAAGATCTCCGGCAGCTGGGCGCTGATCGTCATGACGCTGAGCCTCGTGACCGCGAACACGTTCAACGCCTATACCGGATCGTTCCAGGTGATCGCGTTCGGCAGCATGTGGCGCCGGTTCCGGGCCGAGTCGGTCACGGTCCGGCTGGTCCCCTTCCTCGCGGTCATGGCGGTTGGCATCGCCATCGCCTGCTTCGGGTACCGGTCGTTCGTGACGAACCTCACCAACTTCCTGGACGTCCTGCTGGTCCTGTTCATCCCTTGGTCCGCCGTCAACCTGGCCGACTACTTCATGGTCCGCCGCGGGAAGTACGACGTCCCGTCGTTCTTCACCGCCCGCGGCGTTTACGGCCGGTTCGCCTGGCGCGGGCTACTGGCCTACGCGATCGGGCTAGCCGCCGAATGGCCGTTCATCTCCCAGCCCGACTACACCGGGCCGCTGGTGAAGGTGCTCGGCGGCGCCGACATCTCCTGGCTCGTCGGATGGTTCGTCGCCGCCATCGCCTACCTCGCCCTGGTCACCGGGCTAGTGGACAGGACCGAACTCCGCATGTAACGATGATCATCGAGGTCGCTGTCCGCGCCCTGACACCTACGTTTCCTGCACCCGCCACCGCTGCCAGGCCTGGTAGCGGTGCCAGGTGCGCGAGTCTCGTCTGCTGTTTCGCCGCTGGAGTGAGGGATTGGATGAGAACGATCTTCTGATCCGGGTGCTCGGATCAGTCGAGGTACGCGCGGGCGACCGATGGGTGGGGATCCCCTCTCCTCGGCAACGCGCCGCGCTGGCGGTACTAACGATGAATCGCCGGGCCCTGGTACGGGCGAGCCGCCTCGCCGAGGACCTGTGGCCCGTCCGGCCGCCCCGGAACCCGGTCAACCAGCTGCACGTCCTGATCCACAGGCTGCGGCAGAGCCTGGGCGACCACGACGCGAACGTCCTGCAGTCCCGCAGCGCCGGCTACGTGCTCATGGTCTCCGATGAGCAGACCGACATCGGCCGGTTCGAGTCGCTTGTCCTGCAGGCCGGCGCCGCGCTGCGAAACGGTCAGCCCCAGGAGGCCGAACGGCTGTGCGCCGAGGGGATGAGCCTGTGGCGCGGTGAGCTGTTCGCCGACACCGACCTGCCCGTCTCCCTGAGCGGGGCGGCGGCGCGCCTCTCCGAGGAACGCGTCGAGCTGCAGGAAACCTCGATCGACGCGCAGATGGTCCTCGGCAGGCATAAGGAGCTGATACCCAGCATCGCCGAGGCAACGGCGCGGCACCCGCTCCGGGAGCACCTGTGGGCACAGCTCATGCTGGCCTACTACCGCAGCGGCAGGCAGGCCGACGCGCTCGAGGTCTACCGGAAGGTCTACAAGCTGCTCGACGAGGAACTCGGCGCGGGACCGGGCCAGGAACTCCAGGCCCTGCACAAGGGGATCCTCTCGAACGACAGCAGCCTGCTCGGCTCCACCCAGGCCAGCGTCCAGCCGGAAACGCTCATGCCAGAAAACCAGGGAAGCCTCCCGTCATCCCCGCGGACCCGGCCCCGGCAGCTTCCCGCCGCCGGCCGGCACTTCACCGGCAGGGCACCGGAGCTACAGCGGCTCAGCGAGATAGCGGATTCCTGCACCGAAGGCGGGGATCCGCCCATCGCCGTGCTCACCGGCCCGGGAGGCATCGGCAAGACCTCGCTGGCGGTCCACTGGGCGCACCGGTCCGCTGACCGGTTCCCCGATGGCCAGCTGTACGTGGACCTGCGCGGCTTCGGCTCGGGAAAGCAGCGGAGAGCGTCGGACACGGTCAGCTACCTGCTCACCGCGCTGGGCGTGGGCATCGACCAGCAACCGTCGAGCCTCGACGCGAAGACGGCGCTGTACCGGACCCTGATCGCCGGCTCGCGGATGCTGCTCCTCCTCGACAACGCCAGGGACGCCGCGCAGGTGCGGCCGCTCCTTCCCGGAGCCGGGCCATGCCTGGTGATCGTCACCAGCCGCAGCCCCCTCACCACCCTGGCGGCGGTCGAGGGCGCTGACATCCTGCGCCTGGACGTGCTGTCCGACGGACAGGCGCGTGACCTGATCCGCCTCTACATTGGCGCGGACCGGGTAGCCGCCGAGACGGACGCCGCCACCGACGTCGCCCGGCGCTGCGCCTACCTGCCGCTGGCGCTTACGGTCGCCGCCTCGCGGGCCGCCGTCTTGCCGGGAATGAGCCTGTCCTCGCTCGCCGAGGAACTCCAGGACGCGCAGACGCTCCCGGACACGCTGAACGCCGGCGAACGCGCCGACGTGTGGGCGGTGCTCTCGTGGTCCTACCACGCCGCCTCCCCCGCCGCCCAGCGCATGTTCCGCCTGCTGTCCATTCACCCCGGTCCCGACCTGACCACGGAGGCGGCGGCGCACCTGACCGGCACCACCGTGCCCGAGACCAGGCGCCTGCTGCACGAGCTGACCATGACCAGCCTGATTAGCGAGAAGACCAGGAGGCGGTACAGCTTCCACGACCTCCTCCGCGCCTACTCCCGGGATCTCGGCATCGCCGAGGATCCAGCCGCGCAGCGGGACACCGCCCTTGGCAGGCTGCTCGACTACTACGTGTGCCTGGCCTACCGTGCCGCCGTGACGATCGAGCCCGACCGCGAGCACGAGATAGATCCTCCCTCGGTGGCCACCGAGCAGGCCGCGGCGCTGACCGATCACCCGAAGGCTCTCACCTGGTTCACCGAGGAGTACCGCGCCCTGCTCGGCCTCGTCGATGCCGCGTACGCGGCCGGCCACTACGTGCGAGCTTGCCAGCTGAGCTGGGCGATGACCGAATACTGCCGACGGAGCGGGGTGTGGGACGACTGGCTGCACGTGGTCCGCGTCGCCATCGACGCCAGCTCCAGCCTCGGGGACGTCCGGGCGATCGCGCACGCGCAGCGGAGCCTGGGCCGCGCGTACTGCTGGCGCGGCATGCTGGACGAGGGGCAGCGCAACATGCGCGAGGCGCTGTCCATGTTCGAGACGGCGGGCGACGACGCGGGCCAGGGCCATGTGTACCGTAACCTCGCGTACCTGTACGAGCGCCGGTGCGACGACGCCGAGGCGCTGCACCACGCGGAACTGGCGGTTCACCACTACCGGGCGGCCGACCACCCGGCCGGCATCGCCCGTTGCCTCAACACGCTCGCCTGGTACCTGGCCAGGAACGGGCAGTGCGACCAGGCGATCGAGAACGGCAGCGACGCGCTGCGGATGTTGCAGGAAATCGGGCACCAGTCCGGCGAAGCGGCGACGTGGGTGACCCTCGGCTACGCCCACCACCGGCTCGGCGAGTTCCAGCAGGCGGCCGAATGCTTCGAGGACGCGCTGAGGATCCTGCGCGAGATCGGCGACCACGACAGCGAGGCTGACACCCTGGTCCACCTCGCCGGGACCCTGGAGGCGGCCGGCAACCAGCAGCAGGCCCAGAGGGCCTGGCAGCAAGCCAGGGAAATCCTCACGATGCTCAACCACCCGGACGCCAACGCGATCCTGCGCGGGCTGCGCCCCCGATCCGACGCCGAGGCCACCCCGCTCTGACGAGGCCCGGGATGTCCCTCGGGAAACGCTGCCGGTGCCCGCGCTAACGGCACTTATACCTAACGGATCGTGGCGACTGCCCCGATTCCTTGCGGCCCTCCCCCGTTTCGCGAAATTTTCTACTCACCAGTAGCAAACTCTGGCCACCCTGAGTGCCCGCGTATTACCTTGTTACGCAGGGATTACTATTTGCGAAGCTTGCGTGGTAGTTCACGCAGCGCCCTGCAGCGGGAAGGGAGCCGTGCTTCATGCCGAGCCGCAACCGTCCACGGCAACGGAAGGCGCCGTGGAAGACACCGTGGATGGCAACCGCGGTCCTGACGGCGCCATTGGTCACCGGAGCGGCGATAGCGGCGGCCAGCCTCGCCCCGGCGACCGCCGGCGCGTCGGTGCGGCCGACCCCCGCGGTCCGCGCATCGCTTCACCTGCCGCTGCCGACGTCGGTTCCCAGCCTCCCGGTGCCGGTGCCATCTCATATCAGGCTCCCGCTGCCGAACCCGGTGCGGTCGCTGCTCCCGACGCCGGGGCGGTCGCCGGCGCCGGCGCCCTCGCCGCAGCCGACGGGCAGTGCCCCAGGGGGGCCGTCTCCCTCGCCGACCGGCCCCGCGCATACCCGGCGTCCCGCGCCCAAGCACACCGCCGGGCCTGGGTCCCATTCGC
>JAFMRC010000519.1 GCA_017354375.1 Nocardiopsaceae bacterium | reverse complement strand
GGCCCTCCCGGGTCGCGAGCCGCAGCACCTGCGCCAGGTGCAGGGCGCGCCGGCCCGTGCCGGACGCGATCTGGCTCCGGCAGCTGAACCCGTCCGCGACGATCAGGGTGCCCGCGGCGGCGTCTCGCACGGCGGGCAGCAGCTTGCGCTCCCCGGCCAGTACGGACACCCGGTAGCGCTCGCCGGACTCGTAGCCGAAGCTGCCCGCCATTCCGCAGCATCCGGCGTCCGGCGCTTGCGCATTGACCCCCATGTCGGCCAGCAGTTCCTGGTCGGCGCCGAAGCCCATCACCGCGTGGTGGTGGCAGTGCGGCTGGACCAGCGCGTCGCGCTCCAGCCGGGGCGGGGCGAAGTCCGGTGCTTCCTTCCGGAGGAACTCCGCGAGCGTATAGCTCCGCTCGCTCAGCCGCCGGGCGTCGGTGTCGTCCGGGAGCATGGTGCGCAGCTCATCCCGGAACACGGCCAGGCAGCTCGGTTCAAGACCGACCACCGGCACGCCGGCCTGTACCTGCGGGCGCAGCGTCTCCAGGGTCCGGCGCAGGTAGCGCCGGGCCAGGTCCAGCATCCCGTAGTCATACAGGGGCCGGCCGCAGCACACGTGGCGGCCCGGCAGGGTGACCCGGAATCCGGCCGATTCGAGTACCTCCACGGCCGCGATGCCGACGTCCGGCTCGAGGTAGTTCGTGAACGTGTCGGGCCACAGCAGGACGGGCGGCGCGGCCGCGTCCGGCGTCCGGTGGCCGGCGAACCATTCCGTGAACGCCTGCTTGGCGAACCTGGGGGCCTGCCGATGCTGTGCTATCCCGCCGGCCAGCTTGACGATCCGGTTCAGCAGCGGGGCGTGGGAGATCAGGTTGGCGGTCCGCGGGGCATGGCTGGCCAGCCTGGCCCAGACGGGGATGAGGCCGAGCGCGTACGCCTGCCGGGGCCGCCGCCAGGGGCGCCCCTTGAAGTAGTGGTGCAGGAATTCCGCCTTGTAGGTGGCCATGTCCACCTTGGCCGGGCAGTCGCTCTTGCAGCCCTTGCAGGCCAGGCACAGGTCGAGGGCCTCCTTGACCTCCTCGCTGCGCCACCGGTCCTTGACCGGGCCCGAGGCCTCCGCCATCTCCTGCAGCAGCCGGGAACGGCCCCGGGTGGAGTGCTTCTCCTCCCCGGTCACCATGAAGCTCGGGCACATCACGCCGCCGTCGGTATGCCGGCACTTGCCGACCCCGAAGCAGCGGCCGGCTGCCTCGTGGAAGCTCCCGCCGTCCTCGGGATAGCCGAATTTCGTTGTGAGGGGAAGCGGCCGGTACCCCGGCCCCTCGCGCAGGTGGGAGTCCAGCGGGTAGGGGTCGACGAGCTTGTGCGGGTTCATCCGGTTGCCGGGATCCCATACCGCCTTGAACTCGGCGAACGCCCGCATCAGTTCCGGGCCGAACATCTTCGGCCACAGTTCCGCCCGGCCGTGCCCGTCGCCATGCTCGCCGGACAGCGACCCGCCGTGGGCGACGACGATGCCGGCCGCCTCCTGCATGAAGGCGCGGTACTTCCGCACGCCGTCAGCGGTGCGGAAGTCGAAGTCCAGGCGGCAGTGAATGCAGCCCTGTCCCCAGTGCCCGAAGAACACGCCGTCATAGCCGTAGCGGTCCAGCAGGGCGGTGTAGGCGCGCAGGTAGTCGCCGAGCCGGTCCGGGGGAACCGCCGCGTCCTCCCAGTTCGGCCAGCCCGGATGCCCGCCGAGCCCGATCGGCATCCGGGTCGTCCCCGCCGAGTGCCGCCGGATCTCCCAGACCGCGGTCTCGTCGTCCGGGTTCTCGTACAGCCGGTGGCTGGGCGAGTCCTTTCTCCTCTCCAGCGCGCGGAACAGCTCCTCGGCCTGCGCGTCCGCCTCGGCCTTGGTGTCGCCGCCGAACTCCAGCAGCACCCACGCGTTCCCGGGCGGAAGCCGGTCCTCGCCGCCGAAGTCGAATCCCTTGGCATGGATGTTGTCCAGCACGTGCCTGCTGGTGAACTCGCAGCCGATCGGCTTGAACCCCATCAGCCAGGGCACGTCGTCCCCGGATGAGGGGATGTCGGGGTATCCCAGGACGACGAGGCTGCGTTCCGGCGGGGAGTGCACCAGGGCGACCGTGGCCTCCAGCACCAGGACGCAGGTCCCCTCGCTTCCCACGAGGGCACGGGCGACGTTGAAGCCGTTCTCGGGCAGGAGCTCGTCGAGGTTGTAGCCGGACACCCGCCGCGGGATGTCCGGCATGCCGGTGCGCATGACGTCGGCGTAGGTGTCGCGGATCCGCTTGAGCCCCGCGTAGATCTCGCCCCGGCGCCCGCCGGCCGCGATGATGGCCTCCAGCTCCTCTTCGCTGGTCGGGCCGACCCGCATCCGCAGGCCGTCGTAGGTCAGGATCTCCAGTTCGTCGACGTTGTCCGAGGTGCGAGGGCCGGGACCGTGCAGCGCGGACAGTACCGAATGCGTCCCGCAGGAGTTGTTGCCGATCATCCCGCCGAAGGTGGCGTGGTCGTGCGTCGCCGGGTCCGGCCCGAACGTCAGCCCGTGGGTCTCGGCGGCGTCCCGCAGGTGGTCGCAGATCACCCCCGGCTGCACCCGGGCCTGCCGCTTGCCGGGATCGACATCCACGATGGAATTCATGTGCCGGGAGAAGTCGAAGACGACGGCCTCGTTGACCGTCTGGCCCGCCAGGCCGGTGCCGCAGCCCCGGCCGAGCACCGGGGCGCCGCGGCGACGGCACGGGGCCAGTGCCG
>JAFMRC010000282.1 GCA_017354375.1 Nocardiopsaceae bacterium | reverse complement strand
CCCGCGGCCGCAGCGCGGGCAGCCTGCCGGTGACGACGGCGCCGGCGCTCGGCGGCAGCGTGAACGAGTAGAACTCGGGCTGGTAGGCGGCGACGTCGTAGTACGGAGCGTAGTCCAGGCACGCCTGGTCGTGGTCCGCGCTGTTGACGCTGAAGCCCATGACGACGTTCGGGCCGCTGCTGTAGGCGGGCTCGATGTGGAACTGGTAGGCGAACCCGCTCGGCAGGCCGCGTGACCCCGGCCCGGTGAACAGCCTGGCGGGGCTGGCGCCGTCCAGCGACGGCGAGTTGGCGTAGTAGGCCATGATCCCGCCGAGGCCGCCGCTCAGCGCCACGTAGCTGCCGTCGCTCACCTGGTATACCGAGAACCCGTTGATGGCGGTGCCGCCACCGAGCGGGGAAGCGAGCCGGCTCGTCGCGCGCGTCCCCCCGCCCGCGCGAGTCCAGCCGGACGCCGTGTCGTACCACCAGCGGCCCGGCGCGCCCAGCGACCCGGGTCCCGCCACCGCCTCCACCAGCCGGTGCGCGGGGTCGCTGGCCGACGGCCATTCCTCGCCGTATACGTAGGTGCAGCTGGCCAGCCCGGTCGAGGGAGGGCAGTCGGCGGAGCGGAGCATGCTCACGCCCCACTCGACGCAATCGGCGTGGTTACCCCGGCAGCCCGCCGAAGGCCCCGCGGCGACGGTGTAGGTCGACGGGCGGGTGAGCGAGGCCAGCGGCATCGTCACGATCTCGGTTCCCGTCGGCACGTCGGGAGGCCCGTGCGGTACCGGCGCGAAGACGTCGTAGATCGCCTCGACCGCGTTCCCGGCCACGATGCCCCCGGCCGGCGAGGCCACCGAGCCACGAGGCGACCCGGAGGCCGGCTGGACCACCGCGCCGGGTGCCCCGTGGGCGGCGCGCCCGGCGATCGTGTCGTCGATCCGGAACGAGTGGCCGGAACCGCTGGTGAGCAGCAGCATGTTCCGCACGTGGTGCACCCGGAACGGGTTGACGGTCCCGTCCGCGTCCACCGGCCCGTCGTAGCTGTCGCCCATTAGCCAGAGGGAACGACCGCCGGGGAGCGCTACAACAGCGGCGTTCTCCCCGCTGTTCCACTTCCCGGCGGTGTCCGCGTAGGCCTCGAGCCCGCCGTTCAGCCAGTCGGCCGGCGACGCGGCCAGCTGCGGCTTGCCGGGGACCGCCGCGAGCACCCCGATGACGGCGACCACCGCGAGGCCGGCCGTGATCATGCCGGCCCGGGGCAGGCGGCCCCGGGGCAGGCGCAGCCGGGGCAGCCGCGCCCGGGGGAGGCGCCCCCACAGGAATCCTCGCGATGGCACAGAGACAGTCTCCCGGAACATGGGCAGTCACCACGATCCGTTCGGGACGATTAATAGTAATAAGGAAAACGATCCCAGTCGGGGGCACGCTTCGCGAGGAACGCGTCCCGGCCTTCGGCGGCCTCGTCGGTCATGTAGGCCAGCCGGGTGGCCTCGCCCGCGAAGACCTGCTGCCCCACGAGGCCGTCGTCGATCAGGTTGAACGCGTACTTGAGCATCCGCTGCGAGGTCGGGCTCTTGGCGTTGATCCTGGCCGCCCACTCCAGCGCGGTCTCCTCCAGTTCCGCGTGCGGCACCACCGCGTTGACCATGCCCATCCGGTGCGCGGCCTCGGCGTCGTAGGCCTCGCCGAGGAAGAAGATCTCCCGGGCGAACTTCTGCCCGACCTGGCGGGCCAGGTACGCGGAGCCGAAGCCGCCGTCGAAGCTCGCCACGTCCGCGTCGGTCTGCTTGAACCGCGCGTGCTCGCGGCTGGCGAGGGTCATATCGCAGACGACGTGCAGGCTGTGCCCGCCGCCGGCCGCCCAGCCGGGAACGACGCAGATGACGACCTTCGGCATGAACCGGATCAGCCGCTGCACCTCGAGGATGTGCAGCCGCCCGGCCCGCGCGGGGTCGATGGTCTCCTTCGTCTCGCCTTCGGCGTACCGGTAGCCGTCACGGCCGCGGATCCGCTGGTCGCCGCCGGAGCAGAACGCCCAACCGCCGTCCCTTGGCGACGGCCCGTTGCCGGTCAGCAGCACGCAGCCCACGTCGGAGGACATCCGCGCGTGATCCAGCGCCGTGTACAGTTCATCCACCGTGTGCGGCCGGAACGCGTTGCGGACCTCGGGCCGGTCGAATGCCACCCGGACGGTGCCGGAGCCGGTCGCGCGGTGGTAGGTGATGTCGGTGAAGGAAAATCCCTCAACCTCGCGCCACCGCTCCGGGTCGAAGATCTCGGAAACCATGAAACCCTTTTATACCGAACGGATAATTCCGGCTCCCCCGGTCCATGCTGCTCGGCGAGGGCGGCGAGGAGGTCCAGCGAGGCGCGGAGCCGTTCGGCCGTGGTCCAGCGGGCGCGGGGGAGGCGGTTCCGGTCGGTCAGCCGGGTCCAGTCGTAAGTGCAGGTGACCTTGGTGACCGACGGGCCGACGGGCTCGAGTTCCCACCGCCACAGGTGCCCCGGGGGCCGCTTGCCCGGCTCGGACGGCGTCCAGGCGATCAGTCGGCCCTCGGTGAACTCGGTCACGTGGTTGGTGCGGACGCCGCCGTTGGTGAGCGTCATCGTGAATACGTCGCCGGCCCGGCGGACGCGCTGCCCGGTCTCGGCGCTGGCCAGGTTGTCCTGGCCGTCCCAGCGCGGCTGCAGGGACGGGTCGGCTATCAGCTCGAAGATGGCCTCGGCCCCGGCCGCGATCTCGCGGCTGGCGCTGACCACGCGCGGTACCTCTTGCTCGGCTGCCATGCCCTCATCCTCGCACCTAACAGGACGCCGTGGTAAAGATCGGCCGGGGTCAGCAGCCGCACGTCGCCCGCGCGGGATGCTTCGCGGGCCAGCTCGGAGGTGAAGCCCGCGCCGCTGAAGCAGAGCAGGCGGGCCGTTGCCGCGCCGTGGCGGCGCTGCGCGGTCAGCAGGCCGCGGATGTGGCGCAGCCGGTCAAGATGCGGCATGCCCATGGTCTCGTGCCACTTCACCTCGCCGATGGCCAGCACGCTATCCCGGTTGTCGTCGCCAGGCCCGGTGGCCACGATATCGACCTCGCGCGTTTTCTTGCTGGCAGCATCGTTCACAGTTCCCGGCTCGACGCGGGAGGGGAAGCCGCCGACGGTTTCTTCGGGGGCGAAGTACCGGGTCCAGTGCCTGGCCAGCTGCTCGAAGTGACTGCCGAGCACGTTGGACGTGAACCGGGCCTGGCTCCGCTCCCACAGCCGCGCCGGGTTCCTGGTGTGCGCCAGGTCGGACCAGATCGGGCGCATCACCGCGTGGTAGAAGGTGATGAGCGGCTCGGCGATCTCGTAGGTCGCCAGATTCTCGCGGAAGGCATCGGACCGCCGGTGAACCAGGCCGCAGTCCATGAGGACGTTGAGCGGGTGAGCCAGGTCACCCGATTTCCGGCCGATGTACGCCGCGATCTTCCCCCTCGTGGTGTTGCCGCCCGCGATCGCGGCCAGGACCGAGTGGTAGAGCCCCAGGTCGTGAAGCTCGGCCTCGGCCGCCAGCAGGTAGCGGGCCTCCCGGAACAGCGGGCTCGCCGGGTTCAGCACGGTCCGCCGGACCCAGTTGTCGAAGTCCGCGGTATCGGCCGGGACATCGTCGCGGACGAACTCACGCCGGTAGGCAGGGGTGCCGCCCACGATGGCGTGCACCTTGACCGCGAGCACGGGGTCGGTAATGTTCCAGAATCGCGCCGCCAGCTGGTAATCGAGGGTCGGGACGACGAGCTCGAGGCCGGCGCGCCCGCGCAACGGCGCGCTTCCGGACAACAACGTCCCCATGAAGGTCATGGCCGACCCGCACAGCAGCAGGCGGCTCCGGCTGCGCTCGCGCTCGGGCCTGCGGGGCGCTATCGCGTTCTGCAGGATGGACGGCAGCGCCGAATTAGCCCGGACCAGGTACGGGAATTCGTCGATGACGACGGGGACCGGGCGCTCGGCGCTGAGATCGAGCAGCGCGTCGATCGCCTCGTGCCAGTCGGTGAAGCGCAGCGCCGACGGCAGCCCGAGATGCGCTCCGAGCGCGGCTCCGAGCTGGTGCAGTGATTCACCGTCGGTGGCTTCCTCGGCGGCGAAATAAAAACCCTCAGTGGCCTCGCAGAGCGCGCGGAGCAGGAAGGTCTTACCCTGCCGACGACGCCCCGAGACGACTCCGAGCGTCGCTCCTGGCCGCGGGTCGCTCGCGAAGGCCGCGAGCTCCATCCACTCGACGTCCCGGTCGAACACGTCGTCCGGCTTATCAAGTTCATGCTCAGGTATGGCTCTCCCTCTCATAACTTGAGTTATCATAACTCAAGTTATGAGAGCCAAGCCAGGCGCCCAGGGCGGCGTAGGCGCTCTCGCGGACTTCGGGGAGCGACAGGAACACGTCGTGGCGGGCGCCGTCGATGGGCACGTCGGTGACCTGGCCGCCGAGGCTGGGTGCCCAGCGGCCGATCTGCCCGGTGTCGAGGACGAGGTCGCAGCGGTCGGACAGCGGGGAGTAGCGACGGGAGAAAAGAGACCGGCCCGACCGGAGGACGAGCGTCGGAACCCCGGTCTCGATGCCACGGTGAATGCGCGCGTGGGCGCGCCGGACGGCGTTGAGCCAACCGGCGGTCACCGGGAAGCCGTCGAGGGGCTTGAGGGTCGTGTCGAACTCCCACTCGCCGGTGCCGCTCACGTGCAGCGTCTGCCCGTAGACGCCGGGACGGAGCTTGATCGCGCGGAAGGGCGTTATCGTCGCCTGCAGCCGCAGCATCTGCGTAACGGGGCCGCGCAGCACCCAGCCGCCCTGCAGGTCGAGCCAGGGGCTGTTCAGCACGGCGCCGGCGACGGGTTCGCTCCGCCCGGCCAGCCGTCGCCGGTGCAGCCACAACGGGACGACCAGGCCACCGGTGGAATGGCCCGCGACGATCACCGGCTGGCCCGGGTGAGAGCCTGCGACGATCTCCAGGCTCCGGTCCAGCTCGTCATCGTAGAAAGCGAGGTCGGACACGTAGTGCGCGGTCTGGCCCTGGCGGCGGGCCCTGCCGCACTTGCGCAGGTCCAGCGCGTAGAACCGCAGGCCCCGCTCGGCGAAGAAGTCGGCGAACGGGGCCTGGAAGAAGTAGTCGGAGAAGCCGTGGACGTACAGCACGGCCCCGCGGACGACCTCGCCCGGCCGCTGCGCGCGCCGGACGAGCACGGCCTCGACGGCCCCCTCCCCGTCCGGGTCGGCCCCGAGATTGAGAACATGCTGGTCGTAGCCCGACCCGAGCATGTCGGGCCGCCAGTCACAATCGCTCATCGACCGGAATGCTACCTGTCGTCCGGGCTACCTGACTTGGCCCACCTTCTCCGGTTCGAGGGTGCGCGTCGCGCTGACCTTTAGTTCCCGCCTTCCGGCCCGAAGAATTGCGCACTACCCCATCCGGAGACCACGCGTCTCCACGCGATTCGGTGAACCACACTCCCGCTCGAACCTTCTGGAATACCCGCCGGGGTATCCGGCGGGTCCGGCCACGCGTCCAGTTGATGCTGCAGGGCGCTCGATTACGCAATCGAGCGCACCATAGCGCGCCCAATTGCGTAATCGAGCGTCTCTGGTCGGCTGGCGGCTCTTCGGCGGACCCCGCCTGGCACGCCCCTACGCCTCGGGCATACCACCGCAGAACCGGACATGTGTCCTGCCCCGGGTCGCGCATACCCCACCCGGGCCGGACGAGCGCCATCCCTGTACCGCGCCCGGTCTGGTCATGCCGTGCTACCTGCTCCCCGGAGCTACCTGCTCCCCGGATTTCCCTCAGCGGCCTACTCCGGCTGCGGCATGTAGGCGCGCATCACGGCCGCGGGGAGTACCACCGGGTCCAGCGCCGAGGCCGTCTCGATCGCTGCCTCGATCCGGTCAAGGTAATCCCACATGCCCATCTCCTTGGGGGCGTAGACGGCAAGGGCTTGTGACGCCACGATGACCGGCAGCCGCGTGAACGTCGGCTCGTCGGAAATCACGTCCTCCAGGCGCTCGCGGCCGAACACCGTCCGCCAGAGGTACGCGTAGATCTCTTCGGGGTCCAGGCGCAGCTGCTTGGCGAGCGTCCCGGTTGTCGCCAGGTCTTCGGCGATTCGCCGCACGCTGGTCTTGACGGGCCACTGCGAACCGCACGCATCGACCGCGACATAGCCGGTGATGATGACGGCCAGGCCGAGCGCCTCGGCGCGTTCCCGGTCCTCAAGCGCGGCGAGAGACGGCGGAACCTGATCCTCCTCGATGCGCATCACGCTGTAGAGCGCCTCGCGCAGCGCCTTCTCCGGCTTGGCGTTAATCCGGGGAATCATGCTTTTCCTTTCTGCGCTTCTCAATTTTGCCCAGGCCCATCGCGGCCAGCCCGAGCACCATGGCCCCCATGCCGATCAGCCCCTCCGGCGTCGCGTGCATGGCGAACTGCGTCGCGGTGTCGGCCGCGCCGAGGAGCGTGCTGGCGGCCCCGATACTCCCTGCCGTGACGGCACGCCGCCAACGAGGCAGCTCCACCTGCTTTGTGTCGGTTCCTTGGTCTGTGTCCTTGCGCTCGCCAAGCGACGCGCCCTGGTCCCGTGAGGTTCGTGGTTCATCCCCGTCGCCGGTGCCGAGCGCGTCGTTGCGCTGGTCGGGCTTTGTGGCGCTGGGCTTGTCGGGGCGTTCGGGCTGGTCGGGGTGGTCGCGGCCCTCGTCCTGGGGGTGGTCGGGGGAGTGCTGGAGGTCCCGCTGGTCCACGTCCGCCTTGTCCTGGTCCTCCGGCGCCCCGGTCTCTTGCCGGGAAGTCGCCTGGTCGGCCGCGCCGGATCCCAGGGCGGACAGGATCGCGTCCAGCTTCGATCCCTGGTCATCGAGCTTCGCGTTCGTTTCGCCAAGCTGCTGCTGGGCCTGGTCGAGCTTCGCGTTCGTCTCGTCCAGCTGCTGCTTGATCTCGGCGTTCTCGGCCCTGGCCTCGCCGAGCTGCTGCTGGAGCTCGGCGTTCTGGGCCTTGACGTCGCCGACGGCCTCCTGCACCCGCTGCTCGACCACGGCGTTCACCCGCTGTTCCATGGCGGGGGAGAGGCGGTCGGCAGCGGGGGAGAGGCGGTCGTCATCGGTTCGGGTGTCCGGCGCGGCCTCCGGCGACGTCTCCCGCGCCTGCTCCTGGACCTGCGGCTGGGTCCGCTCCCGGTCCGGGCCGTCGCCCCCTGTCGGTGTACGGCTTGATGTGCAGAGCTAGGTACGCGTGAACATGCAGAATTCACGGCGTGGCTTCTAGTAACGGAACGTGATCGATGGGAGTCTCTCCAGTGTTCAGGTGATGGCCG
>JAFMRC010000281.1 GCA_017354375.1 Nocardiopsaceae bacterium | reverse complement strand
GGGCCGGCCCCCGGCGCGCACACCGGGCCGGGGCCGGTCGCGAGGCTGCTGGCCCGGCACCCGCGGCTGCGGCTGGTCGTCGCCCACCTCGGCATGCCCGAGTACGCCGAGTTCCTCGGCCTTGCCGAGCGCTACCGGAGCGTGATGCTGGACACCACGATGGCTTTCACCTCCTTTGCCGAGGCGGCGGCACCGTTCCCGAGGGCCGAGTTGCCGCGGCTGGAGGCGCTCGGTGACCGGATCCTGCTCGGCACCGACTTCCCGAACATCCCCTACTCCTACCCCGACGCCCTGGAGGCCCCCGAACGGGCGGGGCTCCCGGCGGCGTGGCTGCGCGCCGTCTGCCACGACAACGCCGCGAAGCTGTTCGGCCTGTGAAGCCTGTGAATTCGCACCGTGAAGGAGACCCCATGGACACGCTGCCGTTCCCGCCCGCCGACGACATCCTCGACATCGCCCCCCGGTACCGTGAGCTGCAGGACGAGCAGCCGGTCACCCGGGTGCGCAGCGCCGCCGGGGATCCGGCCTGGCTGGTCACCCGGCACGAGGACGTCGCCGCCCTGTTCGGCGACGACCGCCTGGGGCGTTCTCATCCCGACCCGGCCAACGCCCCGCGCGCGTCCACGTCGGTCCTGCTCGGCGGGCCGATGGGCGATCACGCCACCGAGCGGGAGCAGCACCGCCAGATGCGGCGACTGCTGGCCCCGGCCTTTTCCGCCCGCCGCATGAACGCGCTGCGCCCGCGCGTCGGGGACCTGGTGGAGAAGCTGCTCGCCGACCTGCCCGCCCCGCCCGCCGACTGGCACCAGGTGTTCTCCGTTCCGCTGCCCGTCCTGGTGATCTGCGAGCTGCTAGGCGTGCCGTACGAGGATCACCCGCGCTTCCGCCGCTGGGCGGTGGAGCTGACCTCCTTCGACCAGGACAAGGGCGCCGCCGCCCGGCGCGACCTCGTCGCCTACGTGCGCGGGCTGCTGCCGGGCAAGCGCAGCAGCCCCGGCGAGGACGTGATCTGTGACCTGATCGCCGCCCAGGAGAAGACCGGGATGTCCGACGGCGCCGTCGCGGGCCTGGCCGCCATGCTGCTGTTCGCCGGGCACGAGACCACGGTCACCCGCCTCGACCTCGGCCTGCTGATGCTGCTCGACCATCCCGCGCAGCTGGCAGACCTGCGCGCCAATCCCGACCTCGTCCCGGGCGCGGTCGAGGAGATCCTGCGTGCCTCCAGCCTCAGCACGACCGGCGGCCTGCTCCGCTACGCGCACTCCGACATCACCGTCGGCGGCGTGACCATTCCCGCCGGGGACGCCATCATCCTCGCCTCGGGGGCCGCCAACCGTGACCCGCGGGTGTTCGGTGAGCCTGGCGCCTTCGACATCACCCGCGAGGCCAATCCGCACCTGACGTTCGGCCACGGCATGCACTACTGCGTCGGCGCCAGCCTCGCCCGGGTCGAGCTGCAGGAGGCGTTCAGCCGCATCCCGGCCCGCCTGCCCGGCCTGCGGCTGGCCGCCGCCCGCGACGAGCTGCGCTGGTGCGACGACCGCCTGACCGGCGGCCTCGAGGCCCTCCCGGTCACGTGGTAGATGCCGAGCCCAGGAACCAGGGCGGTGAGGAGTCACCACGACCCGTTCGGGATGATGGATTGGATTTTTATTCAGTAGTATGCATATACTTGTGGCATGTCCAAGGTGCTCAGCTCCCTGCCCGTCGGTGAACGCGTCGGCATCGCCTTCTCCGGCGGCCTCGACACCTCGGTCGCGGTCGCCTGGATGCGCGAGAAGGGCGCGGTGCCGTTCACCTACACCGCTGACCTCGGCCAGTACGACGAGCCGGACATCGCGGCGGTGCCGGGCCGCGCCGAGGCCTACGGCGCGGAGGGCGCGCGGCTGGTCGACTGCAAGGCCGCCCTGGTGGAGGAGGGCCTCGCGGCCATCGCCTGCGGCGCGTTCCACATCCGGTCGGCCGGCCGCGCCTACTTCAACACCACGCCGCTGGGCCGCGCCGTCACCGGCACCCTGCTGGTGCGGGCGATGCTCGCCGACGACGTGCAGATCTGGGGCGACGGCTCCACCTACAAGGGCAACGACATCGAGCGGTTCTACCGTTACGGCCTGCTCGCCAACCCGGCCCTGCGGATCTACAAGCCGTGGCTGGACGCGGAGTTCGTCGGCGAGCTCGGCGGGCGCAAGGAGATGTCGGAGTGGCTGGCCGCCCGTGACCTGCCCTACCGGGCCAGCAGCGAGAAGGCGTACTCGACCGACGCCAATATCTGGGGCGCCACGCACGAGGCCAAGTCCCTCGAACACCTCGACAACGGCATCGAGATCGTCCAGCCGATCATGGGCGTGCGGTTCTGGGATCCCGACGTGGAGATCCCGGCCGAGGACGTGACGGTCGGGTTCGAGCAGGGCCGTCCGGTGACCCTCAACGGCAAGGCGTTCCCCTCCCCGGTGGACCTGGTGTACGAGGCCAACGCGATCGGCGGCCGGCACGGCCTGGGCATGTCCGATCAGATCGAGAACCGGATCATCGAGGCCAAGAGCCGCGGCATCTATGAGGCGCCGGGCATGGCGCTGCTGCATGCCGCCTACGAGCGCCTGGTCAACGCGATCCACAACGAGGACACCCTCGACAGCTACCACGTCGAGGGCCGCAGGCTCGGCCGGCTGCTGTACGAGGGCCGGTGGCTGGACCCGCAGGCGCTGATGGTGCGCGAGTCGCTGCAGCGCTGGGTCGCCACCGCGGTCACCGGCGAGGTGACGCTGCGGCTGCGCCGCGGCGAGGACTACTCGATCCTGGACACGGCCGGCCCGGCGTTCAGCTACCACCCGGACAAGCTGTCGATGGAGCGGACCGAGGACTCCGCGTTCGGGCCGTCCGACCGCATCGGCCAGCTGACCATGCGCAACCTCGACATCGCCGACTCCCGCGCCAAGCTGGAGCAGTACGCGGGCCTGGGCATGCTCGGCGGCCCGCACCCGGCCCTGACCGGCGAGGAGGAGCCGGTCCCGCTGATCACCGCCGAGGAGCTGGCCAGCTGGGAAAACACGGGGGTCGGGGCGGCCGCGGCGATCGCCTCCCGCGGACGGGTCTCCAAGACCGACGAGCTGCTCGACCACGTTGCCCTGGAGTCCGGCACCGACTGACGGCTACCCGCGCCAATAGGCCACAATGGTCCCCGTGACTACGCGCTACAACCTCGCATCCCTGCTGGAGGCCGGTGCCGCCGCGCACCCGGACCGTGACGCCATCGTCCTGGGGGACATCCGGCTCAGCTACGCCCAGGTCGACGCCCTGGCCAGCCAGGTCGCCGGCGCGCTCGCGGCCCGGGGGATAGGGCCGGGCGACAAGGTGGCGCTGACCTGCCCGAACGTCCCGCACTTCACCGTCGCCTACTTTGGCATCCTGAAGGCCGGCGCGACAGTCGTGCCGCTCAACGTGCTGCTGAAGGCCCGCGAGGTCGCCTACCACCTGGATGACTCCGACGCGAAGGCCTACCTGTGCTTCGAGGGCACTCCGGAGCTGCCGATGGCGAAGGAGGGCCACGCCGGCTTCGGCGACGCGCCGCGCTGCGAGCACTTCTGGGTCATGACCGCCGACCTGGCCGCGCCGTCGCCGATCGAGGGCACCGAGACGCTCACCCAGGCGCTCGCGTCCGCGCCGCCGGAGTTCGAGACCATCGCGACCGACGAGGACGACACCGCGGTCATCCTCTACACTTCCGGCACCACCGGCCAGCCCAAGGGCGCCGAGCTGCGGCACCGCAACCTGCGCGACAACGTCCTCATCGGCGCGCAGACGATGGACTCCAGAGCCGACCGCCCGGACACGGCGCTGGCGGTGCTGCCGCTGTTCCACGCGTTCGGCCAGACGTCGGTGCAGAACGGCGTGCTGTGCTACGGCGGGACCCTGGTCATGCTGCCCCGCTTCGAGCCGAGCGCGGCGCTCGCCCTGATGCGGAAGGAGAAGGTCACCCACTTCGCCGGCGTCCCGACCATGTACTGGGGCCTGCTGAACGCCCTGGACGAGGCCGACGACGCGATCGACGTCGCGGAACTGCGCGGCAACCTGCGGATCGCGATCTCCGGCGGCTCGGCGCTGCCGGTGGAGATCCACAGAGCGTTCGAGGCGAAGTTCGGCATCACGATCCTGGAGGGCTACGGCCTGTCGGAGACCTCGCCGGTGGCGTCGTTCAGCGTCCTGGGCGAGCCCGCCCGGCCCGGCTCGATCGGCGTTCCGGTCCCCGGCGTGGAGATGGACCTCGTCGAGCCAGGCACCTGGAATCCGGTGGAACCGGGTCCCGAGGCGGTCGGGGAGATCGTGATCCGGGGCACGAACGTCATGAAGGGCTACTACAAGCACCCCGAGGCGACCGCCGCCGTGATCGGCCCCGGCGGCTGGTTCCGCTCCGGCGACCTGGCCCGCCGTGACGCCGACGGCTGGTACTACATCGTCGACCGCACCAAGGACCTCATCATCCGCGGCGGCTACAACGTCTACCCGCGCGAGGTCGAGGAGGTGCTGATGACCCACCCCGCGGTCTCGCTGGCCGCGGTCATCGGCGTCCCGGACGCCACCCGCGGCGAGGAGGTCAAGGCGTTCGTGATCCTCAACCCGGGCGCCGCCGCAACCGGCGAGGAGCTGGTCGCGTGGTCCAAGGCGAACATGGCCGCCTACAAGTACCCGCGGGTCGTGCAGGTCGTCGATTCCCTCCCGATGACCGCCACCGGCAAGATCCTCAAACGCGAACTGTCCTGAAAACCCTTTTCATCCCGAACGGATGGTGGCGACTGCCCTCGTCCCCACCGTCCCCGGCGCGAGGAAAGCGGGACCGCTAAAGGTTTCGAACCCACCTGGAGGCCTCCAGCCGGAGGCCCCCAGGCTTCCACATTGAGAAGGAAGCGGTCCCATGGCCTCGCTGGCCACCATCTTAGCGTTCAGTCCGGAATCACGCCTCCCAGGTTCTCCGGGGTGAAGACGGTCGCGTCGCCGGGCAGTCCCTCGGGCCGGCCGAGCCCGAGATAGGTGACCGGGCCGGACGCCCCGGCCGCCGCCTCCGCGGCTTCGGAGTCCGTGGAGGCGAGGTGCGCCTTCCCGTCCGGCGTCCGCCGGGACCACAGGGACGTCAGGTAGCGAACCTGCAGGTACTCCCGTTCCAGCACGCTCCGGACCAGCAGCCCGGCGGTCGCCTTGTGCTCCTCGGCGATGTTCATCGACGGGTAGCCCCGCAGGTAGAAGTGCAGCCACTTGGCCCGCCAGCCGCCGTCCTCGCCGCGGGTGAACGCGAGCGGCAGCGCGACCCGGCCCGAGCCGCGCAGGTCGGACTTCATCCGGACCGTCGCGGCCTCGAACGGGGCGCCCTTCTGGTCGCGTTCGCGCAGCATGTAGCCGAAGAAGGCCTCCGCCGCCTTGTCGAAGCCCTCGCCCGCGTAGATGTGCACCTGCGGGATGAGGACGTCCATGGTCACCCGCCGCAGGTCGGCGGAGATGAACTCGGTCGCTCCTTCCGGCGCGCTGGTGATGTCGCCGGAGTAGGTGACCGCCCCGTCGCCGCTGTTGTAGTTGAGCCACGAGACGGCGGTGTTGCGGGTGAAGTCCCGCGTCGTCATCTGGGCCGACAGGTCGTAGTCCGTACGTCGCGACACCTGCCGCCAGTACGTGAAGAACGTCAGCACGTCCTGCTCCGCGGGCACCACCTCGGTCACCGAGCCGCGCGGCAGCACTCCGATGCCCGGCGCGGCGGGCTTGCCGGTCAGGGGAAGCGCCACGCCCATGAGGGCCGGGTCGACGATGAGCCGTCCCGTCTCCGGGAGCCGGGACGCGACCGTCTCATCCAGCAGGGCCAGCACCTCATCCCGGATCGCCGGATCCAGGCCGGCCCGGGACTCCGGAGCGACCCACGTCCGGCCGCTGCGGCCGGGAAAGATCCGCGGCCGCCCGGCCCGGTCGAGCTTGCCCCGGTTCTGGAAGTGCTCCCGCGCCGACAGCAGGACTCGTCCCGAGACCTCGGGAGCGGTCCGCGCGGCCAGCGCCAGGATGTCATCGGCCTGCGACCCGTCGCAGGAGCGCAGTAGCCGGTCCAGCGACCGGAACATGAGCCCGGGGGAGCGCGCCAGCAACCGGGCAGCCTCGGCCGGGACCCCGGACCGGAAGCGCCGCTCGGCCTCGGCCGCCAGCGACGGGATCTTCTCCTCGCCGCGCGCGACCGCGAACACGCGCCGCGCGGCCGGGAACGCCGGGTACTCATGCGGGTGGAGGCGCTCGCCGATTCGCTTCCACCGCTCGGCGTACCGCGGGACGTCGCCGAGTTTCGCGGCGCTGGCGCTCACCACGCCGTCCAGCGCGGCCATGATCACCCGCCGCTCGCGGCGGCTGAACGACCGGAACCGCGTCGCGGTCTCCAGCGTCGCGTCCCCGCCGGACGCCGCCGCGGCCAGCCGCAGCACGTCCGTCACCGTGTCGACGAGCAGCGGGTTACCGTGAGCCAGCGCGACCTGGTTGATGACGGCGCGGTTCTCCCGCACCGGGATCGCCTCCGGGCGCGGCCCGTCCGCGCACTCAGCGGCGAGCACCCCGAGCAGCGCCACGTCCTCCCTGGGCAACGGCACCGTGGACCCGGCCAGGTCCAGGAACAGCGACGCTACCTCGGACTGGAGCGTCCCGCCCGCGTGCAGGACCGTGATCCGGTCCCCGGCCGACGTGGCCAGGGCCTCGTGCGCGGCCAGCATGTCCTCGTATGCGTGCGCCGCCGTCCCGTAGCCGGGCAGGCTGAGCAGGTTCCCCGCCCAGGCCATCTCGCCGTCGCCGATGTCCACGAGCGCGCCGTCCGGGACGGCGCCGCCCGCGAGGGCCCGTTCCGCCAGCTCGGCCCAGAACTCCAGCGTCTCCGGCACGTTGGCCGGGAAGTCGATGAAGTACGGGTTATGCTCGACGTGATCGCCGGCCATGACGCGCACGGCCCGCAGCACCGTCACGCCGAGGTCCATGACCTGCCCCGCGGGCAGGCAGGACAGGCCGGTGAACAGCTCGCGCGACAGCTTGAACCCGGCCGACATGAGCGCCGCATCCAGCTGCCGGGCAACCGCCGCACCGTCCCCAGGCTCGGCTTCGGGCAGCGGCACCCGGTGCCGGCGCGCGATGACCGCCTCGGTCAGGTCAATTCCCATGCCCCCATTCTCCCCATAGCCACCGGGTGTGCGACACGTTCGTAGGCCTCCCACGTTTGGGCTGCTTAAGATGGGAGTCTGGTTGCAACAGTTACAACCAGGCGAAGGAGTACCCATGACCGAGCCGACGCTGCCGGAACTGGAG
>JAFMRC010000518.1 GCA_017354375.1 Nocardiopsaceae bacterium | reverse complement strand
AACCACAGATCGGCCCTCATCCGGGCAGGTGAGAACGCTCGTGATGGACGTTCAAGACACACTAATTAAGGCTGGAGATAATCACCGACGAGCAGGGCCACGCCGTCGGCCACGGATGCGCCCGGCTCATCCGGGGCAAGGGCGCCGGATCGGGCCTGGCCCGCGACGGCCCGCCCGGCACCGGACGGAGCACCACCGGATGGGGCTTCACCCGCGACATGACCAGGCCCGGACCCGACGGCGGCTACGGGAGCTGGATCCTCAGCGTCCCCGGGAACCGGCACGCCGGAGGCGGGCAGCCCGGGAGCAGGCGGTACCGCGTGGACATGCACAAGATCCCGCTGCACGAATGCGACCACAGGTACGCAACGGACGCGTACGCTCCCGGTGACCTGCTCCGGCACCTGGTCCAGGTACGCGACGGCGAGTGCTCCTTCACCGGATGCTCCCACAATGCCACCCAGTGCGACTTCGAGCACACGGTCCCCTGGCACGAAGGCGGAGCCACGGACGGCTGCAACGGCGCCATGCGATCCAGGCGCTGCCACAAGGTCAAGCAGTCCAGGGGCTGGACCGTCACCCAGCCCCAGCCCGGCTGGCACCAATGGCAGGCACCCTCCGGCCGCACCTACACCAAGGGTCCGAAGAGTTATCCGGCATGACAGCGACCCGGACTGGCCGGCACCCGGGCTGGCCGACGTTATCCGGCCGTCACGGAAACGTGGCTGCCGTGGTGGCCCTTGCGGACGTGGACCTGAGCGGGGATGCGCTGGCGCAGTTCACCGACGTGGCTGACCACGCCGACGATCCGGCCGCCCGCGCGCAGGTTGTCCAGTACCGTCATCACCTCCTCAAGCGTGTCCTCATCCAGGGTGCCGAACCCCTCGTCCACGAACAGCGCCTCCATCGGGGTGCCCGCGGACTCCTGGGTGACGACGTCGGCCAGTCCGAGCGCGAGCGCCAGGCTGGCGAGGAAGGTCTCGCCGCCGGACAGCGTGCTCGTGTCCCGGTCCTGGCCGGTCCAGGCGTCGCAAGCCAGCAAGCCGAGGCCGGCCCTGCCACCGCCCTTGCGCGCGTCGGTGTGGGCCAGGGTGTAGCGGCCCGCGGTCATTGCGGCCAGCCGCTGGCTGGCGGCAATGGCGACCTCCTCCAGGCGCGCGGCGAGCACGAAGCTGGACAGGGTCATCTTGTACTGGTTGGCGCCGAGCCCGCCCGCCAGGTCGGCGAGCTGGCGGGCCTGGTCGGCCCGCGCCCGGAGCGGCTCAAGCGCGCTGAGGGCATCGGTGAGCTGTGGCCGCAGCAGCCGCAACTGCTCGACGGTGTGCTGCACCCGCCCGTGTGCGGTGACCGCTTCGGAGTGCGCGCGCTGCGCCTGGTTCGCGGTCTCGGCCCGCTCGGCGACCGGGGCGGGCGGGTCCATCGGGACGTCGAGGTCGGGATCGGCGAGCTGACTGGCGACCGCCTCGACCTCGGCCTCGTGCCGCTTGATGCGCTCGGCGGCTTCGGCGCGCCACTCCGGCTCCCTGAACGCGTCCCTGGCGGCGGAAGCCCCGCCAAAGCCGACGTCGACGGTGGCGGCTACCGCCCGGCCGTGTTCTTCCCGAGCCTCGGCTGCGGTGCGCGCCGTCTCCTCGGCCGCGGCGGCCGCGGCGGCGAGCGCGTCGGCCAGGTCCCGGGTGGCCGCCAGTGCCGTATCGAGGTCGGGCGCGCCGCCGAGCTGCCCGGACAGCGCCCGGCGGGCCTCGGAGGCACGACCGGTGGCACCCTCGGCCTCAGCCAGGGCGGCGGCGCGCTGCTCGCCGAGCTCGGCCTGCTTCCGCTCGGCGCCGGCGATGGCCTTGTCCAGGTCGTCGAGAGTGCGCTGCAAGCCGGACAGTGCCGCTGCCGCGGCCTTGACCTCGGCGGCCTCGGCTTCCAGTCGCGAGGCGCCGTCGGCGGCCTCGCGGGCTACATCGGCGAGCGCGTCTGCGGCCTCCGGCACGGTCCAGCCCGCGTCCGTCAGCCGCCGGGTGAGGTCGGCGATCTTCGCGTCGGCGGCGGCAACCTTCTGCCCTGCCTTGTCCGCCTCGTCGGCTGCCTCGCCCGCGGCGGCGTAGGCCTCTTCCTCCCGTTCGCGGGTAACCGGCTCGAACGTCGGCTCCTTTGGATCGGGGTGGTCGAGGGAGCCGCAGACCGGGCATGGGGATCCGTCGACGAGCCTGGCCGCGAGTTCAGCGCTCATGCCGTCGATCCGCGCCTCGCGCAGCCGCCCGGCTTCCTCACGCAGGCCGATGGCCTTTCCCCGCTTGGCCAGGTGGTCTTCGCGTAGCCGCTGCCGCGTCCCGTGCTCGGCGACCAGCGCCGCCGAGTCGGTGGCCACGCTCCGGGCGGCGTCGGCGCTGGCCTGCGCGAACGGCAGGGCCTCGGCCGCCCGGCTGGCGGCGTCGCGTTCCGCGGCGACCCTTGCACGCTCCGCCTGCAGCGCGGTGGCCTCGGCCTGGGCGGTTGCGAGTTCCGCTTCGAGGCGATCCGCCCGCTTCCTGGCGGCGTCCGCCGCCTTCTCCTCGTCGGCCGCCTGCCGCGCAACCGCGCGCAGCGCATCAAGCCGGCCCAGCCGTTCCTGCTGCTCCTCCCCCGCGGCGCGCAGTTCCGCCACCTCGGCCGTCCGCAGATCCTCGCGGTCGGCGGGGATGGCGGCGCGGGCCCGTTCCTCGGCGCGGCGAGCGCGGGAGTCCTCCGCGGCGGCCCGGTCGGCGGCCTCCAGCAC
>JAFMRC010000280.1 GCA_017354375.1 Nocardiopsaceae bacterium | reverse complement strand
GTTCAGGAACGGCGTGCTGGTGGAGCGATCCGAAACGGACAATCAGGCAGGAAAAGCTGCCGAAGTCGAGGTCGCCGAAGCTGCCTAAAACTTCTTGATCCACAGGTCTTGACAATAACTCACGAACGGCACGGGAACCTGGCTACGGCGGCACGCCTGTACGCCGAAGCAGCCCGGCAGGCGCCGAACCTTCCCGAGCGCGACCATCTCATGCGGCAGGCGGCCCGGCTCAATGCCCGGCCGAACCTGAACTGCTAGTTTCCCAGCCATGGCGGACATGAGCTCCAGGGAACAGTACGGGGATTACCAGCTCGAGATCTATTTCAACGGGCTTTTCGGCGTGCTGCCGACGATGCCGATGGACTTTCCCGCACTTCAGGCGCGGGCTGAGGCGGCGCTGCCGCCGTCGGTGCTGTCGTATGTGGCGGGCGGCGCCGGGGACGAGGCCACCCAGCGGTCGAACGTGTCGGCGTTCGGCGGGTGGGGGCTGGTGCCGCGGATGATGGTCGGCGCCGCGAAACGCGACCTGGAGGTGGACCTTTTCGGGCTGCGGCTCCCGTCGCCGTTGTTCATGGCGCCGATCGGGGTGATCGGGTTGTGCGCGCAGGACGGACACGGCGACCTGGCCACCGCCCGCGCCGCCGCGAAGAGCGGCGTGCCGATGGTCGCCTCCACGCTGACCGTGGATCCGATGGAGCAGGTGGCCGCGGAGTTCGGCGACACCCCCGGCTTCTTCCAGCTGTACACCCCGACCGACCGGGCGCTGGCCGAGAGCCTGGTGCACCGGGCGGAGGCCGCCGGGTTCAAGGGGATCGTGGTGACCCTGGACACCTGGATCACCGGGTGGCGTCCGCGTGACCTGGCCGCGAGCAACTTCCCGCAATTGCGTGGCCACGCCCTCGCCAACTACACCTCCGACCCGGTCTTCCGTGCCCGGCTGGCCAAGCCCCCCGAAGAGGACATGCGCGCGGCCGTCCTGGAGTGGGCGGGGATCTTCGGCAACCCCCTCACGTGGGAGGACCTGCCGTGGCTTCGGTCGATGACCTCGCTACCGCTCATCCTCAAGGGCATCTGCGCACCCGAGGACGTCCGCCGGGCCAAAGACGGCGGCGTGGACGCGATCTATTGCTCCAACCACGGCGGCCGGCAGGCGAACGGAGGCCTCCCGGCACTCCAAGCCCTGCCCGAGGTGGTGGCGGCCGCCGACGGGCTGCCGGTACTGTTCGACTCCGGCATCCGCTCCGGCGCCGACGTGATCAAGGCGCTCGCCCTCGGCGCCACGGCGGTCGGCGTCGGCCGCCCGTACGCCTACGGGCTCGCGGTAGGCGGCACCGACGGCATCGTGCACGTGCTGCGATCGCTGCTGGCCGAGGCGGACCTGATCATGGCCGTCGATGGCTACCCTACGCTCGCCGACCTGCGCGCCGAAGGCGCGCTGCGGCGGCTCTGACGCTCCAGGTACCGGCACTTGCATGCGCTGCGACGGGCCTTCGGCATACGGCAAGCGGGTCTTGTTCGGACGCGCCTACTAAAGGTGTCGAGGGCACGATTTGCACCTCACGCAGCGTGAGGTCGTAGCGTCAAGGACATGACGGCAGGTGCACGGCAGTGGAAGGTCGGCGAACTCGCCAGGGCTACAGGGCTGACGGTGAGGACCCTGCATCACTGGGAGGAGGTCGGCCTGGTCAGCCCGCAGCGCACCGTAACAGGACACCGCGTGTATGCCAGCGGTGATGTGACTCGGCTATACCAGGTCCTCGCGCTACGGCAGACGGGCCTGGGCCTGGACGAGATTGCCGCGCTGCTGGCAGGCGATGCGCCGTCGCCGCGGGAAACACTGCGCCGGCACCTCAGGGCGGTGGAAGCGGATCTACGGCGGCGGCTGGAACTGCGTGACCGGCTGTCCCGGGTGCTGGACGCACTCGAACGGGAAAACAACGACGGCGCGGACGTGAGTCTGCTCCTGGAGGTGATCGGGAAGATGACGATGTTCGAAGAGCAGCTCACCAGCGATCAGCGTGACTGGTTCACCCGACGGCGCGAAACGGTCGGTGAGGAACGCTGGCAAGAAGGCCTCGACGCCTGGCCTCAGCTGCTCGGCGAAGTACGGGCAGCCATGGACGCCGGCACCGATCCCACCGATCCCGCCGTCCAGCGGCTGATCAGCCGGTGGGATGAGCTGACCGGGCTGTTCATCGGCGATAACGCCGGCATAAGGAAGGCCGCGGGTAAGGCATGGCAGACCATGTGGGCTGAGCACGAGGATAAGCTCCGGCGATCACCCAGAGTCGCCCCGCCGGAGATGTGGGATTACATCCAGCGTGGACGCCAGGCCAGATGACATACCCAAACGGCCGCGCCTGGGATGCGGAGTTCGCCGACTCACTCCCCCGTGCCGTCTCCAGCTCCGCGCTGTCACGTTCTCGTGCCCGGCGGTGTCTTCATGGTGAAGGGCGAACAGGAAAATCGTTCGAGGAGGACATCATGGCGCTACGGGTTCCGAAGGCGGAACTTCCCGCCGAGCTCAGCGAGAACATGGCCAGGCAGTTCGGCGCCGTGCCCGAGCCTGTCGAGGTGGCGTGGCACAACCCGAAGGTCGCCCAGGCCAGCCTGGACCTCTCGGCCAAGGTGGCCGCGTGGGATGCGGCCGACGCGAGCCTCAAGACATTCGCGCACATGGCCGTCGCGGCGAAGATCGGGTGCAGCTGGTGCCTCGACGCCAACTACTTCCAGGCGCTGAACCAGGACCTGGACATGACGAAGGCGAGCCAGGTGCCGCGCTGGCGCGATTGCGAGGCGTTCACGCCGCTGGAGCGGGACGTGCTGGAGTACGCCGAGGCCATGACGGACACGCCGCCGACCGTCACCGACGAGCTGTCGGCGCGCCTGCGCGACCGGCTCGGCCCTGCCGCGCTGGTGGAACTCACCGCGTACATCGCCTTCGCCGACATGGGGAGCAGGAACAACGTCGCGCTCGGGGTCACCTCCCAGGGCTTCTCCGACGCGTGCGAGATCCCGCTGACCGCATGAGCGAGGATCCGTTCGTCGCCCACCGCGGCCTGCTGTTCACGGTCGCCTACGAGATCCTGGGCTCGGCGGCCGACGCGGAGGACGTGCTGCAGGAGTCCTGGCTGCGGTGGGCCAGCGCCGAACGCTCGCAGGTCCATGACCCGCGGGCCTACCTGGTGCGGGTCGTCACCCGGCAGGCGCTCAACCGCCTGCGGGCCCTGTCGCGCCTCCGCGAGGACTACGTCGGCGAGTGGCTGCCGGAACCGCTGCTGACCAGCCCCGACGTCGCCGAGGACGTCGAGCTCGCCGAAAGCGTCTCGATCGCGATGCTGACCGTGCTGGAAACGCTCGGGCCGGCGGAGCGGGCGGTGTTCGTGCTCCGCGAGGTCTTCGAGGTCCCCTACGACGAGATCGCCGGGGCCATCGGCAAGTCCGAGGCCGCCGTGCGGCAGATCGCGCGCCGGGCCCGCGACCACGTGGCGGCCCGTCGGCCGCGGGTGCGGGTGAGCCGGTCCGAGCAGCAGGCCGTGGTGGACCGGTTCCTGGCCGCGTTGCGGACCGGGCAGCTGCGGGAGCTGATGGAGGTCTTGGCGCCGGACGTGGTGCTGGTCGCCGATGGCGGCGGGATCGTGCCGGCGGCCAGGGCTCCGATCCGCGGGGCCGGCGTGGTGGCGAAGCTGCTGGCCCGCGCGACCCGCGTGGCGGGAACGTTCCGGGCGACGGCCGTGTGGCTCAACGGCGCGCCCGCGGCCCAGGTCGAGGTCAACGGCCAGCGGGCCGCGGTGAGCCTCGTGGTGGACGGCGGCCGGATCACCCGGATCTACGCGATGGCCAACCCGCGGAAGCTGACGCGGCTGGACGAGCCAGCCGAGCTCGCCAGGTAAGCCCGTGCTTCCCCGTGCGTCCGCCCACGACAAAACCACAACCCTTGATACCGAACGGATCGCGGCGACTCCCCCATCCCCCAGGCCTCTCTATTCGTCCCGCCGCGGCGAGTCCCCGGCCACCCGGCGAACCACTCCGCGAGCCCCTCCCCCGCCAGCGTTAACTTGACAGACCCGGGTTGACCTGGCGTCAACGGCGCGTTGCTACGGTAATTGCCGTAGCAACGGCACTTTCATACGGATGCCATGATGGTTTTATGCTTGTGGATGTAACCATCAGGGGGTACCGGCGGCGGGATGCCGGGGACGTGGCCGATGTCTTCTACCGTTCCGTCCGCGAGGTGGCGCTCTCCGATTACACGCCCGAGCAGGTGAGGGCCTGGGTTCCCGGGCGGTGGGACGCCGAGAAGGAACACCGGCGTTCCGGCGATGGCCGGCTGGTCCTGGTGGCCGAAGGCGAGTCGGGCCGCGTGGTCGCGTTCATTGACCTGGAGCCGGACGGGCACATCGACCGCCTGTTCAGCGCCCCGGAAGCGGCGGGGCGCGGTGTCGCGTCGCGGCTGTACGACGCGCTCGAGGCCGCAGCCCGCGGCCAGGACATCGAGCGGCTGTACACGGAGGCCAGCGAGCTGGCCCGGCGCTTCTTCGAGCGCAAGGGCTTCACGGTGACCGAACGCCAGGACATGGTCCTCCGCGGGGTTCGGCTCCATAACTACCGGATGGCCAAGATCCTCGCCTGATCCGGAGATATATGCTTCGCGCATGGTCGAGAGCCCCCTGCCGGAAGAGGCCTTCCGCGCGCTGTATGAGACGGCCCGTACCGAGGATCCGGGCAAGGGGGCCGACTTCGACCGCTGGGGCGCGGAGCTGGCGGGGTTCCCGTGCGGCAACGCCGACCCGGCCGGTGTCGGCTGGGGGATCGTCGGCGGCGCGGCGCTGCTGCTCAAGCAGTCCGACACCCTGGAGACGCAACCCGGGTATGCCGGGATCCGGCAACCGATCATGGAGGGGTTCGCGGCGGGGATCCTCTTCGCGGCTAGCATCGGAGCCCGGTACATCGACGGGGCGCTTCCCAGGCCCGGCCCGGCCGCGCCCCACGCGCCAGCTGGCGAGCCCGACACCATCCGGCGACAGGCCGTAGAGGGTGCGGTACGAATGGTTCCCATTTTCCTCAGCCGGTCTCCGGGACAGCCCGATCCGATGGAATACGTCCAGAGCGCCGGGCCGTGGCAGGGCCAGGGCCTACGGGAGCACCTCGCCGCCGCCTTCCCCGCCGTGGACCTGACGGCCGCCGGCTGGGCACTGCTGGTCATCGGCGCGTTGCAGTACACCCAGGGAGGAGTCGAGGCGGCCCGGGGAAACAGGGGCTTGTTCAAGTCGAAGGGGCGGAAGGCGCGGGCGGTCGCGCCGCGGATCGGCGAGGGCATCAGCGGCGCGCTGCTCGCCCTCGCGGGCGACGCGTGCCTCGCCGGTGGCGGTCATCGGGGCGGAATCTAGGCGAGTTCCCGCAGGGCCTGCGCCGCGGCCCGAACGTGATCGGGCGGGACGCGGGCGAAGAGTTCCTGAGCCGGAACGGCGGCGGGGCCGAGCACCTCGGGAAGTTAAGGTACTTGTATGCCCGCATACGTTGTCTCCGAGGTCCGGGTGCTCGACGAGCAGGCCGGGGACGCCTACAGGAAGGCCGCCGCGGCGTCGATCGCGCGGTACGGAGGCCGATACCTGGCGCGTGGCGCCCGGCCGGAGGCGGCCGAGGGCGACTGGCCGGACGAGCGCAGGATCGTCATCGTCGAGTTCCCGTCCATGGCCAGGGTCCGGCAATGGTATGCCTCGCCCGAATACGCGCGGGCCCTTGAGATCCGCCGGGACGCACTAGAGCGGAGGCTGCTGTTCATCGAGGGCCTGCCGGGGACGTCGGGTTTAATGACTGCATGAGTCATGTCGTGCAGCTTTTGCCGGAGTTCGTCGCCGCATGCCTGGTCCTGGCCGCGCTGCCGGGGCCGGCGACCGCGCTGTTCCTGCACAGGACGGTGCGCGACGGCCGCAAGGCCGGCCTGGCCGTCGTCGCCGGGAACGAGATCGGCGTCTTCTGCTGGGCCATGGCCGCCGGAGCGGGGCTGACCACCCTGCTGCGCGCCAACCAGGTTCTCTACATCGCCATGCACGTGATCGGCGCCGCCGTCCTCGTCTACCTGGGAGTGACCGCGTGGCGCAACGCGAAGCGCGGTGACGGCGAGCCTGCCGCCCTCGGCCCGCGGGTGGCGTCAGGCCAGACCCCGCTGGCCGCCTTCCGCGCGTCGCTGGTCACCGTCGCCGCCAACCCCAAGGCGGCGGTCTTCGCATTCTCCTTCTTCCCGCAGTTCCTCCCCCGCCACGGCGACCTGCTCGCCGCGACCGCCGTGCTCGCCGCCATCCAGGTCGTCATCGACGGTTCCTACTGCACCGGCGTCGTCCTCCTCGCGTCCCGGGCGGGCCGCTGGCTGTCGCGGGCCACGATCCGCCGCCGCCTCGAACGAGTCCTTGGCGCCACCTTGATCGGTCTCGGCATCGATCTCGCCGCCTCGGCCCGCTGACCGCTGCAGGTCGTCCGGCCCTTCGCTATGGTGGGCTACTCCGTCAGTTCCTCGAACGGCACCGCGACCTTGAACGGATACGTCAGCGTGACCCCGTACTCAAGAACGGCTTCCGGCCGGTACTGGCGGGTCGCCGCGTCCAGGTGAAACTCCCGGGCATCGATAATGCCGCCCTCCTCCGACATCCGGATCACCAGGTAGGCCGGGATGCCGGCGGTCGCGTACTGGGCCATCTTGTCCACGAGGTCTTCCCGCTCGGTGGACGGGGACGAGACCTCGATCACCAGCACAACATCGGACGCCTCGGGCTTGGCGTTGCGGTCTTCCTTGCAACGGTAGACCACCACGTCGGGGCGCCGGAACGTGTACTTGGGAACCCGCCATAGGACAACATCGGTTTCCATCTCAACTCGGGTACAGGGCTCCTTCGGCCGGGCAGACTCAAGCGCGGTGGCCAAGTGACGCGATACGCGCTGATGCTGCGGTGTCGGCGACTCGCAGACGATCACGTAGCCGTGAACTATCTCGATCTGCCGGGACAGATCCTCGGGAAGCGCGACGTACTCGGCCTCGCTCATCGTGTGCGGGAGTCCCATGCCCGGCAGGATACTCAGTTCCGCTCGCCCCATCACTACCTCCTCAAGATCGCAATCTGCGACCAGACGGAAATGATTCGTGGTGCGACGGTAACGCCGACTACCGACATTCGGCGGGAGCAGTGGTGGCTATGGGTGTGCGTCAGGCTTGTAGGTAGTCAAGATCATCTTCGGGATGTGGGTGCTCAGGCGGCGCCTGTCTGGTTGTAACGGTGGTCGCAGACGGCTTCCCACTCGCTGCTGGCCTCGCGGCA
>JAFMRC010000517.1 GCA_017354375.1 Nocardiopsaceae bacterium | reverse complement strand
GGACGTCGGCGGCGACGGTCCCCCGGAAGGAGACGGGGACCCGGCCGGGGGGGCGGGCGCGGCCTGGGCCAGCCGCCCGCAGGCGGCGATCAGGACCACGTCGCCGGATGCCGCGGCGCTGCCGCCGACCCCGGCGAGGTCGGAGAAGTAGTGCGGCCACGGCAGGCCCGGCACGGTCCACGTGACCCGCCCCGCGGTCACGCTGTAGCCCCACGCCTGACCGCCGGCGCCGCTGTCCAGCCCCAGCGCGATCCCTCCGCGCACCACGTACATGCCCGCCGACCCGGTCGCGGCCGAGCCGGGGACCGACGTGACGGCCTTCCCGGTGAGCGGGCGCACGCCGGTCAGCGTGCCGCCACTGTCGGTAAGGTAGATGAGCCCCGCGCCCGGGTCGCTGCCCTCGGGCACCGCCCCGCGGGCCGACCACAGGTCGCGTCCCGTCCGGGCGCTGTAGGCGGTGACACCCGACGCCGAGGTGAACACCACCACGCCGTCCGCGGCCGCCGAGAGCGTGCCGTGGAAGTGGTGGCCGGCTCCAGGCGGAACGATCCGTTCGGTACCCGAATTCAGGTCGATGACCTGCAGGCCGGTGACCGGCCCGGCCCCGAGCGGGCCGCCGGACTGCCGCGCCACGTACAGTGTCGCGCCATCGGCGCGCCAGGGGCCGGCGCCGGTGCGGTGCTGCCACCGGACCCGGCCGGTGGCGTTGTCGTAGCTGGTGACGGTGTCGTTCCCGATGATCACGGTGGCGCTGGGCGTCGCATCCACCGCGCCACCGAACAGCCGGGCCGGGTACCGGCCCAGCACCGTGCCGGTCGACGCGCTGATCACCACCTCGGTCCGGGCCGCGCCGGACGGGCCGACCACCCCGGCGGTCACCACGCCTGGCCAGGCACGCACCGACGTGATCGACGAGCCGCGCGGCGCGTCCAGGGAGAGCCGCCACAGCGGAGTTCCGTCGGACAGCCGCCAGGTCGCCACGGTCAGCCCGTCGCCGACCGCCGCCAGGCCGCCGCCCGCCGCCACGTACGCCTGGCCGGAGACGGGGGCGGTCGCGCCGTCGCCGATGGCCCACTGGCCGGGAAGCCGGGCGGTCCAGCGCTCGGCGCTGCCCTCCCGGGGAGCCGAGCGGGTCGCCGCCTGCTGTTCGGAGGCCGGGCCGGGCAGCGGGACCACGATGACCGCGAGCAGCACGGCGGCGAGCAGCACCCGGCGCGGCCCCGCCCGGCGGATCCAGCCGCCGGGCGCGGACAGCAGCGTTCGTCTCATCACATGTAGCGTAGGACTCCACACCGAGTACAGGAGGTATTCATGGCCGATCGGGCACCGCTTCCGTACGATTTCCTGCCGTCCGTCCCGTCGTTCACCGTGACGAGCGAGGACGTCACGGACGGGGAGCAGATGGGCAACAGGCAGGTAGCGAACGTCTTCGGCATGACGGGCGAGAACATCTCGCCGCAGCTGTCCTGGTCCGGGTTCCCGGCGGAGACCAGGAGCTTCGCGGTGACCTGCTATGACCCGGACGCCCCGACCGGGTCAGGGTTCTGGCACTGGCTGGTGATCGACGTCCCGGCGTCGGTGACGTCGCTGGCGGCGGGCGCCGGCTCAGCTTCCGGTTCCGGGGCTTCCGGTTCCGGGCTGCCAGCGGGCGCGTTCCACGTCCGCAACGACTACGGCACCAAGGACTTCGGGGGCGCGGCACCGCCGGCTGGCGACCCGCCGCATCGCTACGTGTTCGCGGTCCATGCCGTCGATACGGAAAAACTCGGCATCGACTCGGACGCGACGCCCGCGGTCGCCGGGTTCAACCTGCGCTTCCACACGATCGCGCGCGGGCTGCTTATCCCGGTTTACGGGCATTGACGTCAGGCCCTGGACCCCGCCGCCCCGGGGCTTATTCCTCGGTCTCTGCCTCTGCGATGAGGCCGAGGGCCTCGGGGTGCGTCCTGCGATAGTGCTCGGTCAGGACGGTGTTGGCCTCGCCAGGCCGGTAAGCCAGAGTGCGCTTGCAAATCTGGCAGCGTGTCACGGGGAGGCGCGTGACCGTTACCGGATAGCGCCTCGTTGCTGGAGTACTCATTTGTTTCTGGTAACGCGCAATGAGCATGGATGATTCCCTCTTCCCCGCGCTATCACGCGGCGGGAATCGGGGCGGACAATACCGGCATTCCGGCTCCCTTAGCCGCCGACGGCGGCGCCTTTCCCTTTTCCGCCATGGCTGGTCTTAGCCCAGGCGCTTGCCGCAGGCTGAGGGGTCGTAGCCGCGAAGGCCGGCCAGCTGCGCGAGCAACCACGGGGAGGTGAGTGCCTTCAGCGCCCCCTGGACCTCGCGCGACCCGAGGTGGCGGCCCGGCAGCACGAGGTCGAACCGCTCGTCCGCGAGCGGGACGAACCCGAGCCCGTACGCCAGCGCCGCCGGCTCGCTCGCGACCCCGGCGTCGGCGATGCCCGCCGCGACCGCGGACGCGACCTGCAGGTGACCCGTCGCGCGGGAGTCGTAGCCGGGGAGCTCGGCGGGGTCGATCCCGAGCCGTGAGCGCTCGGCGTCAAGGACCCGGCGGGCCTCCGCGCTGGGTTCCCGGTTGACGAGGCGCAGGCCCTTCGCGGCCACCGCGTCCAGGCCGCCGACAGTGGCGGCCAGTTCCGGGCGCAGCACGAGGCCCTCGCGCCAGGCGGTGAAGCCGACCACGTCCGCCCCGCCGGGAAGGCCAGCCGCGATCGCGACGCTGTCGCCGCCGTCGGCGCTGTC
>JAFMRC010000079.1 GCA_017354375.1 Nocardiopsaceae bacterium | reverse complement strand
GCGGCGGCTTGCGCGGTGGCCTGCGCGACGGCCGGGGCACCAGCCGCCGCGACGACCGGCTCCCGCGCCGCGTCGCCCTCCCATTCCCGGTTCCGCGTGGCCGACGGCGCCCTCGGCGTCAACGTCGCCCCGTGGGACGGCATCTACCAGCCGGGCGCCCGGGCGGCGGCCGGCATGCAGCGGATGCTGAAGGCGGCGGGCGTCGGCATGCTGCACTACGGCGGCGGTTCCTGGGCCGACCTCTACGACTGGCGGACCGACACCGATATCAAGAACTGCCTGCCGCGCCACGCCACCGCGTCGTTCACGGGCCGCTGCTCGTCGCGCGACCCGCTGGACTTCGCCCGGTTCTCGAGGCAGGCCAGGGCGATCGGCGCGGCCAGCTTCGCGACCGTCAACTACGGATCGGGGACGCCCGCGCTCGCCGCCCGCTGGGTGGCCGACGCCAGGACCAGGCCCGGCGAGGCCGTCCGGCTGTGGGAGGTCGGCAACGAGAGCTACGGCTGCTGGGAAGTGGACAACGAGCTCGAGAGGGCACCGGAACACTATTCCGGCTACACCCCCGGCACCTACACCACCGTGCACGGGGTGCACGAGAACGCCACCTGCCCGCAGGCCACCCGGGGCAGTGCGAAGGGCGCGCGGATCCTCGCGACTTCCTACGCGGTCAACGCGCTGAGGTTCCTGAAGGCCATGAAGAAGGCCGACCCGGCGGCGCGGATCGGCGTGCCGTGGGCGTTCGGCACCAGCGTGCACGGTGCCGCGGTCATCGACGCGGGCGAGTGGAACCGCTCCGTGCTCCGCACCGACGGCAGGTACGCGGGCTTCGTGGACGCACGCTGGTACCCGTTCAGCTTCAGCGGCGGCACCGGCGGCCGCAACCCGACCGCCCGGCGGGTGCTGCGGACGCTCTTCCAGATCCCGGGGCTGTACCGGGATATCCGCCGTTCCCTGGACGCCTACGACCCGGCGGCCGACGTGGTCGTGGGGGAGACCGGCATCACCAACCGGGAGTCGACCGCGGTCTGCAGGCCGGTGGGCGCGGTGTTTGCCGCGGGTGATGTGCTGTCCTGGCTGGCGGCGGGCGCGCGCACCGTTGACTGGTGGGACCTGAACAACTACGGCAACAAGACCGCCGCCTGCGAGAAGGGCGATAACGGGCTGTTCACCTCATCCACGCCGGCGGTCCCGGAGACGCCCTACTGGGGCTACCTGCTCGCCGCGAAGCTGGCGAGGCCCGGCGCGCGCCTGGCCGCGATCGGCGTGTCCGCCTCGCATGCCGGGCCGCCGCCCTCACGGTCGGTGCTCGCCTATGAGTCGGCGCTCCCCGGCGGCAGGCGCGCGGTCGCGCTGGTGAACACCAGCACCAGCTCGGCGCGGAAGGTGACCGTCAGGCCATTCGCGCCCCTGTCCGGAAAGCTGCGGACCTGGACCTACAGCGCGCGGAATCAGGACGCGACCGCCTCCCGGATCGTCGCCGGCCGGGCGCGGGTCGCGTCCGGCGCGCCGCGCGTGACGTTGCCGCCGGAGTCGGTCAGGATCCTGGAAACCAGGTAAAGGCGCGCCCGCGCCGGTTATTCCTCCCGGTAGCCTGATGGCTGCTGGGGGTAATGATCATGCAACGACTCAGGCGTGGGCTGTGCGCTACGGCGGGCGCGGGATTCACCGCGCTCGCCCTGTCCGCGGCGACGCCGTCCGCTCCGTCCGCTCCGTCCGCTCCGTCGGCGTCGGCGTCGGCGTCGTCCACGTCGGCGTCGTCCGCGCCTAACGGGACGGGCGAGGTGAACGGGGTACCCGGGGCGCAGGTGTCCTGGGCGCCGCTTGGCCTCAACACGGCCCCGTGGGACGCCGCCTTCGCTGGCGCGGGCGGGAGGGCGCTCCTGCCGTCGCTGCGGTCGGCGGGGATCGGCATGCTCCGCTACGGGGGAGGCTCGTACGCCGACGAGTACGGCTGGCAGAACGGCGTTGACGTGCAGCGCTGCCCGCAGGGCGGGTCGGACGCGGTAGCGCCCGCACTGGGCGCCGGCGGCTGCGCGTCGGGCAGCGCCCTAAGCTTCGGCGAGTTCTCTGACCAGGCCGCGAGGCTAGCAGCCAGCACGTTCGTCACGGTGGACTACGGCACCGGCACTCCCGCCGAGGCCGCCACGTGGGCGGCCGCGTCCAGGAAGGCGCCAGGCCCGGGTGTGGCGCTGTGGGAGATCGGCAACGAGTCCTATGGCTGCTGGGAGGCGAACAACTGGCTGGCGCAGCCGCCCACGGACTACCCGGGCTACGTCCCGTCGGACACCCCGGGCGCCGCTCCGAACCCGACGTGCCCGCAGAAGGCCTATGGCTCCTCCATCGGGACCCAGATCCTGGCGAACTCCTACGCCGCGAACGCGCGGCCGTTCATGACGGCCATGAAGGCGGCGAGCAAAGGGGCGCAGATCGGCGTGCCATGGGCGTTCGGCGACGGCGTGGCGGGGGCGGGCGTCCCGGACAGCTCCGAGTGGAACGACACCGTGCTGTCCGAGGATTCCTCGCGCGTCGGCTTCGTCGACGCCCACTACTACCCGTTCACGTTCAGCGGCAGCACCGGCGGCGGCAACCCCACCGACCAGCGGGTGCTGCGCTCGCTGGCGAGGATCCCGGGGCTGTACGGCCAGATCAGGGCGACGCTGAGCATCTACGACCCGCGGGCCAGCGTGGTCGTGGGGGAGACGAACGTGTCCAGCGCCGAAACCACGACGGTCTGCAAGCCGGTCGGGGCGTTGTTCGCCGCCGGCGACGCGCTTTCCTGGCTGGCCGCGGGCGCGCAGAGCATCGACTGGTGGGACATGAACAACTACGGCAACACGGGAGGCTCCTGCACCGGCTCGGACTTCGGCATGTATACCTCCCCGGGGGGGCCGTCGTCTTCCGGCGGGCAGCGGCCCCGGCCCGCGACGCCCTACTACGGCTACAAGCTCGCCTCGGTCCTCGCGCGGCCGGGCGCGGTGCTCGCCCCGCTGCCCACCTCGGACCTGAACGACGTGCTCGCCTTCCAGTCCGTGCTGCCGGACGGGAAGACCGCGGCGGCGTTCCTCAACACCAACACCAGCAGGGCCTTGCACGTCACCTTCCAGGCGCCGCCCGGCATCCAAGGGGGCTCGCTGCGCACCTGGCGCTACAGCGCGGCCCGGCCCCGCATCGTCGCCGGAACCGAGCCGCGTTCCGCGGCCGGCGGCGCCATCACCCTCCCGCCCGAGTCCCTGACGGTCCTGGAATCTTCCTGAACCCGTCTGGGTAACCCGGCTGAAGAGCGACGCGGCACGGTGTATAGTTGACCCTGTGTCACGGTGGTATTGGTGCTTCTTTACGCCGACTCCGGGTGGAGTCGGGCGTCTGTTCGCGCGCTAATACCCACCACCCGGAGTCAGCAAAGGACGGTGGCGGTTGCCTCGTCCGCGAATTGATTGAGGGCGCAGCTGGCTCCCGTGACACGGGCGCTTGACGCGCCCGGGAGGAGCGAACCCGATGTCACGCGTCAGCGATACCAGAATTGTTGCGTATGAACCGCTGTTGTCGCCCGCTGCCCTGCTCGATGAGCTTCCGCTCAGCCGCGCCGAGGCAGAGACCGTCGAACGATCGCGCGCCGAGGTCCGCACCGTGCTGGACGGCGGCGACGACCGGCTGCTGGTGATCACGGGCCCGTGTTCGGTGCATGATCCGAGCGCGGCGCTCGACTACGCCGCCCGCCTCGCGGCCCTGCGCGACCGGTACTCCGATGACCTGCTTGTCGTGATGCGCGTGTATTTTGAGAAACCGCGTACGGTCACCGGGTGGAAGGGCCTGATCAATGACCCGGGCATGGACGGGAGCTACGACGTGCACCGCGGCTTGCGCACGGCCCGTCGGCTGCTGACCGACATCCTCGCCCAGGGGATGCCGGTGGGCTGCGAGTGGCTTGACCCGATCACGCCTCAGTACATCGCCGATGCCGTGACCTGGGGCGCGATCGGCGCTCGCACCACCGAGAGCCAGGTGCACCGGCAGTGCGCCTCCGGCCTGTCGATGCCGATCGGGTTCAAGAACGGAACCGACGGCGACGTGCAGGTGGCGGTGGATGCGTGCCGCGCCAGCGCGGCCAGCCACACCTTCTTCGGCGTGACGGCCGCTGGGGCCGCCGCCGTGGTCACGACCAGCGGGAACGCTGACACGCACGTGATCCTGCGCGGCGGCCGAAGCGGCCCGAACTACTCTTCCTCCCATGTCCGCAAGGCCCTCGACCTGGTCGAGGCCGCGGGCCTGCCACGGCGCCTGATGGTGGACGCTAGCCACGGCAACAGCGGCAAGGACTACGCTCGCCAGCCAGCGGTCGCGGAATCCCTGGCCGCCCAGGTCACCGACGGCGAGCGCGGCATCGTCGGGGTGATGCTGGAGAGCTTCCTGGTGGCCGGCAGGCAGGCTCCCGGCGACCCGGCGACGCTCACCTACGGCCAGAGCGTCACCGACGCGTGCATGGACATCGAGATGACGGCGGGCGCGCTGGAGACCCTGGCCAGCGCGGTATCCGCCCGTCGTCGGCTGGCCATGCGCTTATCCCGAACGGATAGGCCTGACTGCGCCCGCTCCTTGCTCCCCCTTACTCCCCAATAGAGGCGCCCCGCTTCTCCCCCGCGCTGTCGGCCGGGACGGCGGCCACGGTACCGTCAGGTCATGCCCTTGGTGCCAGAGGTGTCGCCGCGGGTCCGCGCGGCGCTGGAAGCGGGGCGCCCGGTGGTGGCGCTTGAGTCGGCGATCATCGCCTGCGGCCTTCCGCGGCCGGGGAACCTGGCCGCGGCCAGGTCGTTCGAGGAACTGCTGAGCGATGCCGGGGTCACCCCGGCCACGATCGCGGTGATCGACGGCGTGCCGAAGGCGGGGCTGGACGATTCCAGCCTGGAGAGAATCGCCATGGACGAATCGGTCGTGAAGGTGAGCAGCCGCGACCTGGGGATGGCGATGGCCGGGAAGCGCACGGCGGGCACCACGGTGGCGGCCACGTCCGTGCTGGCCGCGAAGGCGGGCATCCGGGTGTTCGCTACCGGCGGCCTCGGCGGAGTGCACCGCGGCCACGCGGCGACTCTCGACGAGTCAGCGGACCTGATCGAGTTGTCTCGCACCCGGATCACGGTGGTGTCGGCGGGGGTGAAGTCGGTGCTGGACATCCCGGCGACGCTGGAGCGGCTGGAGACGCTCGGCGTGGCGGTGGCCGGCTACCGCACCAGCCGGTTCCCCGCGTTCTACCTGTCGGATTCGGGTCAGGAGCTGGACTGGCAGCTGGACACCCCGGAGGAGATAGCGTCGGTGATGGCCGCGCGGGACGCGGTGGGGGACGAGTCCGCGCTGCTGATCGGCAACCCGCTGCCGCCGGACCGGCAGCTCGACCCGGCGCTGCATGACCGCGTGCTGCGCGAGTCCCTGGAGGCGGCCGCCGCCGCGGGAATCCGGGGCAAGGCGGTGACCCCGTTCCTGCTCGATCACATGCGGCGCGCCACGGCCGGCGCCAGCGTCAAGGTCAACCTGGACGTCGCCTCCGGCAACATCGCCCTCGCCGCCCGCATCGCCAACGCCTGGTCCAGCCTCACCTAACGCGCCCCGCGCCCCGCGCCCCGAGCCCGCGCCCCCCGCGCCCGCCCGACCCCCCTTTGCGTGCCAAGTGCGCTTTTGGGCCGGCTCGCCCACCCCTCCCAGCGTGCCGAATGCGCACTTGGGCCAGCAAGAGCGAGCCCGAGTGCGCACTCGGCACGTTAGCCCACCAGGGTTTTGACCGCTGCGGTCAGCTCCGCGACGGCTTTCTTGGCGTCGGAGAAGTACATCGACGTCTTGGGGTTCGTGTACAGCTCGTTGTCGATGCCGGCGTAGCCGGTGCCCATCGACCGCTTCACCACGATGATCGACTTGGCCTGGTCGACGTCGAGGATGGGCATGCCGGAGATCGCGGTGCCCGGGCGGCGGGCGGCGGGATTGGTGACGTCGTTCGCGCCGATCACCAGCGCCACGTCCGCGCGGCCGAACTCCGGGTTGACCTCCTCCATCTCCTTCAGCAGCGGGTAGGGCACGTTCGCCTCGGCGAGCAGCACGTTCATGTGCCCCGGCATCCGCCCCGCGACCGGGTGGATGGCGTACGTCATCTCCACGCCGTGACCCTCGAGCAGCGTGGCCAGCTCCGCCACGCCGTGCTGGGCCTGCGCCGCGGCCAGCCCGTACCCCGGCACGACGATCACCTTCGACGCGTAGGCGAGCTGGATGGCCGCGTCGTCGGCCGCGATCGAGCGGATCGACGCGTTGCCGCCCCCCGGGCCCACCGCCGTCACCGCGTCGCCGGTGCCGAAGCCGCCCGCCACGATGTTCCCCAGCGACCGGTTCATCGCGTCGGCCATCAGCTTGGTCAGGATGCCGCCGGAGGCCCCGACGAGCGCGCCGGCCACGATCAGCGCCCAGTTCCCGATGACGAAGCCGGCCATCGCCACGGCGGTCCCGGTGCACGCGTTCAGCAGCGAGATCACCACCGGCATGTCCGCGCCGCCGATCGGCAGCACCATCATGACCCCGAACGCGAGCGACGCCAGCACGAGGATCAGCAGTGCCGGCAGGCTGGCCGTGGTGAACATGAACACCGCCGTGCCCAGCGCGATCACCGCGAGCGCCAGGTTGGCCATCCGGCCGCCGCGGAAGATCACCGGCTGGCCGGTGATGACGCCCTGCAGCTTGCCGGCCGCGACGATCGACCCGGAGAACGTGACCGAGCCGATGATCACGTCCAGCACCGTGGTGACGGTGGTGGTGCCGAGCACGCTGGTCCCGGACGCCTCGAGGCTGATGTAGTCGTGCACCGCGACCAGCGCCGCCGCGCCGCCGCCGACCGCGTTGAACATCGACACCAGCTGTGGCATAGCGGTCATCTGCACCGTCCGCGCGGACCACAGCCCGGCCGCCGCGCCGAGCAGCGCGCCGACGATCAGGACGGTCCAGCCGACCGCGGTCACCGTCCCGTCGTGGATCAGCAGCACGAGCGTGGCGATCACCGCGATCGCCATGCCGACGGTCGAGACCTGGTTGCCTCGGCGCGCGGTGGCCGGGGAGTTCATCAGGTGCAAGCCGACCACGAAGCACGCGGCGACGAGGATGTAGGCCAGCTGGATGTTCGTGGTGAAGGTGCTCACGGCCGGGGGCTCCCCTCCCGCTGCGCGGGGGCGGCGCTTCCGTTGGCCTCGGCGGGCACGACGGGCGCGGCCTTCCGGCGGAACATCTTGAGCATCCGCCCGGTCACCGCGTACCCGCCGACCACGTTCGCCGCGGCGAAGAAGGCCGCCACGAACCCGAGGACGTACCCGACGACGTTGTGCGCGGTCACCCCGATGAGCAGCGCGCCCGCGAGCACGATGCCGTGCATCGAGTTCGCCGCCGACATCAGCGGGGTGTGCAGGGTCGCGGGCACCTTGCCGATCACCTCGATGCCGACGAGCAGCGCGAGGACGAAGATGGTCAGGTCGGTTACCAGGGCTGTCGACATTACCGGTCCCCTCCGAGGAGCCTCGAAACCGCCGGGTGCACGACCTCGCCGCCGTGACTGACCACGACCCCGGCCTGGATCTCGTCGTCCGTATCGACGTTAAGTGACCCTTCGGTGACCATGTGCAGCAGAAGCGCGGAGATGTTCCGCGAGTAGGCGCTCGACGCGGCGGCCGGAACCGATGACGGCAGGTTGACGGCGCCGATGACGGTCACCCCGTTCTCGGTGACGACCGTCTCGCCCGGCACCGACCCGGCCACGTTCCCGCCCAGGTCGGACGCGCCCATGTCGACCAGCACCGACCCGGCGGCCATCCCCTTGACCGCGTCGTCGGTGACGAGCAGCGGCGGTCGCCGTCCCGGCACCTGCGCGGTGGTGATCACCACGTCGTGCCGGGCGATGTGGCCGGCCAGCTCCGCCTGCTGGGCGTCCCGCTCTTCCTGGGTCAGCTCGCGGGCGTACCCGCCTTCCCCGGCCGCGGACAGGCCCGAGGTCAGCTCGATGAACGTGGCGCCGAGCGAGCTGACCTCGTCCCTGGACGCGGGCCGCACGTCGTACCCGCTGACCTGCGCGCCGAGCCGTTTCGCCGTGCCGATGGCCTGCAGCCCGGCGACCCCGGTGCCGAGCACGAGCAGCTTGGCCGGCCGCGCGGTCCCCGCGGCGGTGATCAGCAACGGGAAGAACCGCCCGTACGCCGCGGCGGCTATCAGCACGGCCTTGTAGCCGGCGACGTTGGCCTGCGAGGTGAGCGCGTCCATCGCCTGCGTGCGGGACAGCGTGCGCGGCAGTCCGTCGAGCGACACCGCGGTCACGCCGGCCTTCGCCAGCGACGAGGCGTACGACGGGTCGGTGAGCGGTGCCAGCATGCCGAACACGGCCTGGCCGGACCGCAGCTTCTTCGCCTCCGGCCGGGTCACGGAGAGGACGACATCCGCGTCGCGGTAGGCATCGGCGGCCGGCACGACGCTCGCCCCGGCCTCGCTATAGGCGCTGTCGGTGAACCAGGCGCCCGCCCCCGCGCCCCGCTCGACCAGGACCTCAAGCCCGGCCCCGGTGAGCCGGGGCACTCCCTCCGGCACCAGGGCCACGCGCCGTTCCCCCGGCGCGCTCTCCTTAACGACGGCTACCTTCATGGATCCGACATTAGGCCGTGCGACCAGGCGAGCGGTAGGACTCAACGCCCCAAATTATCCCGAACGGATCGTGGCGACTCCCCGGAACCAGCCTCCTCCCCAGCGCGCCCCCCGCCGCCTCCCCGCATGCCGCCCGCCCCCCGCCGCCCCCCAGCGTGCCAAATGCGCTCTTGGGTCTGCTAGAGGTTGCCCAAGTGCGCATTCGGGCCGCGGAGGGGGGAGGCATCGGGCGCGCTCCGGAGCAGCTCCGTGATCTTCTCGCCGGCGGCGACCACGGCCGCGGCGTGCAGGCGGCCGGGGGAGCGGGTGAGCCGCTCGATTGGCCCGGATACCGAGACGGCGGCGAGAACCCGGCCGCCCGCGCCCCGAATCGGTGCGGACACCGACGCGACGCCCGCCTCGCGCTCGGCCGCGCTCGCGGCCCAGCCCCGCCTGCGCACGGTGGCCAGGGTGGTCGCGGTGAACCTGGCGCCGCGCAGGCCCCGGTGCATCCGCTCGGCGTCCTCCCAGGCGAGCAGGACCTGGGCGGCCGAGCCGGCGGTCATCGGGAGCCCAGCGCCGACCGGGACGGTGTCCCGCAGCCCGCTGGCCCGCTCGGCGGCGGCGACGCACACCCGGAGGTCGGCCTGCCTCCGGTACAACTGGGCGCTTTCCCCGGTTTGGTCCCGCAGCTGGACCAGCAGCGGCTGGGCGATGGCCAGCAGCCGGTCTTCCCCGGCGGCGCTGGCGAGCTCGGTGATCCGCGGGCCGAGGACGAACCGGCCCGCCGCGTCGCGGGCAAGCAGCCGGTGGTGCTCGAGGGCGACGGCGATGCGGTGGGTGGTGGGCCGGGCCAGGCCGGTTGCCTGCACCAGCTGGGTGAGGGTCGCCGGGCCGCTTTCGGTGGCCGCTAGCACCGATATGGCCTTGTCCAGTACGCCCACTCCGCTAGAGTTGTTCATGTACTGATACTGCCGTCTCAGATTATGAGATGCAACCCGGAGGAAGGGATCCAATGAGTAGTGCTCCCCGCACGCTCGCGGAGAAGATCTGGGACGCCCACCTGGTGCGCAGCGAGGCGGGCGAGCCGGACCTGCTGTACATCGACCTGCACCTGGTGCACGAGGTCACTAGCCCGCAGGCGTTCGACGGGCTGCGTGCCGCCGGGCGGAAGGTCCGGCGTCCCGAACTGACCATCGCCACCGAGGACCACAACGTGCCGACGACCGGCATCACCGGCCCTGGCGTGCCGCTGACCGGTCCTGGCTCGCCGGTCACCGACCCGGTCTCCCGCACGCAGGTGGAGGCGCTGCGGAAGAACGCCGACGAGTTCGGCGTCCGGCTGCACCGGATGGGCGACGCCGGGCAGGGCATCGTGCACGTGATCGGCCCGCAGATGGGCCTGACGCAGCCGGGCATGACGATCGTCTGCGGTGACTCGCACACCTCGACGCTCGGGGCGGTGGGCGCGCTCGCGTTCGGCATCGGCACGTCCGAGGTGGAGCACGTCCTCGCGACCCAGACCCTGCCCCAGGCCAGGCCGAAGACCATGGCCGTGGAGGTTACCGGCGCCCTGCCGGCCGGCGTCACGGCCAAGGACCTGATCCTGGCGATCATCGCGCAGGTCGGGACCGGCGGCGGCCAGGGCCACATCATCGAGTACCGCGGCGAGGCGATCAGGTCGCTGCCGGTGGAAAGCCGCCTGACGGTCTGCAACATGTCCATCGAGGCGGGTGCTCGCGCCGGGCTGATCGCGCCGGACGAGGTCACGTTCGAGTACCTGAAGGGCCGCCCGCACGCTCCGCGGGGGGCGGAGTGGGACCAGGCCGTCGAGTACTGGAAGTCGCTGGCCACCGACGAGGGGGCCGTCTTCGACAAGACCGTCACCGTGGACGCCTCGAAGCTCACCCCGTACGTCACCTGGGGCACGAACCCCGGTCAGGCCCTGCCGCTGGGCGAGTCGGTGCCCGATCCGGCGTCGATCACCGATCCGGACAAGTCCGCCTCCGCCTCGCGCGCCCTGGAGTACATGGGCCTGACCGCGGGCACGCCGCTGCGTGACGTCGCGGTCGATACCGTGTTCGTGGGCTCCTGCACGAACGGCCGGCTGTCGGACCTGAAGGCCGCGGCCGAGGTGCTGCGCGGACGCGCGGTGGCCCCCGGCGTCCGGATGCTGGTCGTCCCCGGCTCGATGCAGGTCCGGGAGCAGGCGGAAGCCGAGGGCCTGGACAAGGTCTTCACCGAGGCAGGCGCGCAGTGGCGCTCCGCGGGCTGCTCGATGTGCCTGGGCATGAACCCGGACACGCTGTCTCCGGGCGAGCGCTCCGCCTCGACGTCCAACCGGAACTTCGAGGGCCGCCAGGGCAAGGGCGGCCGTACCCACCTGGTGTCGCCGGCCGTGGCCGCCGCCACCGCCGTCACCGGCAAGCTGACCGCGCCCGCCGACCTGACCCCGCTGGCCCGATAGGCCGCGGTGCCAAGAGGAGAGACTCCGACATGGAACCATTCATCACCCACACCGGCCGCGCCGTGCCGCTGCGCCGCACCAACGTGGACACCGACCAGATCATCCCGGCCGTGTACCTGAAGCGGGTCAGCCGCGAGGGCTTCGGCGAGGGCCTGTTCGCCGCCTGGCGGGAGGATCCCAAGTTCGTGCTGAACCAGTCCCGTTACGACGGCGCCACGATCCTGGTGGCGGGCACCGACTTCGGCATCGGCTCGTCTCGCGAGCACGCGGTCTGGGCGCTGGTGGACTACGGCTTCCGCGTGGTGATAGCGCCGCGGTTCGGCGACATCTTCCGGACCAACGCCACGAAGGCGGGCCTGCTCCCGGTTCAGCTTCCCGAGGCGACCGTGGCCAGGATGCAGGATGCGGCCGAGGCCGACCGGTCGTTCACCATCGACCTGAAGGCCCGTGAGGTCCGGGTCGAGGGCGGCCTGATCGCCTCGTTCGAGATCGACGACTACACCCGCTGGCGCCTGATGGAGGGCCTGGACGACATCGGCCTGACGCTCCGCCACGAGACGGCCATCGCCGCCTTCGAGCAAGCCCGCCCCGCCTGGCTCCCCGCCACCCTGTAGAGGGTCGGCGGGGCCGGGATTCGCGTGTGACGCCGCGAGAACAGGGTGGCGGAAAGATGCGTTGTTTATGCCATTATGAGGCTTTTTCGGGGCAACGAGGTCCGTGAACTGGGCCGACACGCCGCCTAAATTCCCGAAGGTCATTGTGCGGCGGGCTTACATCGCCTAATTTCGGGCTGGTCAGGGGTCGTGATTCAGGCGAAGAGCCTGCGCGGCCTCCCGTGGGGGAACGCAGGAGTGTATATGAACAAGCGTGATCTGATCGATGCGATTTCTGGTCGTCTGGGGGACAAGAAAACCGCGACCGAAGCCCTGAACGCCGTCCTCGAGACCATCCAGTCCGCCGTCGCGAACGGGGACAAGGTCGCGATCACCGGGTTCGGCGTGTTCGAGAAGGCCGAACGGCCATCCCGTACCGCCCGGAATCCTTCCACCGGCGCCCCGATTCAGGTCGCGGCGTCATCCGTCCCGAAGTTCCGCGCGGGCGCGGACTTCAAGGCACTCGTCAACGACGGCGGGAAGGCCAAGGCACCCGCCAAGAAGAAGAAGTAACCGGCGCGCGGCACTGACGGGGGGGGGGCTACCGGCCCGCCGCCCGTCGCGAGATCCCTTATCGCGTTCCGGCGCTGGAGGGCTTCTGCAGCGCCGTGGTAATGATCCGGTCGATCAGGGCGGGCAGCGGCAGGCCCGTCGCCGCCCACATCCGGGGGAACCCGGATGCCGGGGTCATCCCCGGCATCGTGTTGATCTCGTTGACCAGGATCTCCCCGGACGGCGTGTAGAAGAGGTCCACGCGAGCCAGCCCCTCGCACGAGATCGCGTCGAACGCGGCGCACGCCAGCTGCCGCACTCGCTCGACGTCGGCCGCGGGGAGCGGCGCCGGGATCTCCATCCCGGTCTCCTCGCCCAGGTACTTCGCCTCGAAGTCATACCACGTGGAGTGCGGGTCCACGATGACCTGGCCGGGCAGGCTCGCCTCGGGCGGGCCGCCGTCGATGCCCTCGAGCACCGCGCACTCCACCTCGGCCCCCGGGACCAGGGCCTCGACGAGTACCTTGCGGTCATGCTGGCGCGCGTTCTCGATGGCCTCCTCCAGGCCGGCGGACGAATCGGCCCGTGAGGTGCCGATCGAGGAACCGCCGCGGGCCGGCTTGACGAACACCGGCCAGCCGAGCCCGGCGACCTCGTCGAGAACCTTGGACCGTTCGGCCTCCCCGGCGGTCCAGTCCCGGTCCCTGACGACGACGTACGGGCCGATGGGCAGCCCGCGCGCCGTGAACAGGATCTTCATGTACTCCTTGTCCATGCCGACCGCGCTGGCCAGCACGCCCGCCCCCGCGTACCGGACGCCCGACATCTCCAGCAGCCCCTGCAGGGTGCCGTCCTCGCCGTGGGTGCCGTGCAGCAGCGGCAGCACGACGTCCACCTCGCCCAGGCCGGGCGGAACGGAGGCGGGCCCGGTCACCACGAGCGCGGCGGAACCCGGACCGCCGGCCCGGGGCGTCACCGACACGCCGGGCTCGGCGACGGCGTCCACCGACGGCAGCTCGCCGGAGCCGGACCCCAGCGCCAGCCGCGCGGGATCGCCCGAGGCCAGCACCCATCGCCCGTCCCGGGCGATGCCGACCGGGACCACCTCGTAGCGGTCACGGTCGATCGCGCCCAGGACCAGGCCCGCGCTCGCGCAAGACACCGCGTGCTCGGCGCTCCGGCCGCCGAATACGACGGCGACCCTGATCTTGCGCTGCTCATTCATGTCGCAGCCTCCTCGCTGGCGCTCGTCGGAGGTTCAGATGGTAGCGGCTGACCGGCCGTTCCCGCGCTGTCACGGCCGCTCGTGTCGGTAGAATTACCTACCCAGGGATTCCAGTGCCACGTACGCGTCGGAGACGAGGTCGTCGGCGTCTTCGAGGCCGACGGAGAACCGGACCGCGCCCGGGTCGATGCCGGCCGCCGCCAGCGCCCGGTCGTCGTACTGCCGGTGCGTGGTGGACGCCACGTGGGACGCCTTCGTGTGAGTCCCGCCCAGCGAGGTGGCGATCGAGATCAGGCGCAGCCGGCTCGTGAACTCCAGGCCCGCCTCCCGCCCGCCGAACGGCGTCACGGTCACGATCGCCCCGTACCGGACGCCTTCCGGGCCGGAGTCGAACGTCCGCTTGGCTATCTCGTTGCTCTTGTGCGTGGCCAGCCCGGGATAGTCGATGTACGCCACCGCCGGGTGCCTGGCCAGCGTCGCGGCGAACCGCGAGGCGGTGTCGCAGGCCCGTCGCACCCGGACCGGCAGCGTCTCCAGGCCGCGGCGCAGCAGGAACGCGTCGTCCGGCGACATCGAGCCGCCGGTGTCGATCCTGGTGGCGCGGACCTGCCTGATCAGCTCGATCTCGCCGGTCACGACCCCGCCGGTCACGTCCGAGTGGCCGCCGATGTACTTGGTCGCCGAGTGCACCACCAGGTCGGCGCCGTGCTCCAGGGGCCTGCAGATCACCGGCGGCGCCAGCGTCGAGTCCACGACGAGCAGCGCGCCGCCCTGGTGCGCGACGTCGGCGAGTTCCCGCAGCGGCGCCACCATGGTCGTCGGGTTCGCGATCGTCTCCGCGTAGACGATCCGGGTGGCCGGGCGCATCGCGGCCCGCACGGCGTCCGGGTCACAGGCGTCCACGAACGTCGTCTCCACGCCGAACCGGGACAGCACGGTCCGCAGCAGGCTGTACGTTCCGCCGTAGAGCGCCGAGGACGCCACCACGTGCGCCCCGCTCCGGGCGAACGTCATGAGCACGCCGGTGATCGCCGCCATCCCGGACGCGAACCCCTGGGCGGCGGGCCAGCGGGGCATGTTGGCGCCCTCGATCGCGGCGACCGCCCGCGCGAACGCGTCCACGGTCGGGTTGTCGATCCGGCTGTAGCTGTAGCCGGGCGTCCGGTCGTTCAGCACCGCCTCGTACTCTTCCGCGCTCCCGAACGCGAACGCGGCGGTCCGGTACACGGGCGTGCCGAGCGGCTGCTGGGCCGTCTGTGGGGGTGGCGGCAGGTGCACGGCGCGGGTGTTCTCGCCCAGCTGCTTACGGGCTATGTCCACGGCATCAGGCTCCTGAGGGGAGGTGGGTCACGCACCATACCATTCCGGCTTGGCTGACCGGGAGGTCAGCACCGACGCCGCGTCCCGCACCGGCAGCTTCCCGGCGATGACCGCGGCGACCAGCTCGGTGATCGGCATCTCCACGCCGTTCTTGCGGGCCAGCTCCAGCAGCGGGGCGTAGGAGGTCGCGCCCTCGGCGGTCTGGCCGGTGGCCTCCAGCGCCTGCTCGAAGGTCAGGCCGCGGCCGAGGTGCTGGCCGAAGGTCCGGTTCCTCGACAGCGGCGAGCTGCACGTGGCCACGAGGTCACCCATCCCCGCGAGGCCGGCGAACGTCTGGAAGTCGGCCCCGAGTACCTGCCCCAGCCGGGCCATCTCCGCGAGGCCGCGGGTGATCAGCGTGGCCTTGGTGTTGTCGCCGAGGCCGATGGCCACCGCGATGCCGACGGCGAGCGCGATCACGTTCTTGATCGCGCCGCCGAGTTCGCAGCCGGTCACGTCCGTGTTCCAGTACGGGCGGAGGTACGGCGCGTGGCACGCCCCCTGCAGCAGTCGCGCGCCGTCGGGGTCTTCGCACGCCACCACGGACGCGGCGAACTGGCGATCGGCGATCTCGCGGGCCAGGTTGGGGCCGGAGACCACGGCGGCCCGCGACGCGGGGACGTCGAGCACCTCCATGACCACCTCGCTCATCCGCTTGCAGCTTCCGCGCTCGATGCCCTTGATCAGGCTGACGAGCAGCGCGCCGTCGGGGATCAGCGGCGCCCACCGCGCCAGGCACGAGCGCAGCGTCTGGGCGGTCACGCCGAGCACCACGAGGTCCGCGCCCTCCAGGGCCGCCTCGATGTCATTCGTCGCGGCCAGCGCCGGGTTCAGCGCCAGGCCCGGCAGGTATTCGGGGTTCTCGTGCGCGGAGCCGATCGCCTCTGCCGTGGCCGGCCTGCGCGCCCACAACACGGTTTCGGTGCCGGCGTCGCAGAGCACCTGCGCGAACGTGGTGCCCCACGACCCGGCCCCGAGCACTGCGGCTCTCACGCTGAATCCCCGGCCTTTGGCTCGCGAGCGGAGTCGGCGGGGGCTGGACAGGCGCCACTATCCGTTCGGGATAGCGGATTTTTCATGTCGTAGCGGGTGACGGGCGGTGTCTCGCCGCGCAACTGCCCGACCAGCGCTGTGATCTCGGTCATGATTTTCTCGGTGGCGGCGTGCAGCGACTTCGCCGAGTGGGCCTGGCCGGCCCACTCCGACAGGTCGATGGGCGGGCCGGCTATCGTGCGCACGGTCTTGCGCGGGAACAACTTCGGCTTCGTGTCGCCGTAATGGAGGATGTCATCGGTACCCCAGTGCGCGACCGGGATCACCGGCGCGCCGGTGGCCAGGGCAAGCCTGGCGACGCCGGTCTTGGCGACCATCGGCCACAGGTCCGGGTCGCGGGTCGCCGTTCCCTCCGGGTAGATGATCACGGCCGCGCCCTGCTCGATCCGCCGCTCGGCCTCCTTCAGCACCAGCGCGGCGTCGGCCGCGCCGCGGTACACCGGCAGCTGGCCGCACTTGCGCAGGACCCAGCCGATGAACGGCACCGTGAACGCACCCGATTTGATCATGAATGTCGGGTACCGGCCGGACCGGTGGAAGAACAGGGCGTCGGTGCCCCAGTCCACGTAGGACAGGTGGTTCGGCGCCAGGATCACGCCGCCGTCGGCGGGAATGTTCTCCCGGCCCTCGTACTTGTTCCTGATCAGCACGCTCAGCAGGGGGGCGAGCACCGCGACCGAGATGAACCGCCACAGCGGGGAGTAGGGCTTGCCGTCCGCGTTCGTGCCCGTCGTGCCCGTCGTGTTCGTCGTGCTCATCGGGGAGGCCCTTCCGTGTCCGCGTTTCGCACCATGATCCGCCAGTGAGTACCGGGAGCGCCCGGAGTGCCCGCGTGGCGGAGCCTGCCCGGTTTACCTGGACAGTGGTGATGCCAGTCAAGGTACTAGGCCGGGCGAAGTCGCGGCTCGCTGTTCTGGCGGGCCCGCGGCGCCCGGCGCTGGCACTGGCGCTGGCGTTCGATACGGTATCCGCCGTCCTGAAGTGCCCGGAAGTGGCCCGCGTGCTGGTCGTGACCTCGGACACGGTGGCGGCGGATGAGCTGTCGGCGCTGGGGGCGTGCGTGGAGCCGGACGCGCCCGCCCGCGGGCTGAACGACGCGCTGGCCCACGGTGCCGCGACGGT
>JAFMRC010000279.1 GCA_017354375.1 Nocardiopsaceae bacterium | reverse complement strand
CGCCGGCGGATCGACCGGCAGCGCCACGGGCTGGCCGGGACGGGCCGGCGGCAGCGGGGGAACGGGGACCTCCGCGCGACGCGCCGACGCGGCGAACGCGGACCTGGCGTCTACTCCCGCATCCTCGGCGGCCCGTCCGGCGGGCGCCCCGTCCGCCGGCGACTCGTCCGGCACCGCCGCGCCGCCACTCGCCTGCGCCTGGCCGACCACGGGGTGCGGCGCCAGCGGGTCGTCGTGACGTGCGCCGCGCCGCCGGGACCGCACTCCGGCGAGAACCTGGTCCCGGCTGCGACCCCGCAACAGCAGCAGGACGAACGGGTCGGCGTCCAGCGCGTCGCTCACCAGGTAGCAGGCGGCGGCCGAGTGCTTGCACGGGTCCGCGTCGTCGGGGCAGTCGCACCGCGGGCCGATCTCGCCCCCGCCCGGCAGCAGGTCGAGCCCAGTGCTGGCCACGTCGTCGGCGACCTCCGGCGGTAGTTCGCCGTCGAGCAGCGCGGCGGCGTGGCCCAGCCGCGCGGAGATCGCGGTCAGCACCTGGTCCCACTGGTCGTCCGTGAACTGCCGTACCCGGACCCGCACGCGGTACGGTTCCGTCTTGCGGCCCTGCACCTGCGCTCGCGCCTCCCCCGGCGCGACGGCCAGTTCTCCGACCGCGCCGCTGCGTGCGTACTCCCGGCCGCGCGGCAGCCGGTTGGGGTCGAGCTGCGCCCGCTGCTCGAGCGCCCGCACCCAGGCACGCCCCCACCAGGTCCGGCCGAACTCGGGCTCGCCGCTGCCGACGGCGCCAGACCCGTCGCCGCTCATGATGCTCCCCGGAGGCTGACGAGCTCCGTCAGCTCGTCGTCGGACAACTCGCTGATCCAGCGTTCCCCCGCGCCTACCACGGCGTCGGCGAGATCCCGCTTCTTCTCCAGCAGCACGGCGATCTTGTCCTCCAGGGTTCCCTCCGTGATCAGCCGGTGCACCTGGACCGGGTGGTCCTGGCCGATCCGGTACGCCCGGTCGGTCGCCTGGTCCTCGACCGCGGGGTTCCACCAGCGGTCGTAGTGCACCACGTGGGTCGCCCTGGTCAGCGTCAGCCCGGTGCCGCCGGCCTTGAGCGAGAGCAGGAAGACGGGGACGCCGCCCGCCTGAAACTCCGCGACCATCTCCTCGCGCCGCCGCACCGGGACCCCGCCGTGCAGGAACAGCGAGCCGATCCCCCGCGCGTCGAGATGCTGCTGGAGCAGCGTCGCCATCTCGGTGTACTGGGTGAAGACAAGCACGGACTCGTCGTTCGCCACGATCACGTCGGTCAGCTCGTCGAACGCCGCGAGCTTCCCCGAACGGCCGGTGAGCGGCTCGCGCTGCTTCAGGTACTGCGCGGGGTGGTTGCAGATCTGCTTGAGCCCGGTCAGCAGCTTGAACACGAGCCCGGCCCGCTCGATGCCCTCGGCCTCCTCGATCGCCCGCATCGTCTCGCGGACCATCGCCTCGTACAGGGTGACCTGTTCCGCCGTCAGCGGCACGACCTGATCCGTCTCGGTCTTAGGGGGCAGTTCCGGCGCGATGCCGGGGTCGGTCTTGCGCCTGCGCAGCAGGAACGGCCGGACCAGTCCCGCGAACCGCCTGGTCGCACCGGGATCGCGGTAGACCTCGATCGGCGCGGCGACTCGCCGGGTGAACGACTCCAGCTGCCCGAGCAGGCCAGGCGTCGTCCAGTCCAGGATCGCCCACAGCTCCGAGAGGCGGTTCTCCACCGGAGTTCCGGTCAGCGCGACCCTGGCCGGGGCCGGGACCGCCCGCAGTTCGCGCGCGGTGCGCGACAGGGGGTTCTTCACGTGCTGCGCCTCGTCCGCGACGACCAGGCCCCAGCCGGCCTCGGCGAGGCGCGCGGAGTCCCGCAGCACGACGCCGTAGGTGGCGAGGGCGACCTCGTCGGCCGCCAGGTCCCGCAGGTGCCGCCCGCCCCCGTGGAACCTTCGCACCGGCACGGCGGGAGCGAACCTGCGGAACTCCCGTTCCCAGTTGCCGAGCAGCGACGCCGGGCACACCACGAGCGTCGGCCCGGCCTTGAGGTCCCGCCGGTGCAGGTGAAGCGCGATGACCTGGATCGTCTTGCCGAGCCCCATGTCGTCGGCGAGGCAGCCGCCGAGTCCCGCATCGCACATTCCGGCCAGCCACGCGAGGCCCCGCTCCTGGTACGGGCGCAGCGTCGCGGCAAGGCCATCCGGCGCCCCGGTTAGCGGCGGGTCGGCGCCCAGGCCGGCGATCCGGTCGGCGAGGTCAGCCAGCGGGCCATCCGCGGTTAGCTCGACCGTCTCGCCGTCGATCTCCGCCTCGCCCGCGAGCAGGCCGCCGAGCGCCTCGGTGGCGCGCATCCGCGTCCGCGGCGGCCGTCGTAGCCGGTCGAGCAGGGCCGGGCTGAGCATGACCCAGCGACCGCGGAGCCTGATCAGCGGCCGCTTCGCCTCCGCCAGGGCGGCGATCTCCGCCTCGTCGAGCTGCTCCCCGTCGAGCGTGAGCTGCCAGCTGAAGTCCATCAGCGCCCCCAGGCCGAAGCCGGACCCGGTCAGCTTCTCCGGGGCGGGAGTGACCGCGGCCCGGAGTTTCAGGCCGTCGTCCGCCAGGCTGGCGGGCCAGTGCACTTCGACGCCGATCCCGGCGAGTTCCTCGGCCGCGGGGCCGAGCAGGGTGGTGAGCGCCTCGTCATCGAGGTCGATCGCGGACGGGCTGGCCTGCTCCAGCAGCCGGGCGAGCGGCGGCCACACCGCGGCGCCCCGCCGCAGCGCCAGCAGCAGGTCCGTCTCCGCCTGCGACCCGAACTTGGCGAGCACGGTCTCCGGCTGGTTCCACAGCGCGGCGGCGTCCACGATGAGGCTTGGATCCGCGGTGCTGCGCAACTGCGGCACCAGCCGGAACGCGGGACCCGCGGTCCCGGTCCCGTCGGCCACAGCCTCGCCGGCCACCTCCTCGTCGGCAACCACCTCGTCCCGGTCCGCGGCGTCCGCTTCGATCCGCAGGCCTAGTTGCGCGCCCGCGGACAGCCCGTCCGTCGCGTCCGCGAGCCAGTCCGCGAGGTCGCCGACGCCGGACCGCTCGTCGGCCGCGAACGCGGGCGACCCCGTGGTCATGGCGGCTGCCGGGGACCGGACGACCGTGTCCGCGATCGCGTCCCATAGGTCGCGGACCAGGGACTCGGGAGACCGCAGCCGCATCGGGCGCGAGCCGGGGATGGCAAGGGCGTGCGCCTCCGGCGGGAAGGCGGCGGCGAGTTCCCGCAGCCAGGAGAGGTCCGCCGGATCCAGCGGCCCGGCCCGCCACGCGTCCGTGTCTCCCGGCCCGACCGTGGGAAGCAGCCGACCGCGCGCGATCAGGCCCACTCCCGCCGCGGTGGCGGTGGCCCAGGCGCGTGCGCTTCGCCGCACCCGCCCGTCATCAACGGCACCAAGCAGCAGGGGCAGCGCGTCATCTACTCCGATGAGTTCCGCCGCGACCATGCGCTTGCGGATCCCGTAGGTTCCCCCGGGAAACACCAGCTCGACCTTGTCGTTGCCCGGGACGGAGTTCCCCGGCCCCTTGCCCCAGGAAGCGAAGACGCCGCGCCGGGGAATCGCGTTCGGTATGAAGGTCAGCTCGCCATCCAGCACGCGGCCTCACGATACCGGCTCCGGCCCGGGCCTCGCCGGAACTTGACGATGCGCAGCGCGCCTGGCCGCGCCCCCTGCGTTCCAGGTGGCGCGTGATCCCATATTGTTGTATCGGTTAAAGGTCTGAAGGCCGGGCCAGGCCAGCCGGGACCCGGCCGGACGGAGGGGAGTCATGCGGCAGTGACCGCCGGGACCAGGACAGCGCCCGCTCCGGCCCCGCACCGCGTCGCGATCTTCTCGGTCGTATCGCTGGCCCTGCTCATGAGCACGCTGGACGGAACCATAGTGGCCACCGCGCTGCACTCGATCCAGCACGGCCTGGGCGCCTCCATCAACTGGACGAGCTGGATCATCACGGCCTACTCGGTCGGACTGGTCCTCGCCCTCTCGCTGGCCGGCAAGCTCAGCGACTGGGTCGGCCGCAGGCGGTTCTTCCTGATCTCGGTCGCCGTGTTCGCCACCGCATCGCTGTGCTGCGGGCTGGCGGGCAACATCTTCCTCCTGATCGCGCTCCGGGTCGTCCAGGCCGCAGGCGGCGCCGGCTTCACGCCGTCGGCCACGGGGATCATCACCGACAACTTCGGGGATGCGCGGGACAAGGCGGTCGGGCTGTTCGGGAGCATGTTCCCGATCGGGTCGATGATCGGGCCGATCTTCGGCGGCCTGTTCGTCTCGTACTGGTCCTGGCGCGGGATCTTCTTCCTTAACGTCCCCATCGGGATCATCCTGGTCATCTTCTGCCTGCGCTACGTTCCCCGCGACTCGCGGAGGGAGAGCCGGACCCGCCTCCCGATGGACGCGGGTGGCATGGTGCTGCTCGGCGCCGGGGCCCTGGCCCTGATGGTGGGCATGAGCTACCTGGGCGAGGCCGGCGCGGGTGCCACGTCGCCGCTGTTCATCGTCCCCGCACTCGCGAGCGTCTCCTGCCTGGCCCTGTTCTGGCGGCATATCCGCCGGGTCCCTGATCCCTTCATCCCCCCGCGGCTGATCGTCGGACCGGGCTTCGGGGCCGTCAACGTGATCAACATCCTGTACGGCGGCGCGGTGGCCGGGATGCTGGCGCTCGTCCCGCTCTACGCCGTCAACCGGTACCACATCAGCGTGCTCGGCTCAGGCACCCTGCTGACCGCCGAGGGCATCGCGGTCGTCGCGCTGTCGGCCCTGGCCACGGTGGTCCTGCGGCGCACCGGCTACCGATGGCCGCTGTACGCCGGCTCGGTGGTCATCGCGATCGGAACCGTCGGCCTCGCCGTCCGCCCGCCCGGGCTGCCGCCGTATGCCTGGCTCGCGATCGTCGGGTGCGTGATCGGCGCCGGCACCGGCTTCTCCGCGCCCGCCAGCCGCAACGCGGGCCTGCAGCTCGCCCCGGACCAGTCCGCGGCCCTGGCGGCACTGCGCTCGACCGGCCGGCAGGTCGGCCAGATCGGCGCGGTCTCGGTCACCACCGCCATCATCGCCCAGTCGGCCGCGCCTGGCCTGCTCCAGGCCAGGGTGTTCGTCGCCTTCGCCGTCCTGCTGGTCGCCTGCCTGCCGGTCATCTCCCGCGTCCCCGAGCACCGGGGATCCTGGTAAGGGATCCTGGTAAGGGATCCTGGTAAGGACGCGTCGAGGAGGTCGAGGTAGCCTTCCACCGCCTCCCACAGCTCGTGTTCCGGGTAGCGGCCCATCCCGCGGTGATCGCGGCGCCAATCGCGATCCCAGTACGAGCCGTGCACCTGGCGCAGGTGGCTGAGCGCGGCGTCCAGGTCATCCCGCAGCTGAAGGCGCTGGTCCGACGGGTCGGGGGTGAGGCGGTCGAGGTCGCCGAAGCGGCGTTCGGCCAGGGCGTCCAGGGCCGCCTCGTCGATGCCGTCCTGCGACCATATCCGCACCGGGCCGCGAACGTAGTGATTCCATACGGGGTCCAGGTACGACCTCCACCAGTACTCGAAGCCGCCCTTGCTCAGCCGGAGCCGGTCGGCGGCCCACTCGGTCCCGTGCGGCGTCGAGCCCCACGTCACGTCCTCCGGTGGCATCCGGATCACGCCGACGACCTGGACGAACTCCAGCGGGTCGGCGCCTTCGAGCACGGGGCCGAACGCGTACATGGCCACCAGATACGGGTCATCCCACGGTGGCCAGTTACCGATCTCCTCACAGGCCTCGGCCAGCAGCCGGAGCTTCTCCACGGCACGCTTGTAACGCATACGCACTATTGTGCGCGAACGCCGCCCGTGGCGTTCGCCTCATCGGCTGCGCCGTGCCCGCGGTTTCGCCATGCCCTAACGTGCCCTCGGTCCAGTACCGCTGGAGGCGGGCGATGGCTTCGGGCCTGGAGAGCCGGCGTACCTCTTCCTCGCTGAGGCCGACGCGGGTGAGCAGGAGGAGCACGAGGTCCGCGGGCAGTGCCTGCGGCGGCGCGGCCGGGACGCCCCGGTCCGGGAGCGTTCCGTCCCGGACGCACGCCCAGAAGGCATCCTGGGTCACCTTGAGCTGGTCCCTGAGGACGTGGCTCCACAGGCTGGTGCCGTAACCGGTCCTGTCGGGCGGGCGAGAGATCCTCGTGCGGAGAACCTGCCCGTCCGGGAGAACCAGCTCGTAGGTGACGTGATGGGTGCCAGTGCGCCCCTTCGCGTCGCGCACCCGCCGCCAGCCCTCAGCCCGGCAGAATCGCTCGTGGTCCTCGCGGGTGGCCCGCGGCCACCTCATCAGGGTGCTCCGGCCAGCCACTCGCGGAGCTGATCGTCGCTGCTGAGCGCGATGAGGTGGACAAGTCCCCAGTTGCCGGCGTGATTCGGCGCGTTGCGAAGGCGGTCGGCCCAGTCATCGGCGTACTCGCGCAGGGCATCGACCATCTCCGTGACCGCCTCGCCGAACGTCGCGCCATCGGCGGCGACCGGCAGCCCGGGAATGAACACCGACCACCCTCCGGCCTCCGCCACCGCCTGCGCCCGCGACGGGTAGGAGTCGAGCAGGAAGCGCCGGAGCCGGTCCGCGTCCACGACCATCGCCGTCGACGCGTCCCTGCGCACGGTGGCCGGCCGCCCCTGTTCCGCGGCGTCCAGCAGTTCCTTGAGATGCGTACGCGCCTCGGTGTAACTGTCGTAGTGGAGTGCGCTCATCATGTCCTCCAGCCCAGCGCCTTCGTCCACGATAGCACCCACAGGTACGTCAAGTACTTGAAGTACTTCCATCATTTCCCCTAACGGATAGTGGCGACTCCCCGGCCCCGCTGGCTCCCCCGATCCACTCAAGGAGTGTCTCATCGGCCACTGACAAAATGGCCATGCGAGCGCTGAGGCGCTGAGGGGCGCTGAGGACGGCGGAAGGAGTCGCTATGAACGGTGCGCAGGCGCTGATCCGGACCCTGGCGGACGCGGGCGTCGATACGTGCTTCGCCAACCCGGGCACCTCGGAGATGCACTTCGTCGCCGCCCTGGACGCGGTGCCGGAGATGCGCGGGGTGCTGTGCCTGTTCGAGGGAGCCGCCACCGGCGCGGCCGACGGGTACGGACGGATGGCCGGCAAGCCCGCCGCGGTCCTGCTGCACCTGGGCCCGGGACTCGGCAACGGCATCGCGAACCTGCACAACGCCCGCCGCGCGCGCACGCCCGTCGTGACCGTGGTCGGCGACCACGCCACCTACCACAAGCGGCTCGACGCGCCGCTGGAGTCCGACATCGACTCCCTGGCCCGGCCCGTGTCGGCATGGGTGCGCCGGTCGCTGCGCACCGAAACCGTCGCCGCCGAGGCGGCCGAGGCGG
>JAFMRC010000010.1 GCA_017354375.1 Nocardiopsaceae bacterium | reverse complement strand
GCCCCCGCCTCCGCCGCCCCCGCCTCCGCCGCCCCCCTAACGTGCCAGGTGCGCTTTTGGGCCAGCTAGAGGTTGCCCAAGTGCGCACTCGGCATGCTGGGGAGGAGGAGCTGGCCGCCACAGCGGAGGAGGGGGCTGGCCGCGGAGGGAAGCGACGGGGTAGCGACCGAGGCGCGGGGGGATCACCCCGGCCTAACGTGCCAGGTGCGCTTTTGGGCCAGCTAGAGCAAGCCCGAGTGCGCACCCGGCCCGTTGGAGGGAGCACGCGTGACGGAACGCGCCCGCGCTTCTCAGCATGCCAGGTGCGCTTTTAGGCCAGTTAGAGGTTGCCCAAGTGCGCACTCGGCACGCTAAAGGCGGGTGGGGGAGCGGCGGCGGAGGAGGAGCGAACTAGCGCCGCGCCCGTCAGGGCGCATCGGGGGGTCCGGGGGTCCGGGGGTGTCCCCCGGGAAGCACTGTGGGTCGACCCCGAAGGGGTCGTCCCCCCGGGAGATAGGCAATGGCGTGCGGCCGATAAGATGGCGGTTTTTGCCATCGGCCGCTAACGCCATTGGGTTGACAAGATGACGCCAGCGACGATGAGGCCGAAGCCGCAGACTAGGTTCCAGCCGCCCAGGGAGGCGAGCCAGGACGGGCCGCCGTTGGTGACGTAGTACAGGGCGATCCAGACCAGGCCGAGCACAAGGCAGGTGAGCATCGCGGGGGCGAGCCACGGCGGGCTAACCTTCTTCCTCGGCGATCGCGTCGGCGGCGGCGTGTAAACCGACTTCTTCCGGACGCGGGACTTGGGCACCGCGAACCTCCTGCTCGGTACTGGACGGGCTGCTCGGTACGTTACGGGCTGTTGGGCCCGTTGGCGGGCGCCGACCCGGTTATGGGCGGCGGTGACGGGGACGACGGGCTCGTCGGTCCACCGCCGCCGCCGGGTGCCGACGAACCGGTCGGCGTCGGGCTCGAGGAACCCCCGGACTGCGGCACGACGAGGAGCTTGACCTGGGTGCCCATCGGCACGGTACCGGAGGACGGGGTCTGGCTCCAGACCGTGCCCGGACCGTACGACGTCCCGGACGTCGGGGCCTGGTAGGTGATCTCCGGTTGCAGGCCTTCCGCCTGTAGCTGCTGTTGCGCGGTGGAGGAGGACTGGCCGACGAAGCTCTGTACCGTGACGCCGCCCTGGGAGACGTACAGCTTCACGTAGGAGTTCGGCGCGACCTTGGTGCCGGACCCCGGGGAGATGTGGTCGATGGTCCCCTTGGCCTGGGTCGACGAGGAATCCTGCTCTACCAGGGGCTGCAGCCCGGCCTTGGTGAGCGCCGCCTCCGCCGTGCTCAGGGGCTCCCCCTGCCGGATCTGCGGGACGGGAACCTTGGCCCTGCCCTCGGACACGAAGACCGTGACCTTACTGCCCTTGGGAACGGTGTTCCCGTTGGCCGGCTTGGTGTCGATGACGTCACCCTTGGCGACCGACGAGCTGGTCTTCCCGGTGACGGACGGCTTGAAGCCCGCGGCCTTGAGCTTCTGCACGGCCTTGGCCTGGGACAAGCCGTCCACCATGGGCACGGAGACGCCTCCGCCGCTGTTGAGCAGCATCATCGCGGCCACCGCGATCGCGGCCACCACGACGAGCGCCCCGATCAGCCACGGCACCCAGCGCCGCTTGCCGCTCTGCTGACCGTAGTCGCCGTAGTCGTAGTCGTCGTACCCGCCCTGCTGGTATGGCGGGATGGAAGCGGTCTGGGTGGCCTCCTGGTAACCGCCGCCGTAGTAGTCCATCCGGGTGGCCGGCGCCGGCATGGCGCTGACCTGCATGCCGGAGGCCGCGCGCTGGACGTCGGTCGCCATCTCGGCCGCGGACTGGTAGCGGTCGTCCGGCGACTTGGCCATCGCCCTGAGCACGATCGGGTCCGCCCACGAGGGCAGCTCCGGATCGAGCTGGGTCGGCGGCACCGGGTTCTCCCGCACGTGCTGGTAGGCGATCGCCACCGGCGAATCGCCCTGGAATGGCGGCCGTCCGGTCAGCAACTCGTACATCAGGCAGCCGGTGGAGTACAGGTCGCTGCGCGCGTCCACCCGCTCGCCCCTGGCCTGCTCCGGCGACAGGTACTGCGCGGTGCCTATCACCTGCGCGGTCTGCGTCATCGTGGCCTGGGAGTCGTTCATCGCGCGGGCGATGCCGAAGTCCATCACCTTCACGTCGTTGTTCCGGGTGACCATCACGTTCCCGGGCTTGATGTCCCGGTGCACGATGCCCGCCTGGTGGCTGTACTCGAGCGCCCGGAGTACCCCGCCGATGATCTCCAGCGCGCGTTCCGGCATCAGCCGGTGGCCCTCGATCATCATGTCCCGCACGGTCTGGCCGTCTACGAATTCCATCACGATGTACGGCACGGGCACGCCGGTCGAGGTGTCCTCGCCGGTGTCGTACACCGCGACGATCGACGGGTGGTTCAGCGACGCCGCCGACTGCGCCTCGCGGCGGAACCGGGCCTGGAAGGTCTGATCCTGTGCGAGGTCGGCCCGTAGCGTCTTGATGGCCACTACGCGGTCAAGCCTGACGTCCCGCGCGCGGTAGACCTCTGCCATACCGCCGCGGCCGACGACGCCTTCCAGCTCGTATCTGTCACCGAGCAGCCCGGGCTGTGTCACGTCTCGCACTTTTCCAAACCATCCCGCATTATTGACATTATCCCCCGCCCGTCGGTGTCCCGCCTAGCGGCAATATCGGCTTCGGCGAAGTCTTCCTCGGCTTGGGTGACTTCCGCGTGGGCGGGGCCGTCGGCTTCGAGCTCGTCGGCGCCGAGGTCGGCGTCGCGTGCCGAGTTGGCGCCGGAGGCTGCTTGCCCTCGCTCTTCTTCTTGGGCGGCGATGTCGATGTCGACGTCGACGGTGCCGTCTTTACATTAGTGCTTTTCGGCGCGGGCCGGTCATGCCTCGTGTGCGAGGTCGCGCCTGGCATGACGACGCTCGCCGACGGCCCCACCTTGTGGGAGTTCCCGGTTTGCTGCGTGGCGCCCTGGCCCGAGTTCATCATCAGTGCGGCCACGGCCACCCCGCACACCGCCGCCCCGACGCCGGCTACCGCCGCCAGGCGGAATCGACGCTTTCCAGGCGCCCCCATCCGTTCGGGATAATCGTCCTCGTCGTAAGGGTCATCGTACGGATCGTAGGCGCCATAGCCGTCGTCGTAGGAGTCGTAGTCGTCGTATCCGCCGTAGGGGCTGTCCAGCAACTCGGTGCTGTGCGGGCCGGACAGCGGGCGAGTGTAGTCCGACTCGTCGAGCTGGGTCGGGTAGTCTCCCTGCGGGAAGTCCGGGACCACGGGCAGGTCCCCGGTGCTGGCCATCCCGTCCCCGGCCGCGGAGCGCGCCTGCAGCAACCGCTCGGCCTGGTCGGCGAGTTGAGCGGCGTCGCGAGGACGGCCGTCCGGGGTCTTGGCGAGCATCGACAACACCAGGTCACAGACCTGCGGAGGCACGTCCGACGGCAGCGGCGGCACCGGGTCGTGCTTGTGCATGATGGCGATGGCCAGCGGCGCCTCGGCGACGAACGGGGGCCGGCCGGCCAGGCACTCGTAGGCGACGACGCCGAGAGAGTAGACGTCAGATGAGCCGGTCAGCTGCGACCCGGTCGCCTGCTCCGGCGACACGTACATCGCTGTGCCCATCACGATCCCCGTCGCGGTGAGGTGCGCCTCGCGCTCGGACCGGGCCTTCGCGATCCCGAAGTCGGTGATCTTGGTCGTGCCATCCGCCATGATCAGCAGGTTGCCGGGCTTGATGTCCCGGTGCACGATGCCCGCCTGATGCGCGATGTCCAGCGCGCGGGCCGCCTGCGCGACGATATCGAGCACGGTATCCGCGCCGAGGCGTCCCATCCGTTCCAGGATCGCGGACAGGGGCTCGCCGTTGACCAGCTCCATCACCAGGTACGGGCCACCGAGCGGGCTGTGCTCGCCGTAGTCGAAGACCCGCGCGATGCCCGGGTGGGACAGCGAGCCGGCGTAGCGGGCCTCGGCCCGGAACCTGGCGCGGAACTGCTCGTCGCCCGCGTGGTTGGCGTGCAGCAGCTTGACGGCGACCGGGCGGCCGAGCATCTCGTCGGTGCCCTGCCAGACCTCGCCCATGCCGCCTGCGGCGATCTGCTCTATCAGGCGGTAGCGGCCGTCGAGGAGGTAGTTGTTCACCCTTGACCCACCGCCGCTAGGTATGCCTTGATCACGTTCACCGCGATCGGCGCGGCCCCGGTGGCACCGTAACCACCGCCCTGGATCATGACGCCGACAGCGATCTTCGGGGTGCCGTTCGCCGGGGCGTACGCGGTGTACACCGCGTCGGGCGAGGCGCTTGTCCCGTTCAGCTGGTTCTGCGCAGTGCCGGTCTTGCCGGCGATCTCCAGCCCGCCCTCGTTGGCGGCGTTGTACTGGTAGGAGGTGCCCTCGGGCTGCTGCACGGCGGCGGTCATCATCTGCTGCAGGTAACTGGCGACCTTCGGGGAGACCGGGTGGCTCAGCACGCTCGGCTGGGTGGAGGCGACCGTCGACAGGTCGGAGGCGATCGCCTTCTGCACCAGGTACGGCTTCATCAGCGTGCCGTTGTTGGCGACCGCCGACGCGAGCATCGCCTCCTGCAGCGGGGTGACGGTGTCGTCGTACTGCCCGATCGCGGAGAACGCGGTCAGCGGCAGGCTGTTCGGGAGGACGTACGAGCTGGTCGCCGAGGTGGCGCCGGGGATGTTCAGCTGCTTGTTCATCCCGTACTTGCTGGCCATGGCGCTCAGCGCCGAGCCGCCGAGGGTCATGCCCAGGTCGCCGAACGTGGTGTCGCAGGACTGGGCGAACGCGTACTCGATCGTCGTCTTCCCGTTGGTTCCGGCCGAGCCGCAGATTTCGTTGGCGTCGTTGTGCAGCGTGTTGGAGGTCTGCGGCAGGGTGAGCACCTGCGGGGAGTACACCTCGCTGCTGGGGTTCCGGCTGGAATCCTGGCTGAACCACGCGGAGCTGGTGATGATCTTGAACGTGGAGCCCGGCGGGAGGAGGGACTCCGTCGCGTTGTTGGTCAGCGGGCTCGGGTTCTCGCCGATCAGGTGCTTGTCGGCCTTGTTCAGCTGGTTGCCGTTGTGGGTGGCCAGCACGTTCGGGTTGTAGCTCGGGTAGGAGGCCATCGCCAGGATCTTGCCGGTGCTGGGGTCGAGGGCGACCACGCCACCGATGTGGCCCGTTCCCTGCAAGACGTTCTGCAGGCCCTCGTAGGCGGCCTGCTGGGCCTTCGAGTTGACCGTGAGCTGGACCGTCGCGCCCTTCTGCGCCTTGTTCGTGATCATGTCGATGAAGTTGCGGAACGCAAGCTGCTGGCCGCTGCCGGACAGCAGCCCGTCCTCCGCCTGCTCCACGCCGCTCGCGCTGTACAGCGTGTCGTACCCGGTGACCGGCGCGTATGTCGGCCCGTTGGTGTAGTAGCGCTGGTACTTGTAGAAGTCGCCGGGCTTGGCGGATGGCTTCGACCCCGCGACCAGCACGCCGTCCGACGTCTCGATGTTGCCGCGCTCGGTCTGGTTGCTCTCGGACAGGGCACGCCCGTTGTACGGCTTCGAGGCGAGGCTGGTCGCCTCGAACGCCTGCAGGTAGTTCGTGTTGATCAGCAAGAGCAGGAACATCGCCAGGATCGCGAGCGAGATCCTCTTCAGCGCATGGTTCACTTCAGCGACACCACCTGCGTCAGTCCCTCGTCTTGGATCGGTTTCGGCGCCGGGCGCCTGGCGGTGTCGCTGAGCCGGATCAGGATGGCGACCATGATCCAGCTCGCGATCAGGCTGGAGCCGCCCTGGGACAGCCACGGCGTGGTGATGCCGGTGAGCGGGATGAGCCGGGTCACCCCCCCGACGATCACGAAGATCTGCAGCGCGAGCATGAACGACAGGCCGCCCGCCAGCAGCTTCGAGAACGGATCCTTGATCATGACCGCGGTGCGCAGGCCGCGCTGCACGATCAGGCCGTAGATGAGCAGCAGCGCCATCACGCCGGTCAGCCCGAGTTCCTCGCCGAACGCGGTGAAGATCAGGTCGCTCTGCACCAGCGGGGTCCAGAACGGCTGCCCGCCGCCGAGCCCGCGGCCGAGCACGCCGCCGTTCCCCATCCCGTACAGTCCCTGCACCAGCTGGTAGGCGTTGCCGTTGATGTTCTGCGGGCTGAACGGGTGCAGCCAGATATCGAACCGCTCGGTGACGTGCGCGATCACGGAGCCCGCGATCAGCGCGCCGGCCACGAACATGCCGAACCCCAGCAGCAGCCAGCTGGTCCTGTTCGTGGCGATGTAGATCATCGCCACGAACAGGCCCATGAACACGGAGCTGGTGCCGATGTCGCTCTCGAAGACCAGGAGCAGCATCGCGAACACCCACATCGCCAGGATCGGGCCCAGGTCGCGGCCGCGGGGCAGGTCCAGGCCGAGCACTCGCTTGCCCGCCAGCGACAGCACGTCCCGCTTTACCACCAGGTAGCCGGAGAACGACACGGCCAGGAACAGCTTGGCGAACTCCTCGGGCTGGATGCTGCCCAGCCCGGGGATCGCGATCTGGATCTTGGCTCCCTGCACCTCGCTGATGCTGGCGGGAAGCACCGCGGGCAGCGCGATCAGCACGATCCCGATCGTGCCGAAGATGTAGGTGTAGCGCTGCAGTACCCGCGGTTCCTTGAAGAAGATGAGGAACGCGATGAAGCACCCGATGCCGATCACGGTGTAGAGGATCTGCATGGTCACCGCGTCCGAGGCCAGGGTGCTGATCGGGCTGCCGTTCGCGCTGGGGTTGCCGTTACGGCCCGCCTCGTGCAGCCGGTAGATCATCACGATGCCGAGGCCGTTCAGCAGCGCGGCCAGCGGGACCAGCAGCGGGTCGGCATACGGCGCCCAGCGCCGCACCGCCAGGTGCGCGACCAGGGTGATCACGGCGAACATCACGATGTATCCGCCGATCGTGCTCACGGCCGATCCCCTGAGGCTGAGCCCCACGTTGACGAACGCGAACGCCACCACGCCGATCGCGAGCGCGATCAGCTGGAGCTCGGCGCGGCGCCGCCCGGGCACGACTTCCTCGCCGGCCGGAGGATCCGGCTGGCCGCCCAGGGGTTCAGCTGGCGCGGCTACGCTGCTCACGCCGGCTTCCGGGGGGGAGGGGATGAGGACTTCTGGTTCGTGCCTGACTGCCCGGACTGCCCGGCCTGGCCGGGCAGCGCACTCGCCGGGATGCCGAACGCGGTGGACGGCGCGCACTGCTCCGACGCCGGGTTGGTCGGCTCGGCGGCGGGAGCGGCCGGCTTGTGCTGCTTCTTCTTCTGCGCGGGGGACAGCTTGTTGTAAGCGGCGAGTTTCCGCTGGTACTGCTGGTTTTCCTGCTGCCACTTCTCCAGTGCCTGGTAGCCCTGCTGGCAGTGCGTGGCCTGCTGCTGCAGGTGCCTGGCCACCGACTGGGCGCTGGCCAGGCTGCCGTAGGAGATCGTCTGGCTGACCTGTGCCCTGCTGTCGGAGTCGAGCTGGGCGGCTTTCAGGGGGTACTGGTGGACCAGGCTGGACAGGCTGATCCCGGCGACGTCCTGGTCCACGCCACGGAAGATCGCGACGTGACCGCCGGTGACGCCGATGTAATACTGTCCTTGCACGTACCGCCAGCCCGCGAACAGGCCACCGCCCACGACGAGCACCAGCAGCACGAGCACGGTGCTGACGATCGGCCAGCGACGGCGCCGCCTGGCGTCGGCGGGGAAGCCGCCGGAGTAGTCGTCGGCATCCTCGTCCCCGGAGTACCCGGGGTGGTAGCCGTTGCCGTCCTGCTGCCAGGCGCGGGAAGGATCGTCCTCGTCCGGGGGGAGCGCCGCCTGCGGTTTGGTGCGCGTCAGGTGGTGCATCGCCCGGGTGGCCGGGGAACTGGGCCGCTCCGGCCCGCCTGGCCCCCCGGGCACGCCGCCGAGGTCGGCGGGAATGCCGCTGGCGGGCGTGGTGTCGGAGGAGGCGGGCACGACGTTGGCCGCCGCCCCCGCGAACGTGGGGATGCGGGTGGGCGGTGCGGACGAGGGCTGGACCTCGATGACGTCGGCCACGATGCAGGTGATGTTGTCCGGCCCGCCGCCCTTGATCGCGAGTTCGACGAGCTGCGTGGTCACCTTGTCCAGGTCCGGCACCGAGCGCAGCGTCTGGTGCAGCGTTTGCTCGGTGACCACTCCGGACAGTCCGTCGGAGCACAGCAGGTAGCGGTCGCCGGGCATGGTCTCATGCACGGACAGGTCCGGCTCGGCGACGGTGCGGCCGTCAAGTGCCCGCAGAAGCAGCGACCGGTGCGGGTGGGTGGGGATGTCCTCTTCGGTGATCTTGCCCTCGTCGACCAGTGACTGCACCAGCGAGTGGTCGTGGGTGATCTGGTAGAACTGCCCGTCGCGTAGCAGGTAGGCGCGGGAGTCGCCGATGTGGCAAAGCGCGGCATGCCCTCCGTACCACAGGATCGCGGTGAGGGTGGTTCCCATGCCCTCGGTCGCGGGGTCGGCGATGATCAGTTCTTGCAGCCGCATGTTGGCGTTGGCGACGGAGTCGGCCAGCGCGCCCGCGAGATCCCCCCCGATCTGATCGGTGTCCAGTGCGGCCATCGTGGTGATAGTGGCGGAGCTCGCCACCTCGCCGGCAGCGTGCCCGCCCATGCCGTCGGCGACCGCGAGAAGGTGCGGGCCGGCATAGGCGGAGTCTTCGTTCCCCTCGCGGAGGAGACCGACGTCGGAGCGTACCGCGTAGCGGAGTGCAAGTGTCATCTGCGCAGTTCCAGAACGGTCTTGCCGATTCGGATCGGCGCGCCAATGCGAACCGGCATGGGCCGGATCAACTTCTGGCGGTCGAGGTAGGTGCCGTTGGTCGAACCGAGATCCTCAACGATCCACTGTCCGTCCTGCGGGAAAATTCGGGCATGTCGGCTTGAAGCGTAGTCGTCATTGAGGACGAGCGTGGCGTCATTGGCTCGCCCGAGGGTAATTTGCTGGTTTCCGAGCTGGATGGTCCGGCCGGACAGCGGGCCGTCGGTGACGACGAGAACTCGCGGAGTTCCTCGTCCCGCCTTCGGCGGCCGCTGCTGCGGCATCCGGTTCGCCTTCGCCGCCTTCGGCCGCCGGGCCTTCGCCACCGCGGTGCCGAACATGTCCGTGCGTACCACGCCGATCGCGGCGATGACGAACAGCCACAAGACGGCCAGGAAGGCCACCCTGATGAGGGTGAGGGTTAGGGCGTTCATCCCGTGCGATGTCCTCAGCTTCGTGTGTGGCTCTCGGCGGCGCTTGCCCTAGGGTAATAGGACTTGGGCAGTGGGGGCGCGAGTAAGTAGAGGCTTAGTATCTTCGATCGGGGCCGCCTGGGCGGACGTCGGTCTGGAATATCATCGTGGTGCGACCCAGGGTAACGGTGGTGCCACTGGTCAGCACCACCCGCCTGGCGGGCTGCCCGTTGACGAACGTGCCATTGGTAGACCCCAGGTCGACGAGCACCACCTGATCTTCCTCCACGCGCAGCTCCGCGTGGTGCCGGGAGACGCCGGGATCGACGAGCCTGAGGTCGCAGTCGGTGCCGCGGCCCAGCAGCGTCACCGGAGTCTGCAGCTCGTAGGTGCTGCCGGCCTGAAGGCTGCCGCCCGAGCCTGACACCACCAGTCGCGGCCTGCCGTAGAAGTGCGACCCCTGCGACCGCGGCAGGTCGCTCACGGGCTGCCGAACCTCGCCGGCCTCGACAGTGTGGCCCCGGATCACACCGGACCGGATGCGGAACATCCCGGTGGTCAGGTCAGGCACGCCCTCGAACCGCATCCGCACCGGCCCCACGAACGAGTACCCCTGCTCGGTGGCGTAGTCGCGGGCGAGCGTGGCGAGCTCGGTACCGAGGTTGTCGGCGTAGACCTCTAGACGGTCAAAGTCCGTCTCCGAGACCTCGACGACGAAGTCGTTCGGCACCAGGGTGCGGCCCTGTGCCACGATCGCGGCGCGGTCGTCCATCTCGCGCTGCACCGCACTGGCCACCTCGACCGGCTGCAGCTCAGACTTGAAGGCGCGCGCGAAAGCTCCTTCGACCATGCCCTCGAGCCTCCGCTCGAAGCGCTGGAGAACTCCCACCCGTTCGGCCTCCCTTCGGCGTTTCTTCCGTACCTGATGGTATCCGGGACACGAACACTCTCGGGCGCGTGCTAGCCTGAGTCGTCCATTCGGGCGAGTGGCGGAACGGCAGACGCGCACGGTTCAGGTCCGTGTGCCCGAGAGGGTGTGAGGGTTCAAATCCCTCCTCGCCCACCCCGGAGCCTCTCACCAGCGATAACGTTGGTGAGAGGCTCTTTTGTTACGGGACGACGATAACGGGGCAGCTGGCGTGGCGGGCTAGCCAGCCGGGGACGGAGCCGACCACGTGATGCCAGAAGCTATGCGGCGCGCCGATGACCAGCGCGTCCGCGCTGAACTCGGTGGCGATCGCGGACAGCTCCCTGGCGGGGCTGCCGCGGCGGGTCCGAACGTGCACCTCAAGTTCGCCGGAGTCGGTGACCTGGTCCAGTTCGGTCAGCAGCCAGCGCTCCAGGGAGTCGTTGTCCCGGGGCAGGCCGACCACCTGACCGGTCAGCGGCTCGCAGTACACCCCGGGGGATGCCACGTACACGATGAGCAGCGGGCGATCCAGCCGGCGCGCGGTGCCGGCGGCGTAGGCGAGGGCATTCCGCGCGGAGGACGAGCCGTCGTACCCCGCGACCACCGGGTGGGCCAGGATGACGGCCGGAACGTCGCTGGGCGCCTGGCTGGACTCAAGGCGCGGGTCATCGTGCTCACGACCCGGCTCCGGGCGATCCATCTCCGGGTGATTCATCTCCGTGTCCCTGCGGTTGCACGGTGTCGCCACTCAGTTAACTGCAAGTAACGTACCTTCTGGTCCAGTGGAAGGTGCCTGTTTCGTAGAGATTGCCCATATCGCGGCGGCTCAAGCGTCGTCGGGGACCAGAACTATCAAACGGGTTGGGGAAAGTCATGTTCTTTCGCTGACCTGGTCGTCCATCGATGGCACGATGAGCATGTGGTGGCTCAACCCCCGGGGGAAACATCGGTCGCGGGCCTGCGGGACGCGGTGGACGCGACCGCGTGCGCGGTAATCGAAAGCGCGGCGGACGCGATCGTGGCGTTCGGCACCGACCGGACGGTCATGCTGTGGAACCCGGCGGCGGAGCGGATGTTCGGGTGGAGCGCGGCGGAGATAACCGGGATGCAGCCGCCGATCATCCCCGACGAGCTGCACGCCGAGCACAATGCCGTGCTGGAGCGCGTCCGCGGCGGGGGCCAGGTCTCCTTCGCCACCCGGCGAATCCGCAAGGACGGGACCACGATCGACGTGCGCATCGATACCAGCGCGCTGATTGGTCCCGATGGCGGCATGATCGGCTGGGTCAACATCTGCCACCAGGCGGGTGAGGATGACGTCGCCCGTCACTACATGGCCGAGCGGGCCCGGGTGGTCCGCCGCCTCGGCGACGTGGTCACCGAGATGAACTCCCAGCGCGACCTGGAGTCCGTGCTCGACCGCATCGCCGCCAGCCTGCGCGACCTGACGGGCGCGGACGCCGGCGGGTTCGTGCTGATCGAGGACGACCGGCTCCGGCTCGTGTCCACCGCCGGGCTGCCCGCCAGGCTCCGGGGACGCGTCGCGTCGCTGTCCTCCAGCCTGGTCGGAGAGCTGCTGGCCTCCCGCAAGACCGTGATGATGGCCACCGGGGAATCCGGCGGCTTCGACGACCTCATCTGGTCCGCGCTGCCCGGACTGCACACGATCGCGCTCTCCCTTTCTCACGTTGGCGGAAAGCCCTATGGGGCCCTGTACGCGCTGTACAGCAGGCGAACCCTGTCGCACGTGGAGCTGGAACTGCTCGAGCTCCTCGCCGGGCACGCCGGCGTCGCCCTGTCGAACGCGATGGCGTTCGAGGAGGTCGTCCGGCAGCGCGTGCACGAGCGCGCCGTCATCGACGGCAGCGCCGACGGGATCGCGGTGCTGGACTCCGACGGCCTGGTCAGGCAGTGGAACCCGGCAGCGCACCGGATCACCGGGATGCCCGCCGACGACATCATGGGGCATCCGCCGCCGTTCCCGCTGCCCGAGCCCGGGGAGCGTCGCACCCACAAGCTGGACAGCGGGCGCTGGCTCGACGTGCTGTGCACCACTCTGGGCGAGGAGAAGCTGGGCGGCGAGAAAGCCGGCGGCGAGTGGGTGGTGGACTTCCGGGACGTCACCGCGGCCAAGGAGCTCGAAGAGGCTAAGGACCTGTTCCTCGCCACCACCAGCCATGAGCTGCGCACCCCGATCACGGTCGTGCAGGGGTTCGCGTCCACCCTGGCGTCCCGGTGGGACCAGCTACCCGACCGCGATCGCCGCGCGGCGGTGACGACGATCGCGGAGCGCGCCGGGTCGCTCGGCAGGCTCGTCGAGCAGCTGCTGCTCGGCTCCCGGGCCGGCGCCGACCACTTGCCGGTTAGCAGCGAGGCGTTCGACCTGGCGGGACTGCTGCGGGCGACCGCGGTGTCGTTCGGCCCGCTGTCGGACAAGCACGAGGTCGTGGCGGACGTGCCCGGCGACCTGCCGCGCGGGCTCGGGGACTCGGTGGCGACGGACATCATCGTCAGCCAGCTGGTGGAGAACGCGGTCAAGTACTCTCCGGCCGGCGGGACGGTCACGGTGCGCGCCCGGGAGGCGGGTGATCGCATCGAGGTCGAGGTCGCGGACGAGGGCGTCGGCATCGCGCCCGGGGACCGCGAGCGGATCTTCGAGCGGTTCGTGCAGGGCGAGGCCGGGGACCGGCGGCGGTTCGGCGGCGTGGGGATCGGGCTGTACATCGTCCGGCGGCTGGCGGCCGCGCAGCACGGGACCGTGGTGGCGGAACCGAGGCCCGGGGGCGGAACGGTAATGCGGCTCAGCCTGCCCCGCGCGGACGGCTGAGGCGCTAGAGGCGAGCCTTCTCGCGGTGGCGGGGCTCGCCGCCGGTAGCGACCAGGTACTCGTCGATGACGCCCGGCACGTCTTCGCTATCGCGGATGATCTTGCCGGTCTCCATCCAGATCACCCGGTTGCAGTTCTCCTCGATCTCGCCGAGGTTATGCGCGACGAGGAAGACCGTGCCCGCCTCGCTGCGCAGTTCCTGGATCCGGTCGCGGCTCTTCGTGCGGAACGCCGCGTCACCGGTGGCGAGCGCCTCGTCGATCATGAGGATCTTGTGGCTTTTCGCGGACGCGATGGCGAACCGCAGGCGCGAGGCCATGCCGGAGGAGTACGCGCGCATCGGCAGGTCGATGAACCTGCCCACGCCCGAGAAGTCCACGATCTTGTCGTACCGCTCCTTGACCTCCGCGGGCTGCATGCCCATCGCGAGGCAGCCGAGCACGACGTTCCGCTCGCCGGTGAGGTCGTCGAGCAGCGCCGCGTTGACGCCGAGCAGCGCGGCCTGGCCGCTGGTGTAGACCGCCCCCTGCTCCGCGGGGAGTAGCCCGGCGATCGCCCGCAGCAGCGTCGACTTGCCTGATCCGTTGCGCCCGATGACGCCGATCGCGTCGCCATCATGGGCCACGAACGACATGCCGCGGATCGCGTGCACCTCCCGGATGGAGGCGCGCTTCTGGCGCTTGACCAGGCGCATCAGGGACGTCGCGGCCGTGCCCTTGTTGCCGCCTGCTCCATAGACGCGGTAGACGACGTGCAGGTCATCGACGATCACGGTCGGGGTTGCCACGGCGTCAGCCTACCTTGGAATGCCGTCAGCCCACCGTGGAATATGGCGTGCACGGTTTCTGCGGCGCTCACACGGGGCATTTCCGTTCGTACCGGGTTCGTATCTCATCCGGGTGGGGCGGAGCGGGGGTAAAGGGTGCAACTGCCGCACATGGAGGTGGCTACGTCGAGCGTGCTTGAGCTCCCGTATACAGCTCCCAGCGTCAGCGCGGCGCGGCGACGGATGACCAGCGTCCTGCGCATCGCGGGGGTAGACGCAGCCACCGCGGGCGACGCCGGGCTTGTGCTCAGCGAACTCGTGAGCAACTCACTGCGTCACGCTATACCGCTGCCCGGGGGCACTGTCAAGGTCTCCTGGTATCTCGGTGCCGAGACCGTCGTGATAGCGGTGAGCGACGGCGGCGGTGAGAGCTTTCCCCAGGTACGCGAGCCCGTGGGATCCGCGCTTGGCGGCCGCGGCCTCGGCATCGTGGCGCGGCTGTCCCTGCGGTGGGACGTTCTCCGGGGCGACGATGAGACCACCGTATGGGCGGAAGTGCCCGTCGAGTACGCCGATGCCCCGGAACTAGTAATCGCATCGTCACGGGATGCGTAATCACGTCCGGAAGTGGTGATAACTTCCGTGGGGGGATGTTCGGGGACGGTAACCCTAGGCGCGGCAATAGGCGCATGAGCAGGCATCCGGGGGGATTCGTGTCCCAGGTTTACGGTGTGGACAGCGAAGTAGGGCGACTGCGCACGGTTCTCGTGCACCGCCCGGGCGCGGAACTGCGGCGGGTGACACCTCAGCACAAGTGCGGGATGCTGTGGCCCGCCATGCCCTGGGCCGAGCGGGCGCAGCAGGAGCACGACGAATTCACCCGGCTGCTGCGCGACCACGGCGTCGAGGTGCTCTATCTCACGGAGCTGTTGCAGGATTCGCTGGAGTACGCGCAGGCCAGGATCCAGGCGACCCGCGCCGTGCTCAGGAATCCGAGGCTCGGAGATGAGCTCCGCGACCAGCTCGCCAGGTACCTCGACGGCCTGCGCCCGGAAGAACTAGCCCAGCTCCTCATCATGGGGCTGGCGCGCGACGAGTTCCGTGGTGGCCGGGGAGCGGTCTTCTGCCTGCTCAGCGCGTGGGACTACGTCATCGATCCGCTGCCCAACCTGGTATTCGCCAGGGACTCCAGCGTGTGGATCGGCGACAGCGTGGCGGTCACCAGCCCGCCGGGACGGACGGCCGAAGCCGAACTGGCCGCGGTCGTGTTCGGGCACCACCCGCTGTTCGCCGCCACTAAGCGGCTGTACGAGCCGGGCCTGGAGGAGCTGGCCTGCGGGGACGTGGTGCTGCTCGCGCCGGGCGTAGTGGCGATCGGGACCGGCTGCCATACCTCGCCCGCCGGCATGGAGCGGCTTGCGCGGCGGGTGCTCGACAGCGGTTTCGCGCACACCGTGATCGCCGTGCTGACCCGCGTGGCGGAGAATCCCGACGGCGAGTGCCTGGACACGCTGTGCACGCTGGCCGGCCCGGACACGGTCGTGATGCGGCCGTCGGTGGCATACTCGCTGATCGCCCGCACGATCACGCAGCGACCCCAGGGGCTGCGGTTGTCGCACCCGCAGCCGTTCCTGGAAGCGGCGGCCCAGGCGATGGGCATTGACCGGCTGCGGGTCATCGAGACCGGCCTCGCCCCGGGACGGCCCGGCGCCGACGTGGCCCGGCCCGGCCCGGGTGTCACCGCGGGCCAGTGGGATGACGCGGGCAACTTGCTCGTCCTCGGCCAGCAGACGGTGGTCTCCTACGAGCGGAACGTGCTGACCAACGCGCGGCTGGAGGACGCGGGCATCGAGGTCATCCGGGTGCCGGGCAGCGAGCTCGCTGGCTGCCGCGGCGGCCCGCGAGCGCTCTGCTGCCCAGTCGGCCGCGATCCCGCGAGCATGCCGGACGAGAACGCGCGCGCCGCCTAGGGCGCCCCTCCGGGCTGGCGCCGCACGCGCCAGTGGCGGTAGGGTCTCAGCCGTGGAGCTCAATGTCTCAAGCAGGTCTCACGACGGTCACGTCAGCGTGATCGTCGTGGGAGAAATCGACCTCTATACCGCTCCGCGACTGCACGGCGAGCTCACCGTCGTCATCGACAACGCCGCTCCGGGATCCCGGGTCATCATCGACATGTCGGGCGTGGACTTCTGCGACTCCACGGGCATGAACGTCCTGCTGACATCGCTCCGCCAGGCGACCGACCGCGATGTCGGGTTTGAGCTCACCGCCCCGCAGCCGGCTGTCAAGAAGATCCTGCAGGTCACGGGCCTTGACTCGGTATTCACAATCTCCCCCGGGCAGGCCACGGTTCCCGGCGAGTAACCTACGTAGCCCATGACCGCCACAGCAGTCGTCATCCCGGCATACAACGAGGCCGACCGGATCGGCACGACGGTCGCCTCGGCCCTGACGCTTCCCGGCGCTGACGCGGTCATCGTCGTCGATGACGGCTCCCGCGACGGCACCGCGCGGGTCGCGGAACGGGCCGGGGCATCGGTGCTCCGGCACGCGGGCAACCGCGGCAAGGCCGCCGCGATGGAAACGGGCGCCGAAGCCGTCCGGCTGCTCGACCAGCGCGAGGGGACTTCCCGGTTGCTGCTGTTCCTCGACGCCGACCTCGGCGACACCGCCGCGCAGGCCGGCCCGCTGATCACGCCGGTCGCGGACGGCGAGGCGGACATGACGATCGCCGCGTTCTCGGCGCGGGTCAAGCTCGGCGGTCACGGGCTGGTGGTGCGGCTGTCCGCGGCCGGGATCAGGCGCGCGGCGGGCTGGGCTCCCACTCAGCCACTGAACGGGCAGAGGTGCCTGTCCAGGGCGGCCTTCGACGCGGCGCTCCCGCTAGCGCGAGGGTTCGGGGTGGAAACGGCCATGACCATCGACCTGAAGCGCAAGGGATTGCGGGTCGTTGAGGTAGAGGTGCCGCTCGCGCACCGGGCCACCGGTACCGATCTTCGGTCCCAGCTGCACCGTGCCCGTCAGCTCGCCGACGTCGCCTGGGCCCTCGCCTGGCGCCTCTAACCGGCTCCGCGTGGCCCCGGCTCCGCGTGGCGCGGTAGCGGGCCGGCTCAGGCACGCTCAGCGTGATCTGTATAGTGCTCATTGTGATTACATCGGTACTTACCGTAGCGGTTGTGGGGGTGCTCGTCGGGGGCATCGGGATCTGGCTGGCGGTTGGCGCCCAGCAGCGCGCGGCCCGCGCGGTACGCGAGTGCCACGAGCTGGTCCAGGGCGCGATCGGGTCGCGCGGCACCGTCGATCCCCACGTGCTGCGGGACATCGGCATCGTGCGCTACGACGCGCTGCACGAGATGTCCGGCCAGATGTCGTTCTCGCTCGCGCTGCTGAACACGGTCGGCGACGGCGTGGTCGTCAGCTCCATCAATGGGCGCGCGGAAACTCGCACATATGCCAAGACGGTGCGGGGCGGCCAGGGGGAACAGGAGCTTTCCCCTGAGGAGTCAGCGGCCATCCGTTCGGCGCAAATGGGTTTGGGGTTTGACCAGGCCCGCCGGGGAGACCAGGCCCGCCGGGGAGACGTGCGCGGCCCCAGCGATCCGGCGGCTGCGGCAAGATAGGGCGCATGCGCTACGCCTACCTGGGACCGGAGGGGACGTTCACCGAGGCCGCGGTCGCGAGCCTGAAGCCGCCTGCGGATGCCGTGGCGGTTCCGTTCCCGTCCGTCGGTGCCGCGCTGAGCGCCGTGCGGACCGGCCAGGCCGAGCGCGGCGTGGTCCCGATGGAGAGTTCCGTCGAGGGCATCGTCACCGCCACCGTCGATGACCTCACCGCGGGCAGCGGGCTGCGCATCCATGCCGAGACCAGGCTTCCGATCGCGTTCGCGCTGCTCACCGCGGCGGGGACGGCTCTGGGGGACGTCAAGGCCGTCGGCGGGCACCCGCAGGCGCAGGCGCAGTGCCGTCGATGGCTGTCGGCGCACCTGCCGCACGCCGAGTGGGTGCCGCAGGCCTCCAATGGGGAGGCGGCGAGGCAGGTCGCCGCGGGACGGCTGGACGCGGCGCTGGCCGGGGAATTCGCGGCCGGGAAGTACGGGCTGTCGGTGCTCGCCGGTGACGTGCACGACAACGGCAACGCGGTAACGCGGTTCGTCGTGGTCGCGCCCGAGTCCGAAGCGGCGCCGGCGCCGACCAGCACCGACCGGACCTCGGTGGCCGCGTTCCTCACCGATGACCACGCCGGGGCGCTGATGGAGATCCTCACCGAATTCGCGGTGCGCGGGATCAACCTGTCAACGATCCAGTCCCGGCCCACCGGCGACGCGCTCGGCAGCTACTTCTTCTTCATCGACTGCGAGGGGCACATCCACGACGCCCGGGTCGGCGAGGCGATGATGGGCCTGCGCCGGGTGTGCGCCGAGGTCCGCTTCCTCGGCAGCTACCCGCGCTGTGACGGGAGGCGGACGCACGTCCGCCCCGGAACCTCCGACGCGGAATTCGCCGCGGCGGCGGCGTGGCTAGCGCGGCTGCGGGACGGGCACGGATAGGTTTAACGGGCTTAAAGGTACGGGCCGGACCCGCGGGGCGTCACGTGTTGCTGCTGCTCCTCCTGGCCGGGAGGGACCAGGCCGGGGGGCAGCGCCCGGCGCATCTGCTCAAGCTGGGCACGCGCCGCCATCTGCTGCGCGAACAGGGTGGTCTGGATGCCGTGGAACAGCCCTTCCAGCCAGCCGACCAGCTGGGCCTGGGCGACCCGCAGCTCGGCCTCGCTCGGCGTGGAGCCGTCCGTGAACGGCAGCGACAGCCGGTCCAGCTCCTGGATGAGCTCGGGAGCGAGGCCGTCCTCCAGTTCCTTGATGGAGCTGGTGTGGATCTCCTTGAGGCGGGCGCGGCTCTTCTCGTCCAGCGGCGCCGCCCGGACTTCCTCGAGCAACTGCCGGATCATGCTGCCGATCCGCATGACCTTGGCGGGCTGCTCGACCATCTCGGTAACCGACCGCTCGCTGCCCGACCCGGCGTCCTCGGCGCCCTCCGCCCCCTCGGCGCCTTCCGCGCCGGGGGCCATGCCGACCGCCATTCCGTCCGGGCCGACGACCACGACTTGCTGCCTATCGGCTTGCTGCCCTCCGGCATCCGCGGGGCTTGTTTCGTCGCTCATTTTCCTCACGTTACCTGGTGCCGGCCGTGGTCCCGTCGGTGGTTGGACGGCTACCGGGCACGCAGCAGGATCTTGCCGGTGTGGGCGGAGGCCTCCATGATCCGGTGCGCCTCAGCGGCATCGGAAATGGGCAGCTCACGATGGATGACGGGGGTGATCCTCCGGTCTTCGACGAGCGGCCAGACGTGCTCGGCGACGGACCGCACGATCTCGGCCTTCTGCTCGTTCGGCCGGGCGCGCAGGGTGGTCGCGGCGATCGTGGCCCGCTTGGCCAGCAGCTTGCCCATGTCCAGCTCGCCCTTGCGCCCCTTCTGCAGGCCGATCGTCACCATCCTGCCGCCGGTCGCGAGCGAGTCCACGTTGCCCGCCAGGTACGAGGCGCCGATGATGTCCAGGATCACGTCCGCGCCGCGGCCGTTCGTGGCCTCCTTAATCGCCGCGGGGAAGTCCTCTTCGCGGTAGTTGATACCGATATCGGCGCCGAGGTCGCGGCAGGCGGCCAGCTTCTCGCTCGATCCGGCGGTGACGGCGACAGTCGCGCCCGCGTTCTTCGCCAGCTGGATCGCCATCGTGCCGATGCCGCTGCCGCCACCGTGGATTAGGATCGTCTCCCCGGGCTTCAGGCCGGCCAGCATGAAGACGTTGGAATGCACCGTGCAGGCGGTCTCGGGGAACGACGCCGCCTCGGCGAGCGTGACGCTCCCCGGCTTGGGGAGCAGCTGGCCCTCGGGCACCGCCACCTTCTCCGCGTACCCGCCGCCGGCCAGCAGCGCGCACACCTCGTCGCCCTCCTTGTAGGCCGTCACGCCGGGCCCGGTGGCGGTGATCGTGCCCGAGCACTCCAGGCCGGGGTACGGCGGGGCGCCCGCGGGGGGCGGATAGAACCCCTGGCGCTGCATCAGGTCCGCGCGGTTGACTCCCGCCGCCGTGACGTCGATGAGAACTTCGCCCGTTCCCGGCACCGGATCGGCGACTTCCGCCCACTGGAGCACATCCGGGCCTCCGGGCTCGGTGATGACGACGGCATGCATAGATACCTCCTAGGGCGGGAACGTCCTGGTACCAGGGTCTATCAAGCGTGCTACCGGGGCGAGTGGTCTTGGCTATGGGCTGAACCGATATCGCGAACACGTACAGCGAGGTGAGATGGGTGGCTTACCCTCGGTGGTACGAGCGAACCCCAACGAATACTCCGGTACTCGTGAGGATGAGGGACCACCCGTGACACCGAACGAGCATGAAGACCGTCCGCGGGTCCGCGGCATCGACGAGACCCTGGCTGACGGCATATTCGCAACCTCGATAGTGCCCATGGATTCAGGAGGCCCTGAGCACGGCCCCGATCACGGCCCTGAGGGCGGCCCCGAGCCTGGCGCTGGTGCTTCTTCTGGCGCTGGCGGCGCTGGGGCTGGCGGCGCTGGCGCTGGCGACGCGGAGCCTCGCGCGGGCGCTCCCGACGGCCAGCAGGACCCGTACCTGACTCCTGGCGCTAACCCGTTCTCTTCGGTGCACCCCACGGGGACTGGGGGATTCCCGAGACTCCAGCCGAGGGAGTTCCCTTCCGACGAGCCGGCCTCAGGCGAGCCGCCTTCTGGGGGACTGCCCTCTGGGGGACTGCCCTCTGGGGCGCCGCCCTCAGGCGAGCCGCCCGCGGGCGTGCCGGGCATGGAACAGCTCCCGGATCCGAACGCGCTGCCCGACCCCGGGTACCCGGTGATAACGGGGCAGTCGCCGGCCTTCCCGTCGTCGCCGGCCTTCCCGTCAGGGGGATACACCTCGGCCTTCCCGCCCGGGGCATCCGGTTTCTCCGCCGAGCACGCGGCGTACCCGGTCGGAGATTCCGGGTCGTCACATGACACGGCGACGTTCCGGGTCCCGTCGGCCGGATCATGGCAGTCAGCGCCGGAGCCGGGCGCTTGGCAGCCGGCGGTGTGGCAGCCAGGCCCGGACCAGTCCGGCGCCGGCCAGTCCGGTGGCTGGCAGCAGCAGAGCGCCGGCCAGTCGGGCGGCTGGCAGCAGCAGGGCGCCGATCAGTCAGGTGGCTGGCAGCAGGGCGACGGCCAGTCGGGCGCCGACGAGTCAGGTGGCTGGCCGTCTCCCGCGCCCCCGCCGTTGCCCCTCGAGCGGCCCGAGCGGCCCGAGCGGCCCGCTCCGGGATCGGCGTTCTCGCCCGCGCCCCCGGCGCAGCCTTCCTACGAGACCCCTCCGCGCATGCGCGCGATGCCCGCCCCTGATGCGCCGCCCGCCCCCGGTGCGCCGCCCGCCCCGAACTCGTCCGGCGCGCCTCCCTTGTACGCGTACGGCGCGCCCACTCCGGACGCGTACGGGGGAACGTACCCAGGAGCGCCGGCTCCCGACCCGTCGGCGGCACCCGCACGGGAGACCGCGGAAAGCCTGACCAGCGAGATGCTGTTGCACGGCAGGCGGACTCTGCCGACCGTCGGCTGGCGCCGGACCCTGTACCGGGCGACCGGCGGGCTGGTCCGCATCGGAGAGTCCAGCGCTGACCTGCGCCGTCGCGATCTGGTCACCCGGGGCCGGACGCCGGTGGCGGGCGGCCATCACCGGGTCGCCGTGATGAGCCTCAAGGGCGGGGTCGGGAAGACCACGACCGCGGTCGGCCTTGGCTCGACGCTTGCCTCGCTGCGCGGCGACCGCGTTATCGCGATGGACGCCAACCCGGATCGCGGGACGCTCTCGGACAAGGTCAGGCTGGAGACCTCGGCGACCGTCCGCGACCTGCTGAACGAGCGTGCCCAGGTCACCAGGTACGCCGACGTGCGCGCGTTCACGTCGCAGGCGTCGAGTCGGCTGGAGATCCTCGCGTCGGACCGGGATCCCGCCGTGTCCGTGGCGTTCAGCGCGGACGACTACCGGGCGGTGTCCCGGGTGCTAGAGCACTACTACTCGATCTGCATCACCGACTGCGGGACAGGCCTGCTGCACTCGGCCATGTCGGGGATCCTCGAACTCGCCGACCATATCGTGCTGGTGAGTTCACCCTCGGTGGACGGGGCGCGCAGTGCGAGCGCGACGCTCGACTGGCTGGAGGCGCACGGTTACACGGACCTGGTTCGCGGTGCCATCGTGGCGCTGTCAACCATCAGGCCGCGCAGCAAGAGCACGGTGGACCTGGACCGGTTGGAGCAGCACTTCGCGTCACGGTGCCGGGCCGTGGTCCGCATCCCGTATGACGCCCACCTGGAGGAAGGGGCCGAATTCGAGCTCGACCTGCTCGACTCCGATACCGCGGATGCCTACCTGGAACTGGCCGCGCTGGTCGGCGACGGCTTCTCCGTCCCCCGCCGGGTGGGAACCAGCGCCGCACCGGGTACGCCGTACGGGTAAGCGGCTTGCCATGCCCATCGCGGGCGGACATCGCGGGCGGACGAGGCAGCGCGTACGATTGGCTATGCGCGCGGCGGCCCGTGAGGATGGGCGCGTCGCTCCGGAGCGGTGGCAGAGTCTGGTTGATTGCAACTGCCTTGAAAGCAGTCGATGGTTCACGCCATCCGGGGGTTCGAATCCCTCCCGCTCCGCGCGACCAGGATCAGCGTGGGTAGTTCACCATGCCCCGCCATGGAAAAAGCCCCACGATCCCGGTCGGCCGGGACACACCCCAAATCTCTATACCGAACGGATCGATCCGCCTCCCCAGCGTCCGCCTCCTGCGGCGCGGGGCGCGCGGTAGCGCGGCCGCTCTTGCCCGCCTCGCCGCGCGACGCGCATGACGGGCCACTGTTACGACGCGGTGTAGTAGAGGTAGTCTCGGCCTTATGGGAGGCTCACCACTGCCGCCGTACAGCCTGGCGGAGGTGCTCACCCGATGGCAGTTCGCCCCGGTTGTGACCGCCGCCGTCGTCGCGAGTGCCGGGCTGTACCTGTGGGGTGCGGCGCGGGTCCGGCGTCGCCACCCGGCGCGGCCGTGGCCAGTGCCCCGCACGGCCGCCTTCATGCTCGGACTGCTCGTCGTCGTGCTCGCGACGCAGAGCGGGGTTGGCGTGTACGACGACACCCTGTTCTGGGACCACATGATCCAGCACCTGATGCTGATCATGGTGGCGCCGCCACTGCTCGTCACGGGGCAGCCGGTCACGCTGCTGCTGCACGCCAGCCGCAACCCGGTGCACACATGGACGAAGAAGACCCTGCGATCCGCTCCCGTCCGCGCGATCACCTGGCCCGGGTTCGGCGTGGCGGCCTACGCGGCGACGATCGTCGGGACGCACCTGACCAGCTTCATGACCCTGGTGGTGACCGACGCCACCGTTCACGACGCCGAGCACGCGCTGTACCTGGTCGTCGGGTACCTGTACTTCCTGCCGCTGATCGGCAAGGAGCCCACCGGCTGGAAGGTGTCCTATCCGCTCCGGCTGTTCCTGCTGTTCATCGCGATGCCGGTCGATGCGTTCACCGGCGTGGTGCTCAACACCTACGGCACCGACCCGTTCCCGCCGATGGCGCCGCGGAACTGGGGGCCTCCGCCGCTGGCCGACGTGCACGACGGCGGCGCGGTGATGTGGATCGGCGGTGCCGGGATCATGCTCGTGCTGATCATGTGCGTGTTCTTCGGCTGGAGCCGGGAGACCCGGCCTTCTGGCGGCATGGGCTGGCTGGAGTCCGCCCGCCGCGCGAGCATGGCCGACCGGGTCGCCGAGGCTATGCCCGATGCCGCCGCGCCCGATGCCGCCGCGCGCGAGGCCACCGCCGGGACGCCGTCGTCCGCCCGTGGCAAGCCTGGCAGGCAGGCCAGCCTCGACGAGGACGACGAGCAACTCGCCGCCTACAACGCCTACCTCGCCCGCATCGCGGGTAACGCGCCCGATAGTAAAAAAGACGCCAGCTTACTCAGTAATTCATTGCGCGTTTGTCGTTGGCATGTATTTATGGCGGCGTTCACGGATCGTCATCTTGGTAATGCATTCCCATGAGGGGGGAAGGCACGATGACATCTCAGAAGACGCGCCAGCCTATGACACGCCGCCAGGCTATCCAGCGTGGCGGCGCGCTGATCGCCGGAGCCGCCAGCCTGGGCGCATCGCCTGGATTGCTCCGGCCGCGGGCCGGTTCCCGGCCAGGCAGGGTAACGGCGGTCCCCATCACGGGCCCCGCTGCCACGGACCCCGCCGCGGGGAGCCCCGCCGTCGATACGGCGGATACACCGTTGTGGAATTTTGTCTCCAGGCCCGACCTCCAGCCCCCGGTCGTGGCGGTCACGGCCGCCACCTCAAATGGATCATCGACGCAGGACCAATCCGGGTACATCTTCACCGCGCCGCATCCGACCCTCATGGGGTCGGGAGAACCGATAGGCCGCATGATCATGGACTGGAACGGCCAGGTCGTCTGGTTCTCCCCGACTGTGCAAGGCGGTACCAACAACCTTGCCGTCCAGTCCTACCAAGGGCGGCCCGTACTTACCTGGTTTGACAGCCAGCCAGTGACGGGGGGCATCTTGAATTTCACGCCCGGAACCTACACGATCGCCGACGAGACCTACACGCCGATCGCCACCGTTTCCGCCGTCGGCAGCGGATACGCGGCGGACACTCATGAGTGTGTTCTGACGTCGAACGGCACGGCTTACATCACCGCGGGGCGCCAGGCTAGCGCGGACCTGACCGCGGTCGGCGGGCCAGCGAGCGGCCAGATCCTGGACTATTGCGTGCAGGAGATCGACATCGCCACCGGGAACCTGCTGTTCCAGTGGAATGGGCTTGCGAACATCCCGGTCGAGGATACATACCTTGCCTATTCTCCCGGGAGGCTATTCGACCCGTACCACTTCAATTCGATCGGCGTCGCCCCGGACGGGAACCTGCTCGTCTCCGCCAGGAACACCTGCACCGTGTACAAGGTTTCCCGGCGGACCGGCGCGATCATGTGGCGGCTTGGCGGCAAGCGGTCCAGCTTCGCGATGGGGCCGGGCACCAGTTTCGCGTGGCAGCACGACGCCAAGCCGCACGGGGGCGCGATGGTGAGCATCCTCGACGACGAGGCACCCCCGACGGCGTCACGAGCGATCTTCGTGGTCCTGGACACCTCGTCGATGCGGGCCTCGCTGGCCCGCCAGTACACCCGGCCAGGCGGTGCGGTCGCTAACCTCCAGGGCAGCGTGCAGTCCCTAGACGGAGGCCGAGTCCTCGTCGGGTGGGGGGAAGAGCCTTACGCCACGGAGTTCTCGCACGACGGCCAGGTGCTATGGGAAGCCCAGTTCCCCGTCATTAGCAGCTCGCCCGAGGCTAGTTACCAGTCGTATCGCACGCTGAGCTTCGACTGGTCGGGAACCCCGGCTGATCCTCCCGACATCGCGGTCACGTCTGGAGCCGGCAGCGGAACGACGGTCTACGCGAGCTGGAACGGCGCCACCGAGGTCGCCACGTGGACGGTGCTCGCCGGATCGGATCCATCCGCGCTGGCCCCGGCCGCGACCGCCGCGCGCACCGGATTCGAAACCAGCATCCCGGTGACCAGCGCCGCCGGACCGTATTACGCTGTGATAGCGGAGAACGCCAAGGGGCGAGAGCTTCGTCGCTCTAGCCCAGTCACGCTCGGCGCGGCCACGACACGCCAGTAGGATTCTCTACCGAAATCTACGGCTCCGGCTAGAAGCCGGAATAGAGTCCGATCGTGGACCCCGTACGGAACCCCTACGCTCCCGGTGCCGGCCAGCGACCTCCCGAGCTGGCCGGCCGGGAGCGGGAGATCAGGCAGTTCGAGATCGTCCTGGAGCGCGTCGCCCGCGGCCGGCCCGAGCGCAGCATGGTCCTCACCGGGCTGCGCGGCGTCGGCAAGACCGTGCTGCTGAACAACTTCCGGTCCATGGCGCTGCAACGGCTGTGGGGGACCGGCAAGCTGGAGGCGCGGCCCGACCAGTCCATCCGGCGGCCGGTCGCCAGCGCGCTGCACATGGCGGTGCGCGAGCTCGCGCCCCGGCACCGCGCGCCGGACCGGGTCGAGGAGTTCCTCGGCGTGCTGAAGGCCTTCGCCCTCCGCGATCCGAAGGCGCCCAAGGGCTCGGTCACCTCCCAGCTCGGCATCGACGTGCCGGCCGCCCGGGGGCGGGCCGACTCCGGCGACCTCGAGGTGGACCTCACCGAGTTGCTGGCCGACGCGTCCTCTGTCGCCGCCGACCTGGGCGTGGGCATCGCGCTGTTCTTCGACGAGATGCAGGACGTGCCCGCCGACGACGTCTCGGCCCTGTGCGCCGCCTGCCACGAGCTGTCACAGGTGGGCGGGCCGCTGATCGTCGTGGGTGCCGGGCTTCCCCACCTGCCCTCGGTGCTGTCCGCGAGCAAGAGTTATTCCGAACGGCTTTTCCGCTACTCCCGCATCGACAGGCTGGATCGTGAAGCTGCGGACACCGCCCTGATCGCGCCTGCCGAGCGCGAGGACGTCTGGTTTAAGCAGGACGCCCTGGACGCGATGTACGAGACCGCCGACGGGTACCCGTACTTCGTCCAGGCATACGGCAAGGTCACCTGGGACGTCGCGGCGGGAAGCCCGATCACGGCGGACGACGTGAGGGTCGCGGCGCCGGAGGCTGAAGACGAGCTGGCCGTCGGGTTCTTCGGCAGCCGGTACGAGCGGGCCACGCCCGCCGAGCGGGAGTACATGCGGGCCATGGCCGTGGTCGGAGACGAGTCCGTGCCGACCTCGGCGGTGGCGGACGAGCTCGGCCGCAAGCCGTCCAGCCTGTCCCCGGCCCGGGACGGCCTGATCAAGAAGGGCCTCATCTACAGCTCCGAGCGCGGCCTGATCGGCTTCACCGTCCCCCACTTCGGCAAGTTCCTCCGTTCCCAGCCGATTTGAGCGCCCGTGGAGCCCACGCTCCCCCGCCTCGGGGGAGCCCCGCTCCCTCCTTCGCTGCGGCTGCCCCCCTCATCTTCGGCCCGAGTGCGCATTTGGTCTCGCTCTAGCTGGCCCAGGTGCGTACTTGGCACGTTAGCCTCCGGGAGCCTCCGCACCTCCTCTTCGGCCCGAGTGCGCATTTGGTCTCGCTCTTGCCGGCCCAAGTACGCACCTGGCACGTTAGGCCCCGAGGAGTCCGCGCCCGCGCCCCCGCGCTCGGCAACCCCCGCTCCCGAGGCCCCGTCCCCCGCTGCGGTCCGAGTGCGCTTTTGGGGTCGCTCTTGCCGGCCCGAGTGCGCACCTGGCACGTCAGGTGGGATGGTGATGATGAGTCTATTCTTCAGTATTGGGATTTCTTTATAGAGCTGTAGAGATTCGCAGAGGAGAGTGACGACGGGCGCTGGACGGGGACGACGGGGTCCGGGAGGGGCTGATCGGTCCCGGCGTCGATGATCGCCGCAACGACCGCCGGGCGGCGTAGCCGCATGTAGACGGCGAAGACGACGTCCGCCGGACGGCCGTCGGCGACGGCAGGGAACACCGCGTACCGCCAGCAGCCCTCCCGCCACACGTCGTCCGGCTCGGTAGCGGTCAGGTACCGCCGGTACCGGCGCCACTGGGCGCCACCGCGCAAGGAGGCCAGCGTTCGGGTGACTGGTATCCGGCGCAGCTCGCACGGCTCACGGTAGCCGAGCCGCATCATCACCTCCCCGATCTCCGGGGACAGCGCGGCGAGCACGGCCACCTCGGCGGCTAGGATCTCGAGCAGCACCCGCCCGCCGTTGGGCGACGTCAGCCCCCGCAACGGCCCCGCGGTCACCGTCCCCAGGGCGGCCAGCGCCAGCAGCGCGGCTCGCGCCAGCACCCGCCAGCCGACCGGCGTGCGGCTCGCTTCGCCGAAGCACCCGCAGCCTGCCTCCGGATGGTATGCGCGCAGCACGTGCATCGAGCCCATGGCGGTCATGAACAGCAGCGTGGTCAGTGCCCGTACGATCATCGCCGGTGCGCCCGCCGCGAACGGGCTGGCGGTCGCCAGCAGGGCGATGCCGAGGGACATCTCGGTGATGCACAGGGCGATCATGAGCGGGCGGCGCAGCCGGAGCGGGAACAGCGTGGTCGGGCCGATCCCGGCATCGGCGCTTCGCGAGCAGATCGCGCGCCGTGCCTTGGTCACGCACCCGCCGATCAGCAAGATGGCAAGTAGCGGGACCTGAGCCTCCCGCAGCGCGCTCAGCACTTGAATCCCCCCATGCATTCCGAGTCTGTCTTGGCCTTTGAGGCTGTCCGGGCCTAGCCCGATACCGCGAGCGTCGCGTTGAAGCACCCGTCGTCGAGGTTCCCGCCGAGTTCGGCGAACGCGGTCATGGTCAGGTCCGCGATCCGGCCTCGAGGCGACGTACCGCACTGCACGCACCGGTCGCAGAACAGCCGGGACGATGCTCCGCAACTGGTCACGGGCAGGATCGCGGTTGTTCCCGCGCACTCGTTGCGGATGCTGACCGCGCTGCCCACCGACAGGTAAGGAAGCTGCACGCAGCCGGGGCCGACGTCGTGCGGATCGACGACGTCTTGCTGGCCGGGACCGGGGCTGCGCCGATCGGGCCGGTCGGGCCGGTCGCAGCCGGTCTCCGGGTCCAGCGCGGGGTAGGAGACGCCACGCAGGCCGGGCGGCTCGCTGCCCGGCTCGTGCCACGTCGCCGTCCCGCTGACCTGCCGCGGGGGGTGTCCGTTGACCAGCGGCGGCGTCGGCGGGCGGTTGGACCGATACAGCGGCTGCGCGGTCGCCGGGGTCAGCGCCAGCAGGTAGCCGGGCTTGCGCAGGCCGATGACGTCGATCAGGTAGCCGGGGGAGATGCACGGGAAGCGCACCCGGACCCGGCGTAGCGAGGTGGCCTCGATCACCGCCACCCGCCGGTCCCTCGTCGGCCCCTCATCAATGATCAGCTCGCGGCCACGGACCTCCACGATGGTTCCGGTGACGCGGCCGATCTGCGCCCAGATCCGTTCGGCCGGGAACCGCCCGTCGGCCCTCGGGTGCCGCTCCGTGCGGAGGATGGCGTGGTCGCCGTGGTTGAGGGCGGTGGGGGATACGGCAGTGCCGCGCCACGCCCGCGTCCGGGGCGTCAGCGCGAGCCGCTGCTCGCCGGCGGCCGTCTGCAGGATGAGCACCTCCGGGCCGACGTCGGTTACCAGGCCGGAGACCACCGCCCGATCGCGAGCCGGAGGGCAGGTCCACGGATCGGCGCCCTCGGAGGAGCGTGAGCCGAAGACCGCGGAACGCAGCGCGGACCTGCGGATAAACCGGTACGGCACGGACGTCTCCGCATAGTCATCACAACCGTAGCGGAATTTCGCACTTCGCCGCACTTGCCCTCCGCGGGATTGCATCGTCCCCTTAGGTTCTGACGATGCTCGCAGTTCCGCTGGCGCGTCAAGCGGTTCCGGGATCCGCGTCCCCGGTAAAGGTCGCGCGGGGCGGGGCCGTGTGCGAACAGTAACTGGGAGCGGCGTATCGTGGCAGTATTATTACTCTGAGTAGTTTTCATGGTGTGGAGCGTGGGGACGCGTGACGGTTGAGAACCAGGTGTCTTCTGGCGGCCACCATCTGGCGTTCGGGGACTACGTACGCATGCGCCGTGGTGCCTTGCTCCGTACCGCTATGTCGCTTACCGGGTACAACCGGGCCGACGCGGAGGACCTGGTCCAGGCGACGCTGGTGAAGACGTACCTGGCCTGGGAGAAGATCGCCGACAGCGCGGCGCTGGACACATACGTCCGGCGGATCATGGTTAATACGCATATTTCAGGATGGCGACGGCGGCGCGTGGACGAATACCCCACGGACGAGCTGCCCGAGGAGCCGGTCGAGGGCCAGACGTCCGACTGCGAGCTGCACGAGCTCGTGCAGCGGGCCCTCGATCGGCTGCCGCAGCGGATGCGCGCCGCGGTGATGCTTCGCTACTACGACGACATGTCCGAGTCCGAGGTCGCGGCGGCGCTGGGCATCTCCGTCGGCACGGTGAAGAGCACGGTGGCACGCGCCGTGGCCAAGCTGCGAGCGGACGCCGAACTGCTTGCGGGCCGGAACTGAGCGCCCCGGGGCTGGGGCGCTTGGGCGGCTAAAGCTACTTGAGGGTTACATAGCGGTCCGGCGCGTGGCACTATCACCGACTAAGGGATTGAATCACTGCCTAAGGGGTTTCACGAGGAGGTGAGGCGCACCGTGGACAGCACGATGATGGACGTCCCGCTGACCATCGGGGCGATCATGCGGTACGGCACCACGACGTTCGGTGACAAGGAGGTCGTCACCTGCGCCGGAGACGAGGTCCCGGCCCGGCGCCGGACCCTGGCCGAGGTGGGGGAGCGGGCGGCCCGGCTGGCCAGCGCGCTGCGCTCGCTCGGGGTGGACGGTGACCAGCGCGTAGGCACGTTCATGTGGAACAACGCCGAACACCTGGAGGTCTACCTGGCCGTCCCGGCGATGGGGGCCGTGTTGCATACGCTGAACATCCGGCTGTCCGCCGAGCAGGTCGGCTACATCGCCACCCATGCCGGGGACTACGCGATCGTCGTGGACGCCTCCCTGATCCCGTTGCTCGCCAAGGTGCTGCCGTACGCCGAGACGGTGCGGCACGTGATCGTCTCCGGGGGAGCCGACCAGGTGGACGAGGAAGCCCTCGCGTCGCTCGCGTCGTCGGCCGGGCCAGGCGGGACGGCAGGGCCGGTCCGGTCGGTGCACCGCTACGAGGATCTCCTCGCCGCGGCGAATGCGACGTTCGACTGGCCAGAGGTGGACGAGCGGTCCGCCGCCGCGATGTGCTACACCAGCGGCACCACCGGCCATCCGAAGGGCGTGGTGTATAGCCACCGGTCCACGTACCTGCACTCGATCGCGCCCTGCATGGCCAGCTCGTTCGGGCTGTCGGAGCGGGACCGGGTGCTGCCGGTGGTGCCCATGTTCCATGCGAACGCGTGGGGGCTGACCTACGCCTCGTTGCTGGCCGGCGCCGACCTGGTGATGCCGGACCGGCACATGCAGCCCGCATCGCTGGTCAAGCTGATCAACGACGAGAAGGTGACGTTCAGCGGGGGCGTGCCGACGATCTGGGCCGGCGTGCTCGCCGTGCTGCGCGCGTCGGGTGGTCGCCTGCCGACCGTGAGCCGCCTGGTGTGCGGGGGGTCCGCGCTGCCGGAGGCGATCAATCGCGCGTACGAGGCCGAGCTCGGCGTGCGGATGATCCATGCCTGGGGGATGACCGAGACATCACCACTGGGCTCGATCGCCAACCCGCCGGCGGGCGTCAGCGACGACGAGGCGTGGGAGTACCGGACGAGCCAGGGACGGCTGTTCTGCACGCTGGAGGGGCGACTGGTCGGCGACAACGACGAGGTGCTTCCGTCGGACGGCAAGGCCGTCGGGGAACTCGAGGTGCGTGGCCCGTGGGTTACCAGCGCCTACTACAAGGATCCGGCGCCGGAGAAGTTCCACGACGGCTGGCTGCGCACCGGCGACGTGGGCACGCTCGACGCGCGCGGGTTCCTACGGCTGACCGACCGGGCCAAGGACGTGATCAAGTCCGGCGGCGAGTGGATTTCGTCCATGGAACTGGAGAACCTCCTGATGGCGCACCCGTCGGTTGCCGAGGCCGCGGTGATCGGAGTGCCGGACGAGAAGTGGGGCGAGCGGCCACTGGCCGCCGTGGTACCCGTCGACGGGGCCTCTGTTACCCCGGACGAGCTGCGCGCGTTCCTCGCCGAGAAGCTGCCCCGGTGGCAGTTGCCCGAGAGGTGGGCGTTCATCACGGAGGTCCCGAAGACCTCGGTCGGCAAGTTCCAGAAGACGAAGCTGCGCGAGCAGTACGCCTCCGGGTCGCTGGACGTGACGAAGCTGGGATCCGCGCCACGCTGAGGGCAAGGAGAAGCCCGGCTGGCCGCGTCGCCGGGCGCGGATTCCGGCGGGACGCGTTGCTGATCGCGGCCCGGTGCCGGTACGCTGTTCCGCACCGCAGGTGTCCGTGGCTTGGGTCGCGCTCGCGTGCGGATGGAGGCTTCGCCTAGTCCGGTCTATGGCGCCGCACTGCTAATGCGGTTAGGGTTCGCGCCCTTCCGGGGTTCAAATCCCCGAGCCTCCGCTCCTTGACCAGGCACTTTGCGTGAGATGCAGGGTGCCTGTTCTGCTGTCAGCGGTCATTTCCCCAGCTTCCCCCTCCCCGGGAGCGCCTTTGGCCGTGCCCGAAATTTCGCGATGACATCCTGCAAACCATTGCATGGAGGCATGCGTCACATTTCGGGGTGGGTACGCAGGGGCGTACCCGACTAGGGGGGAACCACGTGGCCAGTCCTGTTGTCTCGGCGTGCCCGCAGTGAGCGCGCCGACGATACCCGATGGATGGCCAGCCATCCCGGAACCCGAGCCCGAGACGGGCGTGCAGCTCGCCGGGCTCACGCATCTGAGGCACATCGCCGACGAGCAGGCCGCCGCGATCGCGACGACCGCGACGGCGGCACCGGCCTCCGCGGCGGACTCCCCGGTCTCGCGGACACTCCGGCCAAGCCCGTCCGCGTGGTGGACGCTCCCGGCGATCCTCGCCGTCCAGGCCGCGCTCTCGCTGCGGCTGATCTGGTCAATGGGGGCGTACGGCGATGAAGGGCTGTATATCTGGGCTGGCCATGTGGAGTGGAGCGCCTGGCTGCACGGCGGTTCGCTGCCCAACTTCGCTTCGTACTTCTCCGGTGCTCCGGTCGTCTACCCCCCGCTGGCGGCACTCGCGGACTCGGCCGGCGGTCTCGTCGCGACCCGCCTGCTATCGCTCGCATTCATGATGGGAGCCACGGGCCTCCTTTACCTCACGGCCAGGCGGATCTTCAACCAGCGCACGGGACTATGCGCGGCCGTCGTCTTCGTGGGAACGGGGGCGAGCCAGTTCCTCGGCGCGTTCGCGACGTTCGACAGCATGGCCGTCTTCTTTCTCGCTCTGTCGACGTGGGCTGGTGTCCGTGCCGCCGAACAGCCGTCGTGGTGGAGGCGGACGCCCGTGCTCATGCTCGTCGGACTGCTGCTCGCGATGGCGGATGCGGCCAAGTACGTCACGTTGCTGTTCGATCCGGCCGTGGTCCTGGTAGCCGGCTGCTGGGCATGGCGGTGCCGGGACAGTTTCCGGTCCGGGATGGCATCGGCCGCCACGCTTGCGGCGTCCGCCGCCGGCACGCTCGGCACGGCCCTTTACCTGGCCCCCGCCGCCTACCGGACGGGCATTGCCTTCACGACCACCGGGCGGCAGCATGGCACCGCCGGTGCGTGGCAGATACTCCTGGTGGCGGCCGGCTGGTCCGGGGCAGTGATCCTGCTGGCCCTGGTCGGAGTGGCCGCCGCCTTCTGCGCGTACCACGACCGGGCCACGCGGATCATGGTCATAGTCCTGGCCGGAGCCGCACTGGTGGTACCCGCGATGATGGCACGGGACCATCTCTTTACCAGCATGTTCAAGCACGTCGGGTACGGGGAGCTGTTCGCGGCCATCCCAGCCGGTTACGTCCTCGCCTCATTCACGTACGCGGTTCCCCGGGCCAAGAGGTTCGCCGCGGCTCGAGCCCTCGCGGTCCCGGTAACCGTGGCCGGCGTCATCGGCTTCCTCCTGGCCGGGAACCAGTACCTGAACATCGGTCCGAATTTCCTGCACGTCCAATCGGCGCTCGGCACGCACAATGCCATCATCGCCGCCGATGACGTCGACACCACGCAGTACTACGTGTACAACGACGCGCCTTCATCGCGCTTGTATGTGATCGGCCCCAACCCGGCCGATAAGGAACAGATCCTCTACTACGACCGACGGGCAGGCAACGCGGCCCTTCCAGCCGCCATAGATCACGGCTACCTCACCGAGGTGATCCTGTCTCACTATCCGTTGTGGGCCGCCCTGGATGCCCGGGTTGAACGTGACCTTGAATCGTCAGGGAAATACCGCCTGGCGATGTCCGTTCCGTACACGGCGGACAAGAGGCACCTGGCTTACCAGGTTTGGGTGATGACCAAGTGACCACGCTAACCCGGGCACGGCGACTGACCATCCCCCCGGCGCCGACCGACGAGGAGAAGGCCTCCTACGTATGGCGATCGCTTCCGCTGGTGACCATCTGCATCACCATCGGGTTCGTCTTCGCCACCGGAAGCCAGATCGGGTTCATCATCACCACCCGCGCCTGGCCCTTCGCGGTATTCGCGCTTCTGGTGGCCGCGGCATTCGGCCTGTCCATGCCGCTGTCGTTCCTGGGCAGGGGGTTCGACTACGAAACCCACCGGATGAAGGTGGATGCCTGGAGGCCGCGCAGGTGGCCCACGGTGGATATCTTCCTTCCGGTCTGCGGCGAGCCGATCGAGCTGCTCGTCAACACCTGGCAGCACGTCATGGACCTGGTGGATGCGTACCCCGGCCTGGCGATCCCGTGGGTACTCGACGATGGGGCGGATCCCGAGGCGGAATGGGAAGCGCGTAGCCTGGGACTGCGTTACGTGGTGCGCGCCGATCGCGGGAAGGACAAGAAGTCCGGGAACCTGCGCAGTGCCTTCGCCCGCACAACCGGCGAGTTCTTCGTCATCCTCGACGCGGACTTCGCCCCCCGCCGGGACTTCCTGGCCGAGACACTGCCCTACCTGGATGACCCCGACGCCGCCATCATCCAGACTCCGCAGTACTTCCGGACGACGGATCAGCAGACCTGGATAGAGCGAGCCGCCGTAACCGTGCAGGAGGTGTTCTACCGGGCCATCCAGACGGCACGCGACCGGCTCGGGGCATCCATATGCGTCGGTACCTGCGCCGTGTACCGCCGGGCGGCGCTCGCCGAGCAGGGCGGTACGACCCTCATCGCTTACGCGGAGGATGTGCATACCGGACTGGACGTCCGCCGTAACGGGTGGAAGCTGCTCTACGTTCCGGTAATTCTCGCCACCGGAACCTGCCCGGACACGCTGGATGCGTTCGTTCGCCAGCAGTACCGGTGGTGCACGGGCTCTACCTCCACGATCCTGACGTCCCGGCTGTGGTCGGTGCCGATGAGCATCAGGGCACGGCTCACGTACCTGTCCGGCTTCTGCTACTACGTCTCGACCGGACTCGCGGTGTTCGTAGTGCCGTTGATCCCGCTGACGCTGCTCGTGTTCCACCCGCAGTTCATCAAGCCGCTCAACTCGGTGCCCATCCTGATCGCGCTGTACGACGGACTGCTGATCTTCCCGCTCTGGCACTACTCGGACTACCGCCTCCAAGACGTGCTCCCGCTGTCCGTGGCTCGAGGCTGGGCTCATGCGCTCGCCGTCTGGGACTACCTCCGCGGGCGCACCATGGCCTGGCAAGCCACCGGAGCGGGAGTCAGCACGGTCAGGCGTCTCTGGTGGGGCGTGCGCATCTGGAACGGCGGAACATCCGTGGCATGCCTCGCGCTCACGGCGTTCCGGATGGCCCAGTACGGGCCGGACCGATTCGTGATCGTCGCGTTCATGGGCCTCGTCAATGGCGCCGTCGCCCTCCGCCTCATCTTCCCGGGAAAGGCCGTGAAGTAAATCATGCGACTAAGGCACCAGATCCTTGCCGTCGCGGTAGCGCTGGCCGCGGTGGCGCTGGCCGCCGGATGCGGCAGCGCCTCGCCATCATCCAGCACACCAGGCAGGCCATCCCCGGCCGCTCATCGCCAGCTCTGGCAGCCCCGAACACCGGTCATCGGGGTTACCACCGCCGATGCGCCAAGGTCCTACTCCGGAACGGAGGCCTTTGACAACGCGACCGGCGTCAAGGCGAATCTGGTCATGTACTACTCGGGCTGGCAGGAAGACTTCAAGACCGCTTTCGCCCGCCAGGCGGACAAGAACGGCGCAACCGTCCTCGTCAACATCGACACCCAAGGTGGCGCGCAACTCGGTGCCATCGCCGCGGGCAGGTACGACACCTACCTCAAGCGGTTCGCGAGCGAGATCAACGCCTTCGGGCATCCGGTTGTCGTGTCGTTCGATCATGAGATGAACGGCACCTGGTACCCGTACGGCTACACGCACGTTGCGTCGGCCGAGTTCGTCGCGGCCTGGCGGCACGTCCACCGGGTGATCGACGAGACCACCGCGCTGGTGACCTGGATGTGGACGATCAACATCTACGCTGGCAACCGCACAGGACCTCTGGCCCCCTTGTACCCCGGTGACGCATACGTCGACGTCATCGGCATCGACGGCTACGACTACTCCGGGACGCAGCCCCCGGCCAAGACCTTCGGCACCACCATCCACGACGCTCACGAACTGGCTCCGTCCAAGCCGATGATGATCGCGGAGACCTCCGTCGCTCCCGGCCCGAACGCGGCGACCCAGACGACGGAGCTGTTCCAGGTGGTCAAGGCCGGCCGGCTGCTCGGAGTGCTGTGGTTCGACGTAGACCGCACCCATTACACGCAAGGCACCGATCGTCACGACTGGCGGCTCGAGGATGACCCGGCTGCCCTCGCCGCGTTCCGGGCGGCAGTGAGGGAGTACCGATGAGGGTCCGGCCGTCATGAGATAGGGCTCGAGGTGGCCGGATCGGGTGACAACCTGGTGCCGCCCGGGGCTCGTTATACAGGTATGAGACTTTCCGGCAAACGGGACATGATGGCGGCCGACGGCCAGAGCGAGTTCGAGGCCTTCGTCGCCCGCGATGGTGCGCGGCTGCATAGTTTCGTGGTGCTGCTTGGCGGTACGTGGCATGATGCCGAGGACTTGGTCCAGCAGGCGCTGCTGCGGTCGGCCGGCCACTGGTCGGCGGCCCGCGAGCGGCCGGAGGCCTACACCCGCAAGATCCTGGTTAACCTGGCCCGGGACCGCTGGCGGTCCAGGCGCCGCAACCCTGAGTACGTCGCCGATGAGCTGGCTAACTTGCCCGCCGCGCCCTGGTCAGACGACATCGCCCCCGCGCTGGAACGTCAACTGCTGCTGCAGGCCTGCCGGCTGCTGCCGGTCCAGCAGCGCGCCGTCCTGGTCCTGCGGTTCTGGGAGGACCGCTCGGTGACCGAAACCGCCGCGGTGCTGGGCTGCACCGAAGGCACCGTGAAATCCCACACCCACCGGGCTCTGCACCGGCTCCGGCTCATCTTGACGGAAGCACCGGAACCGGTCGCAGGCCCAATGAAGGAGTTGTCATGATAACCGACGAAGACCTGGCCGCAAAAGTATCTCGCGCCTTCAGCGAGCAGGCCCAGCGTAGTTCCCCAGCCGGCATCGACGCCGCCAGCATCTTCCGGCGCGGACGGCGCCGGCGGCACCGCCAGCTCGCCACCCGCGCGGTCTCGGTGGCCGCCGCGGTCGGCCTGGTGGCCGGCGTGGTGGTCGCCGGTACCGGCTCACTGGCCCCCGGACGCGGCACGCAGCCGTCATCGGCCGGGAAGCTTCCCGGTAACACGTTGCTGGACGCCAAGATGGCCCCGAAACGGTCGGCCGCCGCGGCCGACATCGGCCAGCCCAAGTACTACATTGTCGACTCCGATCCGAAGCTTGCCGCACTGGAGGTGCGCAGCTCGGTGACCGGGAAGGTAGTGAGCACCGTTTCGCCGCCGTCCACGTGCGATCCCAAGTCCTTCCAGCTGGCCGCGGCGGGCAATGACCGGGACTTCGTCTTCGCCTGCTCGGGAACGGGGCCGGACTCGTTCTACCGGCTGCAGCTCAACCGCGATGGTGCCGCGTCCGCGCTCACCCCGCTTTCCATCCCTGGGCATGTCAGCTGGATCGGTAGCATGGCCCTCAGCGCCGACGGCACCAAGCTGGCTTTCGGGCTCCAGGGTCCCAACAAGATCGAAGTGGTGACACTGGCCACCGGCGCGGTCCAGACCTGGTCGATCGGGTCCGCGCCCTTCGACGTAAGCTGGGGCGACCACGGACGCGAGGTGGGCTTCACAGGAGACGCCGGGCTGTACGTGATCAATGCCAGCGAGGCCGGCGGCAGCCCCCGCCTGGTGCTGCCCACCCAGGTCAACCAGGACGAGGTGCAGAGCGCGATCTTGAGCCCGGACGGGAACATCATCGCGGCGGTGGATTACCAGTCCGCCGATTACGGCCATCTCAACCGCAACGCCGTGGTCGGGGGCATTGTCGAAATCTCCCCCACCACCGGCAAGCCGCTGCGGACGCTGCTCGCCATGCACAACCACAATGGCGCCTCGTGCGAACTGGGTGCCATCGACGCCACCGGCCACCACCTGCTGGTCAGCTGCGACCAGTTCGGCCGGCTCGACTACGGCCGCTTCACCCCCCTGCCCGGTCCCGGCCCGCAAGACGCTCTCTACACCTCCGCCTGGTAGTCCAGCCGCCCCTACCGCCAGGCTGGCCATAAAAAAGTTGCCCCGGTTCCCCTGCCATAAGCGGGAACCGGGGCAACTCGGCAGATGCGTAAAAGACCTGTCCCGCTGGGTGGCAATCGGATCTCGCTCCGGATCTCCTCCTTCGAGCGTCCGGCATCTCTGCTCACGCCGATCAGGAGATAGAGCTCGAGGTGGCCGGATCGGGTGGCAGGACGCAAAATTCGTTGCCCTCCGGGTCGATCAACGTGACCCACCCCCTGCCATCGGGTCGCCGGAAATCACCGACCTGCGATGCGCCCATCGCAAGCAGCCGCTTCACTTCCTGGTCACGCGTGTCGTCCACCGGGCGCAGGTCGAAGTGCAGACGGTTCTTCAGCTCCTTCTTGCCATCACGGACAGCGATGAATAGCAGAACCTGGCTTCGGTCACGCGCCATGATCGGGCACAGTTCGTCGCCGGGCTCGTTCGGGTGGGGCGTAGGTAAGGCTCCTGGCGTCTCGGAGGCCCTGAGCCTGTCGGCGAAGGCGATGACGAGGCCGCGGAGTTCGTCCGGCTGCTCGATGGCGAACGGCAGGTCGAGTGACGCGAGCACGGAGGGCACCCAGTCGAGATGCGCGGAGACTAGTACTACAACGGCGATCTGTGATGGTTCCTGGAATGGCCGCAAAACCGGAGCGAGGCGGCCCCTTGCGGCAGGCGCCTACAGCGCGCTGGCTAGCTCAAGCCGCAGTTCGCCGGTCGC
>JAFMRC010000078.1 GCA_017354375.1 Nocardiopsaceae bacterium | reverse complement strand
GCTGGCCCTCGGCGCGGCCGCGCGGGGGCACGCCAGGTCCGCCACCTGCCTGTCGCCGGCCGGCTTCTGGGCCGCGCCGTGGCAGTACCCGTACGCCAAGGCCGTGTTCCGGGCCATGCAGTCCTCGGGCCCGCTCAAGGCGTACCTGCCGACGCTGGCCCGGTCCGCGTTCGGCCGGGGCGTCATCAACGCCGCGATCGTCGCCCACCCGTCGCGGATGACCGCCGAGCAGGCGATCGGCGACGCGCAGTCCTTCTTCCGCGCGAAGGACGCGGTCGATGCGGTCCTCGCCGAGCGACTGGAGTTCACCGAGTCCGCCGCCATCCCCGCGGACGTCCCGGTCACCATCGCCTGGGGCGAGAAGGACCGCCTGCTGCCGCCCAGCCAGGCCCGCGTGGCCAAGCGCCACCTGCCGGACGCCACGTTCATCCTGCTGCGTGACTGCGGCCACGTCCCGATGACGGATGACCCCAAGGCCGTCGCCAAGATCCTCCTCGACGGCAGCGCGAAGAACTAGCCGGCCCCCTTCCGGATCGAGCCCGTTGCCCGTTGCCCGTAGACAACGATGTCCACTCGTAACGTGGCCTCTTATCGGTAAGAGGTCGCGCGGATAAGCGAGTTTGCGGGCTTCGGTGATCCTGTTGGCCAATTCATAGCCAATTCATGCCTTCGGAATACCCTTTTGGGGTATCTGCAGGGTCTCAATCACGCCCGCGTGGAGGATATGTGCGCTCCACGCTCACATATCCTCCACGCGAAGCCCCTCCGCCCCGGCGCAGTCCCCGCCTGACACGCTCCCGCGCCCAGGGCATACCACCACAGAACCGGACATGCACCCCGCACCCAGCCCCGCATACCCCCGGCACGGACGGCTCCGCCATCGCCCATCCCTGCCCCGAAGGCGTCCAGCCAGCCACACATGAACTGAAGGCATCCAGTCAAAACTAATTGTCAACGGGATCTTCAGGAATACCGAAAAGAGGTCACGATCTTCCCCGGGAGCGGGAGGAGCGGGCTCAGTCGCTCACGGGCTCGCGGACGGGAAGGCCCGCGGCGCGGTAGGCGTCGTCGATCACCCGCATCGTGACCGCCGCGCTGGCCGGCGTCGTCGGGAACGGCTCGCCGTCGGCAACGGCGCCCGCGAACGCGCGCAGCTGCCACGCGAACGTCGTATCGTCAGGGTCCCCCACCGGGCGCTCCCGCGACGGCTCGCCTGGCGTCCGTGGGCCGTCGTGCCCCTCCGATCTGTGCCACGACGACCCGTCGGGGGAAACCGTCAGCGTTCCGTCCTGCGCGTTGATGAAGTTGCGCAGCCGCAGGTGCCCGTCGTCCCCGGTCACGTGTACCTCGGCGCGGAACTCCCCGGCCCGGGTGAACTCCGACTCCAGCCACCCGGTCAGCCCGGTCAGCCCGGACTGCCCCGATTGCCCCGATTGCCCCGGCTGCCTCGGCGCCCCGGCCGGACCCGACCCGGCCGGACCCGACCCGGCCGGACCCGACCCGGCCGGACCCGACCCGGACGAGGACAGTCGTACCGCCATCGCGCGGTCCACGCGCTCGTCGTCCGCCAGGGGGTCGGCGAGTGCCCCGGTCACCACCGGATCGGACAGCCCGAGCAGCCGCAGGCAGTCGATCGCGTAGCAGCCGCCGTCCATCAGCGCCCCGCCGCCCAGCTCGAATGAATACCTGATATCCGACATATCCGGAACGGGCCATGACGTCCAGCACTGCACGTGCCGTGGCGTCCCGATCACGCCGTCCGCGATCGCCGACGCCATCCGCCGCACCAGGGGGTGGTACCGGTAGTGCATCGCCTCCATCACCACCAGGCCGGACGCGGCGGCGGCCGACGCGACCCGCTCGGCCTCGGCGGCGCTGACCGCGAACGGTTTCTCGCACAGGACGTGCTTCCCGGCCGCCAGGGCGCGCAGCGTCCACGAGCCGTGCAGCGCGTTCGGCAGCGGGATGTACACCGCGTCCACCGAGGGATCGGCCAGCAACTCCTGGTACGACCCGTACGCCACCGGGATGCCGTGCCGCAACGCGAACGACTCCGCCCGCCCCTTGTCACGGCGGGTCGCGATCGCCCCCACGGTCACCGACGAGATCGCGCGAGCCGGAACGACCAGCGCGGACTCCGCGATCCGAGCCGCTCCCAGGATCCCGACCCGCAGCACCCTCCCGGCCCCGCCCTCACCTGACCCATCGCCGGGATCGACCGACCCGACGCCCTCGTCCCCGCTGGCCTCGCCTCGGTCGGCCTTGCCCCCGCCGGCGATGTCGGCGTCAGCCACGTGGCCCCCCTCCGGGTGCCAGTTCGTGGAGGATCTCGCTCGCCCGCGCCACCGCGTCCCGCGGTGACACCGCCGGATTGCCCACGAGGGGATCCCAGTTCGCGTCGTAGAACACCTCGGTGACGCCGCAGCTTCCCAGCCAGGCCACGTCGTCCCGGATCTGCTCGTAGCTCCCGGAGAGCAGCATCCGCTCGCCGGAAGACGTCCGCGCCTCGCGCCCCGCCCGCACCACGCCGCGCACCACGATCCGCACCGGCGTGCGCCCGGCCGCCGCCGCCGATTCCTGGACCACCTTCGCGTATGCCGCGATGTTCGAAAGGTTGGCGGCCGACGCCGTCACCCACCCGTCGGCGACCCGCCCGGCCCGCTCCATGGCCGCCCGCGACATGCCTCCCAGCAGCACCGGCGGTCCCGGCTTCTGGACCGGCAGCGGTTCCTGCTTCCCCGCCGGGATCTCGAAGTGCGACCCGCGGAACCGCTCGCCGGACCCGGACCACAGCGCGCGCAGCGCCGCGATGTACTCCTCGGTCCGCGCCCCGCGCCCGGCCATGACCGCGCCGGACCCGGTGAACTCCTGTTCCATCCAGCCGTTCCCGATGCCCAGGTCGAGCCGGCCGCCGGACAGCACGTCGAGCGTCGCGGCCTGCTTGGCAAGCAGCAGCGGCGAGACGAACGGGTGGTTCACCACGGCCACGCCGAGCCGGATGTCGGTCGTTACCGCGGCGGCGTAGCCGAGCGCCACCATCGGGTCGAGCACGCTGTGGTACACCGCGGCCATGTCCGACCCGGTCGGCACCAGCAGCCGCTGGAACGTCCATAGCGACCGGTAGCCGAGCCGCTGAGCCCGCCCCGCGAAGTCGGCGATGTTCCCCGGTGTCGCCCACGCGCCCGCCACCGGCGCCCCGAACCCGATATCCATGTCTCGCCACCCTACCCATCCGCCCCCGCGCCAGCCCCGCACAGCCCCGCCCAGTCCCAGTCCCAGTCCCAGCCCAGCCCCGCCCCCCTCCCTGCCGCTTCCACCCCCAGCTGCCTTAGCGCTGGGAGGAAGTGTTGCCGCGCGCCGCGCCGGGAGCGACGATGGTCGCGTGAACGCGTCGCCCGCCTGGGCATACGAAAAGGTCGAGCTGGTTCGCTATGACCCCCGCTGGCCCGAGGTGGCCGCGCGCGAACTCGCGCGCGTGAACGCGGCTCTGGGACCGTGGCTCGCTGCGCCGGCCGAGCACGTGGGCTCTACGTCGATCCCGGGCCTCGCCGCCAAGCCGGTCATCGACCTGATGGCGGCGGTCCGGGATCTCGACGCGGTTATCGTCACGATCGTGGCGGAGCTAGACCGGGTTGGCTGGGTGCAGGTTCCGCCGGAGCTGGACACCGGCGCGTCGTGGCGCCGTTTCTTCGTGCTGCCGGACGCCGCCGGGCGTCGGCGCGTGGCGCACCTGCACGTGATGTCGCCGGAACAGCCGCGGTGGCAGGAACTACCCGCGTTCCGTGACGCGCTACGCGCGGACGCGGCGCTCGCCCGTTCCTACGAGGCGCACAAGCGCCGCCTGGCCGCCAAGTTCGCCGATGACCGCGAGGCCTATACCGCCGCGAAGTCCAGCTTCGTCGCCCACGTCTTGCGCGCCACCGGCTAGATCAAGCCCTCTAGGGCACCGCCGGTAGCTGCCAAGGAGCCGTCCCTGGAAGGATGGCCCGTGTGACGGTGAACTTCCGGGACGCGAGGCGCGAGGACGTGCCCGTGATCGTGGCGATGCTGGCCGATGATGTCCTCGGCGCGGGCCGTGAGCCTGCCAACGGCTCCGCGCAACTGGACGAGGCATACTGGACCGCGTTCGAGCGGATCGACTCCGATCCGGGCAACAGGCTCATCGTCGCGGAGGCCGACGGCAAGGTTGTCGGCACGCTGCAGCTGACCATGGTGCCGGGCCTGAGCCGACAGGGCATGCTGCGCGCCCAGATCGAGGCGGTCCGGGTCGCGGGGTGGACGCGCGGCCAGGGCATCGGACGGCAGATGATCTCCTGGGCGATCGGGGAGGCCCGCGCCGCCGGGTGCGGCCTGGTCCAGCTCACCTCCGACAAGCGGCGTACCGACGCGATTCGCTTCTATGAGTCTCTTGGCTTCGAGGCGACTCACGAGGGGCTGAAGCTGTCCCTGTTAGGCCGCCGGGCCGACCGGTACGCTGCTTGGCATCGGGTCCACAGCGCGAAGGGTGCATGATGACGGCCGCCGTTTCCCTGTATGACGACTTCCTCGAGAGCGCCGACATCGCCGCGACGCTGCTGGCCGACCCGGCGGTCGCCGAGTCCTGGAACGAGCCGAGCGCGCTCGCGGAGTTCAGCGTCCGGGGCCTGGCGGGTCACCTCGCGCGCCAGGTGCTCCATACGAGGGACCTGCTCGCGGCCGAGCCGCCCGAGGGGGAATGCGTGACGGTGATGGAGCACTTCACCCGGGCCCGGTGGGTCGGCGCCAGCCCCGATCACGAAATCAGCGTCGCCGTCCGCCGCGGCGGCGAGGACGTCGCGGCCGGCGGCCCGGAGGAACTCGCGCGGCGCACCACGGCGGCCGTCGTCGAGCTCAGCGGAAGCCTGCCGAAGCAGCCTGCGGACCGGCTGGTCCAGGCCACCGGCGCGCCCTGGTTGCTGACCTTGCCGGACTTCCTGCTGACCCGCCTGGTGGAGATCGCGGTGCACGACGACGACCTGTCGGTCAGCGTCGGGATCGACTGCCCGCCGCTGCCGACCCGGGCCGCGGACACGGTGCTTGGCCTGCTGACCCGCCTAGCGGAACGGCGCCACGGCACCACCGCCGTGCTCCGCGCCCTCAGCCGTGCCGAGCGGGCCCCCGCCACCATCGCCGCGTTCTGATCACCCACCATGCTGCCATCTCTAACTGTGTCGTTTGGGGTATGCGGCTTGCCGGTCATGTCGTTGTGAACAATTATATGCCTTTATTCCTGAATTACAGGTTGAGGCATTTCGGTACGCTGGCCTTTAACCGTGTCGTTTGGGGTTGGATTTGCCCCAAAGGACACGGCTAAGGATTTCCTACTTTACGGAGCAGGATGGTCACTAACGGATGATGGCGAGGCAACCGTGATGGCGAGGCAGCCGGTGACCGGCTCGCGGTCCCGGCCGAAGGGGCGCCAGGTGCCCGTCACGATTCCCGCGGCCGTAGCCACCTCGTCGGCTGGCTCCCCGGGGACAAGCACCCGCCGCAGCTCTATAGCCAGCCCGCCGTTGGCTACCCCCGCATCCCCCAGCGGCCGTCCGCGTGCCGCGCACACGACGGTCCCGTCCGGGGCCACCTGCTCCATCACCCCGCCGTCCCGGACCAGGCGCAGGATCTCCCGCCGCCAGACGGGATCGGCTTCCGCATCGTAGATCCAGCGGGTTCCGAGCACGCTGTGCTCAGCGGTCACGATCAGGTCGGCGGGGCCGGCGCCCGGCAGCGGGGCACCGCGGTAGGTCATGGGCACCTGGTACACCGCCGCGCCGTCGCTCACCAGGTGCGTCTCGATCCCCACCGCTCCGTCCGGGTCTTCCAGGCGCAGCGCGCCGACCATGGTCAGGGATGGCGTGCCCTCGCCCTGGTGCCCCTGTGCCCCCAGTGCCCTCGGGCGCCTCAAGTAGCCCTGATGCCCCCGGTGCCCCAGGTACCCCCGGTACCAGGGCTGGCGCGCCACCCACGGCGGCAGGAACTCGGGAAACGCCGGCGTGATGACCGGGCGTGGACCGGAGCTTGGCATGGCGGGCTCCTCGGCTCCGTCGGCGTAGTGCCAGTACGCTTGAACAGGATTTCACGGGACGGGCAGCGGGCAGGCAGCGATAGGCAGCGATAAGGCAACGATAGGACGGCGACCTGGGATGACCGCATGGAACTAATTCACTCCGGCAAGGTCCGTGACCTGTACGCGGACGGCGGCGACCTCCTGATGGTCGCGTCGGACAAGGTCAGCGTCTACGACGTGGTGCTGCCCACCCTGATCCCGGACAAGGGCAAGATCCTCACCCAGCTGTCGCTGTGGTGGTTCGGGCAGCTGGCCGGCATCGTGCCCAACCACGTGATCTCCGCCACCGACGTGCCCGCCGAATGGGCCGGGCGAGCGATTCGCTGCCGCAAGCTGACCATGCTGCCCGTGGAGTGCATCGCCCGCGGCTACCTGGCCGGCCTGGGCCTGGACTCCTACAAGGCAACCGGCGCGATCTCCGGGGTTCCGCTCCCGGAGGGGCTGTCGGAGGGCTCGCGGCTTCCCGAGCCGGTCTTCACCCCCACCACGAAGGCCACGTCCGGCCACGACGAGTTCATCGACTTCGCCGACGTCGAAGCCGAAGTCGGTGCGGGCATCGCCGCCGAGCTGCGGCGGCTCACCCTGGAGATCTACTCCCGGGGCGCGCGGATCGCCGCGGAGCGCGGCATCATCATCGCCGACACCAAGTTTGAGTTCGGCCTGGCCGACGACGGCGGCATCGTGCTCGCCGACGAGGTGCTGACCCCCGACTCGTCCCGCTTCTGGTCCGCAGCGGAGTGGCGGCCCGGCGGCCCGCAGCGGTACCTCGACAAGCAGTTCATCCGCGACTGGTCCGCCACCATCACCGGGTGGGACCGCAAGCCGCCAGGCCCCGAGGTCCCGCCGGATGTCGTCGCCGCCACCCGCGCCCGCTACGCCGAGGTCTACGAGCGCCTCACGGGCACGCAATGGATGGATCATGATTAACTGTCCCAGATGACCGCAGTGGTGCTTCCTGGAGTGCCGTTTCCCCTTGAGGAGTCGGGGAATCCGCCGTGCCAGCCCGTGGTGACCGACGACACGCTGACGCTGACGAGCGGCCCCGCGTCCGACCTGTTCATCGACCCGGCGGGCGAGGAGGGCGCGCGACCGGACGCGGGACGGCTGACCGGGCTGCCGGGCGATCGCGACTTCACGCTGTCCGCGAGGGTGTCCGTCCAGTTCACGAACGTATCCGACGCGGGAGCGCTGCTGCTGTACCTCTCCGAGCGCAGGTGGGCGAAGCTCTGCTACGAGCTGTCCCCGCAACGGCGCCCGACGGCAGTTACCGTCGTGACGCGTTCCATGTCCGATGACAGCAACTCCTTCGAGGCCGGCGGCGGCCCGCTCTGGCTGCGCGTGACCAGGTCCGGCCGGGCATGGGCGTTCCACGCGTCGGAGGACGGCGGCTGGTGGCGGCTGCTGCGCTATTTCACCCTCGGCGAGTCATCCGGGGCGCGGGTCGGGTTCATGGCCCAGTCCCCGAAGGGGGAGGGCTGCACCGCCGTCTTCGACGCCATCGCCTACAAACCCGGCGCCCCCGCCGACCTCCGCGACGGCAGCTAGCCCTCCGCGACGGCAGCTAGCCCGCACAAGACGGCAGTTAACCGGAAATTACCCTATTCGCGAATAGCCCGGCTAAAACTGGCGATATACGCTTATCCGGTGACGGAGCCCGATAAAAGCCCAACCAGCAGGCGCGCGTTCGTCGTGGGCGGCGCCGCCATGGCCGCCGCCGCGGCCGCCGCAGCCGCGAAGGCGGCGAAGGGCGCGAAGGCCGCGAACGCAGGCCGTCCAGGCAATCGAGGCGGGGTCACCGACAGCCAGGCCCGGCTGCTGGACAAGGTCACCGCGGCCACGACGTCCAACGCCAGCCTCAGCGACGTCAAGCACATCGTGATCCTGATGCAGGAAAATCGGAGCTTCGACCACTACTTCGGCACCCTCTCGGGCATCCGCGGCTTCTCCGACCCCGGCGTGCTCGCCAACCCCAAGGGCGGCACCGTTTTCGACCAGTACGGCTACCAGCCCGGAACCGGCGTGGACGCCAACGGCTACACCCAGCCGTTCAACCTGAAGAACAACCCGCCGACCGAGAACGGGTACGACACCAACGACATCGACCACAGCTGGGGCGGGCAGCACGCGAGCTGGAACCACGGCGCGATGGACTCGTTCATGACGTCGCACCTGAGCACCGACGGCGACGCCAACGGCCCGGTCACGATGGGCTACTACACCCGCGCCGAACTGCCGTTCTACCACGCCCTCGCCGACGCGTTCACGATCTGCGACGGCTACCACTGCTCGGTGCTCGGCCCCACCGACCCGAACCGCCTGTACTCCTACTCCGCCTCGATCGACCCGGCCGGGACGCACGGCGGCCCGGTCCTCACCACCGCCACCGACCGCGCCGCGATGACCGGCACGCTGAGCTGGAAGACGATGCCCGAGGCCCTCCTCGAGGCCGGCGTGAGCTGGAAGGTCTACAACGACCCGACGGGCCTGCTCGGCCTCGGCGTGCTGTCGTACTTCAAGAACTACACCTCGCCGTCGGTCACCGGACTCGAGCTGGCGGCCCGGGCGCTGACCCCGACCTACCCGGGCAACTTCGCCAGCGACGTCGAGAACGGCACGCTGCCCTCGGTGTCGTGGATCGTCCCGCCGCTGTACGAGTGCGAACACCCGGCCGCGCCGCCGGAATGGGGCGAGTACCTCGTCCAGCACATCCTGAACACCCTCGCCGCCAACCCCGACGTGTGGGCGCAGACCGTCTTCATCGTCAACTACGACGAGAACGGCGGCTTCTTCGACCACGTGCCCCCGGCCACGCCGCCGAAGGGGACGGCGGGGGAGTACCTCACCGTCTCGCCGCTGCCGTCGTCCGCGAGCGGGATCGCCGGCCCGATCGGCCTCGGCTTCCGCGTCCCGGCCCTGGTCATCTCGCCGTTCTCCGCGGGCGGCTACAAGTACTCCGGCCCGCTGGACCACACCTCCACGCTGCGCCTCATCGAGACCAGGTTCGGCGTCGAGGTCCCCAACCTCACCCCGTGGCGGCGCAAGGCCACCGGCGACCTCACCGGCGCCCTGAACCTCACCGCCCCGCCGGTCACGAAGATCCCGGCCTTGCCGCCGACCACCCTGATCGGCAACACCACGGTCGTCGAGGAAGCCGTCCTCAACGCCCTCACCGGCACCGAGGACGTCGGCATCGACTACCCCCTCCCGACGTCCAACTCCATGCCCAAGCAGGAAACCACCCCGCCCCGCCCCACCGTCCCCTAAACCCTTAAATCCGTTTATACCGAACGGATAGGGGCTACTGTGCCCGCTATTTCCTTGCTCCGGCGCGTTTCAAGAGCTCGATCGCCGCACTCTTCGGATCGCCATCATATGATGGGTCATCTTCGCTAATCTCAAAAACGGAGACCGGATGCCCGTCCTCGTCAAACTCGGCGGAACGGGTTAGAACCCCGTGCTCATAGTTCTCTTCCGAGGCGAGCGAGCCATCCTCGCGAAATTCACGCACGTGCCCATGGATCATGTTTTCGCGATATATCGATTCACCCTTAAGCTGCCCGGAAGGGAACCAGTCCCGGGAGGCCCCGTCCTGCAGGCCATTTCTATACGAAATCTCTGAGAGTCCATGGCCGGGTACGTCCTCGTACCCTATTCCGGTGAACCTTTCTCCCTTGAAGTAGTAGACGAGATTCTCGTCGAAGTCAATTTCGTCATCCCTGACTCGCAGGGGAATAGGGTTTTCGTGTTCGGGCAAGGTTATCAGCTCCCTCCTCCTACGGAAATGTCGTCGGCACCGGCGATTCCGACGCCCGGTCGAACGGATAACGGTCGTCTGTGCGACCAGCCACGGCATTCGCGATGCCAGGGCTGACATCGACACATGAACCGCTAAGCGTGGTGAGCGCGCTGGTGGGAGGAGATGAATTCGCAGGCTTCCCGATGGATACCGTCAGGCCGCTCTTCACGCCGACTAGATAGGACTGCACGTCTGGATCGTCGCTGCCAAGCGTATGAAATCCATGCCAGCCGCTTCGCCGCAGATCCTGCTGGATGACACCGGCGAAGCGCGCCCAGGACTGATGCCTGTCAGGGTCGGTGAGCGCACTTATGATTTCATATTTTACTCCCGGACTGGCCTCGCTTCCGCAGTTGTCGAAGCCACCATCGCCATCCGGCCCGTCTTTTCCCTTGAAGATGTTCCCGGTCAGGACTCGGATTGTCCGCCAGTACTCCTGCGCGACTACGCGGCGCGCTTGCTGGGCAGCCTGCTTCCCATTGTGCTGCGCATTCGAACCGCACGCGGCCACGAGCATGAGAGCGACACATGTCGCGACGGTGAGACTAGATCGAAGTCTATCCATGCGAACACCCCCCCTGTCCGTGGAGCATTGACCGGTGTGAAAATGAAGCGTTACGTCTGCCATAGGCATCATTCCTAGCAGATACGCTCTCTTTTCGTCGGCGAGACTTGCGGGAAGGCGCCAGATTCGGTAGCCGAGGGTATCGAGGCGGCGCCGCGGAGTTTAGGTTCGCCGGCGTGGCCGGGAGGCGAGTCCAGGTGGCGAGGTCGGCGGCGGTGCCGTCGGCCACGGCCAGCGGAGCCGCATAGAAAGCCCAGACGGTCACCAATACCGTGTCCACGCTTTGTTGGGAAGCCACTCGGAATAACCGTCCACCAGCGCCTCTTCGGGCATGAAGATCGGCTTGGTGATCAGGTGATCGCCCGCGCGCTGAACCCCGATTATGAGGCCAAGCGACTCCGACGCTGGCATACCCGCGGCCATCCAGATGAGTTCCGTATCTGGCCGGTTCTCGGCGCGGCCGACCATCCACTGCTCCAGAATGGAGGGAACCTGGCCTACCAGTTTCACGCCCTCCACGAGAACCTGCGGTCCGTGCAGCGCGTTGACGACTATCCCGGCCAGCCGTTCATCCCGGTAGTAAAGATACAGGCCGAACTTTCGGTAACTGCCCTCCGTGACGATGCTTCTGGTTTCACCTTGTCGCTGGAGAAACTGATGTCGCTGGGGTTCTCCGGTAAAGTTGCTCAGCGCTTTCGATACCGCGTGCGGGCTCATGTCGAAGTCCAGCGGCCCCACGCTCGTGAACGGATCCAGCGTCCATTGCTGACGCTCACCGTCCGGTACTACATCCCACCAGGTGAACATGGTCTCCAGATTACCTGCGGTTCCACATCCCTCCTCGGAGCACGGTCCTTCCGTCATCCCAGCTGGCGTGGAGATACGCAATCGAGCGCGCTATAGGGCTTGTTGCGAATGAGCCGCTCATGATGGCACTCCCAGCGGATACCCCACCATTTCCGCCGTTCCCGGCCAGGTGACATCGACTTTTGGCGCATGAGGGCCCTAAACAGGGGCGGTATGCGGCATTTGCGGGGCCGCCATGCGCCAAAAGTCGCAGGCCCCGCGGAAGGTGCCCCGGCAGTCGGCCGGGAACCTGACATCACCTGGCACAATCGCCCCTCATGTACCTAACTGATGACTTCTGCAATAGGCCGTATAGCCCCATCGATTGCGTAATCGAGCGGGCCGGGGAGAAGGGGAACGCACGCCGCAGGCATCCCCGGAGGTGCTTCTGTAACTGGTGGGGCCAATAGGGTAAGTGGCATTGACTCTAGATCAACCTGGAGGTCGTAGATCCCTTCTATCTGGCCGTAGATGGGCCTGGGCGCGATCCAGATCCTGGCCGCTCAGATTCCAGGATCGCCTCGGTGATCTCGGCGGCGCAGCCCCAGGACAGGGTGACGCCGCCGCCGCCGTGGCCGTAGTTGTGCCACAGCACGCGGCCGTCGCCTAGGGGCTCCGGCTCCAGCCGCACCTCATACTCGTGGCGCAACAACCCCGAGCCAGACGAACCCGAGGCGGTCCGGCAGGGGCGGAGGCCGACGCGGTGGGCGACGACGCGGGCATCGCGGAGGAGAGGGTGGACGCGGGCGCAGTCAGCGACGATCCGTTCGGCTACATCGGGCCTTGGGGACAGATCCCACGCACCTTCCTCGGCGGTGCCGCCCAGCAGCACCACCTCTTTATGCGGAAATATGTAGACATAGTGGGAGCCGTCCATGGTGTGGTTGATGTAGAACTCGTCGATGCCGGGGTTCTCCACCACGACCACCTGCCCGCGCACCGGGTAGACCGAGGGGTCGGGCACCAGGTCGCGCGCGCCGATGCCGGTGCAGTTGACGACGACCGGTTCCGGCAGGCTGGAGAGGTCAGCGACCTCCGCGACCTCGATGGTGCCGCCGGCCGCCTCGTAGCGGGCGCGCAGGTACTCCAGGTACGTCGGCATGGTGACGACCGGGGCGGTGTACCGCCAGCCGGAGGCCATGCCGGCGGGCAACTCCGAGGGGCCGAGCAGCCGAACGCCGCCCACCAGGTCCAGCCAGCCTTCCGGGGAGTCCGGCGACGCGGAGACCTGGCAGCCGCTGACCTGCCGCACTCCGGATTGCATCCGGAGTGGGACTCCAGTACTTTCCGGGGGACACCCCCGGACCCCCGGTGCTGGCTCGTCGGCGGCCAGCGACGATAGCACCTTAAGCCCGGTCGCGGACCACGCATGGGTGCGTTCCGGCGGGCCGCACCGCACCGGCCCCCAGATGGCCCCGGCGGCCACCGAGGTGGTGTCCTCGCCGAGCCCGGCGGTGACGATCCGGGTGGACAGCCCGGCCTCGGCGAGCGAGATGGCGGTGGTCAGCCCGGCGACCCCGGCCCCGACCACGACGGCGTCAGCATGCGTCATGCGCGTCATGCCTCGACGCTACCGGGCGCCGGGCCGCCGCCCGTGCCGGCGTGCCCATGATCACGCTCTCGGATCAGCCACTATGGAGGAGGAAGAGGGGCACGAGGAAGAAGAGGGCGACGAGGATGAAGACGAAGACGAGGAGGGTGATCAGGCAGGTCTTCCCGCCGGAGGGTCCCTCCCTGTAGCCACCACCGCCGGTGTACGTGCCCGGCGGGAAGGACGAGTTGCCCTGGTAGCCGCCGTGGTGGTGGCCCCCGCCGCTGAAGCCCCCGCCGCCGTGGTGGCCGCCGAAGCCGCCCCCGCCGCCTGAGTGCCCGCCTGCCCCTCCGCCTCCGCCGCCCCCGCCGTCGTGCCCCATGTCATACCTCCCGGAACGCGCACGCTGGCAACCCCGCTATCCGCGATTGCCGCTTTCCCGCCAGGATATGTCCGTCATCCCCGATAGCCGCGCAAAAAGGATCAAAATCGATTATCCCGAACGGATAGTCGCGACTGCCCCGCCACCAGCGTGCTCGTCAGCCGTGCTTGAGCACCCAGTCGGCCAGCTGCGTGCGGGAGGTGAAGCCGCGCTTGGCGAAGATGTGCTCAAGGTGGGAATCGACGGTGCGCTTGGACAGGAACAGGCGCTCGGCGATCTCCCGGTTGCCGAGGCCCTCGGCGACCAGGTCGGCTATCTCCTTCTCCCGGCGGGTCAGCGGCTTGGCGGCCGGGGACGGCTCGGGGAGGGCGGGCCGCTGGCGGCGGGCGATCGCCATCGCGTCGGCCAGGGCCAGCTCGAGGCCGTGGGCGTAGGCCGCGTCATACGCGTCCTGGCCCAGGTGCTCCAGGGCGGCGTCCCCGGCGCCGCGCCGGATGTTGGCGTAGCCGGGGCCCAGCTGGACGGGCGCGCCGAGCAGCTTCCAGTACTTGTCGCCGGCCCCGTACAGCACCGCGGCCCGTTCGTAGTCGCCGAGCCCGGCGTAGCAGACGGCGAGCAGGTCGAACGACATCGTGATCGTGTGCAGGTCGCCGAGTTCTTCCTTGATCTCCAGGCACGCCAGGACGTCGGCGACGGCGCTGTCGAGGTCCTGGGACAGCCAGCGGCCGGCGCCGCGTACCCACAGCGCGGTGCCGCGCGCCCACTGCTCGCCGGCCGCCTCGCAGCGGCGCAGGCACTTCTCGCACAGTTCGAGGGCCTGGTCGATGTCGAGCAGCAGCAGGCAGACCGACGCCAGCCGCCCGTAGCTGGACAGCGCGAAGGCGCTGGAGAAACCGTTCTGCTCGTAGCTGGCGAGGGCGGCCTCGTGCCGGGAGCGGGCGTTCTCCAGGTCCCCGATGTAGAACGCGGCGATGCCGCGGGCGTCGGAGACGTGGGCGGTCAGGTCCTCGTCGCCGAGCCCGGCGGCCAGGTCGGCGGCCCGCTCCAGCAACGGCCCGGCGGTCGGCAGGTCGCCCTGCTGAGCGGCGAGGATGGCGGCGCCGTAGGTGGCCCACGCGTGGTCCGCCGAGCCGGGGCACGCCCGGCTGGCCTTGGAGTGCCAGTCGCGGCCCTCGGAGAATGAGCCGGTCATCAGCCAGTAGGTGCGCAGGCAGACGGTCATCCGCAGCCCCGCCGCCTCCTGCCCCGGGGTACCGAACGACCAGCCCAGGGCGGCCCGCAGGTTGTCGGTTTCCTCCCGGAGCCGGCTCATCCAGCGGACCTGCGCCGGGCTGAGGGTTGCGGCGGCGGCCTCCTCGACGAGGCCCAGGTAGTAGTCGCGATGCCGTTCGCGCGGCTGGCCGGCGTCGGCGTGCCCGGCGAGTTGCCCGGCGAGTTGCTCGGCGCCGAACTCCCGCATGGTGTCCAGCATCCGGTACCGGTCGGCTCGCTCGTCGTATAGCACAACGGACTTCTCGACCAGCTGCGACAGGTCGTCGAGCGCGGTGGGGGAGCAGACGTGCCGGGCCGCGGCGATATCGAAGCTGCCGGGGAACACCGACAACTCGGCCCACAGCCGCTGCTCCCGCGGCGTGCACAGCTCGTAGCTCCAGTCCACGGCCGAGCGCAGCGTCCGGTGCCGGCCGGTGGTGGTGCGGGTGGTGCCGAGGATCCGGAACCGGTCGTCCAGCCGGGCGAGGATCTCCTCGACCGGCATGCTGCGCAGCCGGACGGCGGCTAGCTCAAGGGCGAGGGGGATGCCGTCCAGCCGCAGGCACAGGTCGGTGACGTGCCCGGTGTTCTCCGGGGTGAGCTGGAACCCCTCCATCGCTGCCTGCGCCCGGTCGATGAACAGCGCGACCGCGTCGGACTCGCCGGCCGCTCCCGGATCCGTGGCCACCTCCAGCGGCGCGATCAGGATCACGTCCTCGTCGGGGACGCTGAGCGGCTCGCGGCTGGTGGCCAGGATCCGCAGCCCGGGGGCGGCCCCCAGCAGCATCTGGGCCAGTTCCGCGCAGCCGTCCACCAGGTGCTCGCAGGTATCCAGGATCATCAGCATCTCGCGGTCGGCGAGGTGCCCGGCGAGGGCCTGGAGCGGATCGGATGACGACGACTCGTCGGGCAGCCCGAGCGTGGCGGAGATGGTCCGGGGGAGCAGGGCCGGGTCGCGCAGCGCGGACAACTCGATGAGCCAGCAGCCGTCGGCGAACGACTCCCGCGCCCGGCTGGCCGCGCGCAGCGCGAGCCGGGTCTTGCCGACCCCCCCGGCGCCGCGCAGCGTCACGAGGCGCTGCCGCGCGATGGCATCCGTGACCGCACTCAGCTCCCGTTCCCGGCCGATGAACCGGGTAACTTCGGCCGGGAGATTGTCGCGTCTCCGGCCTAGCATCAGCGCGGTCACGGGATCCCCCGAATCGTTCGCATGCCGACACCACCCGGCTGACGGGCGGGCTTATCCCGGAATGTTACCGTGTGGCGTCCCCGGCGCGGGGCTCGGGTGGCCGAGCGGGCTCGGCCATCCTGCTGCGTGCCGAGTGCGCACTTGGGCAGCCTCTTGCCGGCCCAAATGCGCACCTGGCACGCGGCGGGGCCCGGCGGCGGGGCGCGCTACCGGGTCAGCTCCGGGTCAGCTCGCCCAGGTCGACGGCGTTGGCGATGGCCTGGTAGCCCGCGTCGTTCGGGTGCAGGTGGTCGCCGCTGTCGTACGCGGGCAGCATCCGGTTCGGGTCGGACGGATCCTCCAGGGTCGTGGAGAAGTCGGCGACGCCGTCGAACGCGCCGCTGCCGCGGATCCATTCGTTGACGGACTCGCGCAGCTCGTTGCCCTGGACGGTGTAGTAGCCGGCGCCCTCGTCGGGCTGCAGGGTCGCGCCGATGACCCTGATGCCGTGAGCGTGGGCCTCGTCGATCAGCTGCTGGTAGGCGCTGGTGAGGTCGCTAGGCGACAGGTCCGGGTGGTCGCCGATGTCGTTGGTGCCCTCCCAGATGATGACCGCCCGCACCCCGTCCTGGTCGATGACGTCCCGGTAGAAGCGGTGCAGGGCGGACTGGCCCGACGTCCCGCCGTCGGCGAGCAGCTGGTTGCCGGAGATGCCGGCGTTGAGCACCGACATCTGCTCGCCGCTCGGCAGGGCCAGCAGGCGGCGGGCCAGGTCGTCGGGGTAGCGCTCGTTCGCGTTCTGGGTAGAGGCGATGCCATCGGTGGTCGACGGGCCGAACGTCACCACCGCCCCCTTGACCGCCGGGTTCACCACGTCTACGCCGTCGAGGAAGAACCACGACGTGTCCGTGTGCGTGTAGTCGCTGGCGGACGTGTCGGCGCTGTGGTCACCCTGCGTAGAGTAGTAGTTGGTGCTGATCGCGGATGGGTGCCAGGTCGCGGGGCCGGAGGGCTGCTTGAAGTAGATGGAGACGGCGAGGTCGGATCCGGCGCCGACGCTCAGCTGGACCGGGTCGCTGAACTCCCGCGCGCCGGCCGGGATGACGACCTGCCGGCTGCCGCCGAAGGTGACCTGGCGCGTGCTGCCCTTCACGGTGGAGGCGCCCGACTGCCGCAGCGCGACGTGCACGTCGTCGATCGTCAGCGGCGCGGTGCCGAAGGCGTTGGAGAGCCTGATCCGGACCTCCCGCCCGCCGGCACTGAGGTGGACGATGTCGCGGACGGTCTGGTCGGTGAACCCGGTTGCGGACAGCCCGCTCGTGCCCGGCTGCACCTGCCCCGACTCCCATGTGCCCACCCAGGGCGTTCCCGAGTGGCCGCCAGCCGTGCCGTCGCTAGCGGTGCTGTTGCTTGCGGTGTTGCCGCTTGCGATGCTGTTGCTTGCCGTGCCGCTGTTCGCCCTGCTGCCCGCGGGCGCGCCGGCCGTGGTC
>JAFMRC010000278.1 GCA_017354375.1 Nocardiopsaceae bacterium | reverse complement strand
CCGTGCTGGGCGAGCAGCGCGAGGACGACGAGCTGCGTCGCGTGCGGGGCGTGCGGTACGGACGCGTCGGCCGCCCGGCGCAGGCCGCGCAGCAGCCGGTGCATGGCTACCACCAGCTGCAGCGCTTCGGCGGTACTCAGCGTCCCCGTGGTCATGGCTATGACAATTTCAGCACCGGCTTGTACATGTCCAGCCACAGCGCGAGGTCCAGGGCGCGCTCGAGGCCGTACCGGGACGCCATCGTGGCCTCGGCCCCGGGGGCGGTTGCGCGGGCCAGCCAGTCCCGGTTCACGATGTCGAACACGGGATGGCCGGGACTGGACAGGTACTCCCGGGCGCTGTCCCGCAGCCTGGCGACGTAGGCGGGATCCTGGGTGGACGGGTACGGGGACTTCACCCGGTCGGCCACCGAGTCCGGGAGCACGTCCCGGGAGGCGCCGCGCAGCAGCGACTTCTCCCGGCCGTCGTAGGACTTCAGCGACCACGGCGCGTTGTACACGTACTCGACGAGCCGGTGGTCGCAGAACGGCACCCGGACCTCCAGCCCCACCGCCATCGACATCCGGTCCTTGCGGTCGAGCAGGATCCGCACGAAGCGGGTGAGATGCAGGTAGCAGATCTTGCGCATCGTCCACTCGAAGTCGGATTCGCCGTCCAGCCGCTCGATCCCGGCCACCGACGTGTCGTAGGCGTCCTGGATGTAACCGGGCAGGTCCAGGGCCGCGGCCAGCCCGGGCTCGACGACGCCGTCGCGGCCGCCGGCGATGTGCCTCCGCACCTGCACCAGCCACGGGAAGGTGCTGGCCGCCCGCGCCTCCGGGTCGAAGAACTGCTGGTAGCCGCCGAACACCTCGTCCGCGGACTCCCCGGACAGCGCCACCGTCGATTCCTCGCGGATCGACCGGAACAGCAGGTACAGCGAGGCGTCCATGTCTCCCATGCCCGCCGGGATGTCCCGGGCGCGGATCACCGCCGACCGCGCGGCGGGGTCGGCCAGCTCGTCGGAGTTCAGCACGATGTCCCGGTGGTCGGTGCCGGACTTGGCCGCCACGTCGTGGACGTAGGGGGTGTCCGGCGTGGCGCGCATCTCGTCCGGCACGAAGTTCTCCGCCTGGCCGACGAAGTCCACGGCGAAGCTGCGGACCCGCTCCCCCGCCTGGCCGAGCTGGCGCGCGGCGATCGCGGTCATCGCCGAGGAGTCGAGGCCGCCCGACAGCAGCGTGCACCGGGGCACGTCGGCGACGAGCTGGCGGGCGATGATGTCCTCCAGCAGTTCCCGGACGCGGGCGACGGTGGCGTCCTTCCCGTCGGCGTGCGGACGGGTCTGCAGGGCCCAGTAGCGGGTGGTGCGCAGGCCGGCGCGGCTGACCGTCACGATCGTCCCCGGCTCTACCTCGCGCATCCCCTCCCACACCGCGTGCCCTGGGGTCTTGATGAACGCGAACAGCTCGCGGATGCCGTCCAGCGACACCACGTGCTCGGCGAGCGGGTTGGCCAGGATGGCCTTCGGCTCCGAGCCGAACAGCACGCCGTCGGGGGTCTGGTAGTAGTAGAACGGCTTGATCCCCATCCGGTCGCGGACCATCACGAGCTTGTCGGACCGGGAGTCCCAGATCGCGAAGGCGTACATGCCGTTGAGCCGCTCGGCCAGCGCCTCGCCCCATTCCAGGTAGGCGTGCAGCACGACTTCGGTGTCGGAGTCCGTGGCGAACCGGTGGCCGCGTCCGGCCAGCTCCGCGCGGAGCTCGGTGAAGTTGTAGGCCTCGCCCGAGTAGACGAGCGCCAGCGGCCCGTCCGGCGTGTCCAGGGTCATCGGCTGGCGGCCGCCGGGCAGGTCGATGACGGCCAGGCGGCGATGGCCGAGCGCGGCGTGCCGGGCGAACCAGGTTCCCCGGTCGTCCGGGCCCCGGCAGGCCATCGTCGCGGTCATGGCGTCCACCGTGGCCCTGCTCGCCTGCCCGGCTTCCAGGTCACGCCCGAATGAGACCCAGCCGGTGATTCCGCACATGGCTACCTACCTCCGTGTCGTCGCGACGGCGTGGCACGCCACGTGGCCCGATCTTCACGGCGCGCCACTTGCATCAGCCACCAATATAAATCGGGCGGCGGGGGCACTGAAAGGAGGTGCCGTCATCCGGCGAGCCGGGGCCTTCGCTGGCCGGCGAGCATGGGCAGGCTTCCCATGGCGATGCCGACGCAGATGGCCGCGCCGCCCGCGAGCTGCGGCAGGCCCGCCGGGTTTCCGAAGACGACGACGCCCGCGATCGCGCCTACCAGGGGCTCCAGGTTGAGGAAGGCCCCGGCGATCTCAGGGGGCACCCGGCGCTGGCCGTAGGCGAACAGCGTGAACGGCAGCAGCGTGCCGACGACCACCAGGGCGGCGACGGCGAGCACGGGAGCCGCGCCCGCCGGGGCGTTCGGCGCGCCCTCGGTTACCGCCGCGACCGGCAGCGCGACGATGGCGGCACCGAGGAACTGGACGGCGGTCACCGCGACCGGATCCCGGTTTTCCAGCAGGCCGTCCTGGGCCACCGTCATGCCCGCCGACAACAGCACCGACGCCAGCACCAGCGCGGCGCCGATGCCGACCCTTCCCGGCCCTCCGTCGGCCCCGCCGCGGGCGACGAGGACGACCCCGGCCAGCGACAGCACGAACCCGGCCCACGCGACGGGGCGGGCCACGGTACGCCGCCAGGCCGCGGTCATGACGGCGACGAAGACCGGGGACGCGCCGATGAGCAGCGCCGTATCCGTGACGCTCGTCCGGGCCAGGCCGGCGTTCTGCGCCAGGATGCACCCGCCGTAGCCGAGCGCCCCGGCCACCAGGACGCCCGGGGTGAACGCGGCGCGCAGGGCGGGACGCGGCACGGCGGCCAGCGCCACGACGGCGGCCAGGCTGAAGCGGAATGCGGTCAGCCAGCCGGGCGCGAGCCAGTCCAGTGCGACCTTCGAGAGCGGCACGCTGCTCCCCCATGCCACTCCGGCGACCGTGAGCGCGACGACGGCGCGAGTCCGATTGACGTTCATGGATCAAGGATGCCGTCTGGGTAGCCTTAAATTTGACATCAGAGCACATATGCAAAATAAAATTTTGCGATATGGCCACTAAGATTGATGAAGTTGACATCAAGCTGCTGAATGAGCTGCAGGTCGACGCCGACCGCACCAACGTGGAGCTCGCGCGGCTGACGGGGCTGTCGCCCGCGGCGACGCTGCACCGGGTCCGCGCGCTGAAGGAGTCCGGCGTCATCCGCATCATCCGCGCGCACCTTGACCCGGACGCCGCGGGGTTCCCGCTGCGCGTGTACGTGGCGGCCACGCTCTCCCGCCACGACATGCGCACCACGCGGGTCTTCGACGAGCACGTCCGGTCGGTGCCGCAGATCATCGCGGCGCACAACATCGCGGGCGAGAGCGACTACCTGCTGTCGATCGTGACCCGTGACGTCGGGGAATTGCAGCACGTGCTCAACCGGCTGACCGCCAAGGGCGGCTCCCGGCTCGTCACCTACCTCGTGCTGGAGGAGGTCAAGCCGCCGTCCCCGCTGCCGCTGGGCGGGACGTACGGGACGCGGCCACCCGGCCCGGCCCGCGGCCGGCGGCCTGCCGGACGGCGGTGATGGTGCCGTCGCGACGCGACCCGCCCTCGCATATCCCTAGTTTGCTAGTTGATTTTCTGTGAAATAGGAAGGATGATGGGTCGCGTGGACCGGCGCGACCTACTCGAGCAGACCCGCTCCCTGCACGAGCACACCGAGGCCGAATGGACGGGAACCGAGCCGATCGTGAAGCCCATCCCGGCCGGCGAGTTCTACCGCTGCGAGACGAACGCCGAGATGCGCTGGGAAGTCCTGCGCGGCCAGGGCTACCTCGTGCCGGTCGCGAATTTCTTCGTGCGCAACCACACCTCCACGCCGGTGATCGACGCCGCCACGTGGCGGCTGGGCGTGTTCGGCACCGGGCTGGCCGGCCAGCCGACGTCGGTGAGCCCGGTGACGTTCACCCTGGATGACCTGCTGAGGCTGCCGTCGCGCACGGTCGTGACGGCCCTCGAGTGCGCGGGCAACGGGCGGAGCTTCTTCGCCACCCAGCAGGGCCACGCCGCGCCGGGCACGCCGTGGAAGCTTGGCGGCATCGGGGTGGCGGCGTGGACCGGCGTCCCGCTGTCGGACGTCCTGGACCGGGCCGGGCTCACGAGCGAGGCCACCGACGTCATGCCCTGCGGACTCGACCCAGGCTTCGTCGAGGACGGCATCGACTACGGGCCGATGCGGCGGCCGATCCCCGTCGCCAAGGCCCTCGACGACGTGATCCTCGCCTACGAGATGAACGGCCGGCCGCTGCCGCCGGATCACGGGTACCCGGTCCGGGCCATCGTCCCGGGGTGGGCCGGCGTCGCCAGCGTCAAGTGGGTGGGCCAGATCGAGGTCTCGGCCACGCCCCTGACGTCGTACTGGAACACCCGCGCCTACCGGCTCTTCGGACCGCCCTACCCCGGTGGCGGCACGCTGATCACCGGGCAGGTCGTCAAGAGCGCGTTCGAGCTTGAGTGGGGCGCCCGGCTGCCCGCGAACGCACCGTTCCTGCTCACCGGCCGCTCCTGGTCGGGCAACGGCCCCATTGCCCGCACCGAGGTCAGCACCGACGGCGGGAGAACCTGGCTGCCCGCCACCTCGCGCGAGGCGGCACCACTGGCGGCGGCACCGCGCGGCATGGCCCCGCACAGCGCCGACGGCGCCTGGCAGCTGTGGGAGCTGCCCTGGATCACCCCGGCGCCGGGCCGCTACGAGCTGCGGGCACGGGCGACCGACGTCACCGGCGCCACCCAGCCCGCCACCGCCACCCCCAACGCCGGCGGCTACCTATTCGACGCCGTCGTCGGCCACCCCGTCACTATTGCCTAGAGCTTAAGTCTTACCGAAATTTTCGGACGAATTTATCAAAACGGACATTAGCCCGGTCGGCGCCACCTCGGCTGCGGCCTTCATGCGCGCGGGAGGGCGCTCCCGGGTCCCCGAGGCGGGGCACGGGCGTCCGTGTGGAACTTATGTGCTGCATATCAGCACATAAGTTCCACACGAGTGTTCGAGGACCCCGGCGGCGCTGGATGACGCCCGGGGGTAGCTGCCTGGAGAATGGGACAAACCTGACACCTTATCCTGACCAGGATTTCCCGTGAGAGGTGAGGAGCATCGAGATCGAAGAACTCGTCGAGCTCGCAGATAGCGATCCGGGATGCAGCGTCCTTGCCCCGGCCGGAGGGCCGGGCATCGACCCGCCGCTCCGCGTGCCTGACGATCTCTCCAGATTCTACGAGTTGTGCGGCGGAACGGAGCTTTTCCTCACGGAAGACTACGGGATCACGATCCTGCCGCCCAGCCGGCTCGTTTCGTCGAATATCGTGATGTTCGGCGAGCGGTATCCGGATGACATTACCTCTACCTGGTTCACCGTCGGAGAAACACCTGACAGCGATTACGTGAGCATAGACCTGTCTCCGGAACGCAACGGGCGATGCTATGACAGTTTCCACGAGACTCACGGGCTAGTTGGATCTAGTCCGATTATCGCCGAATCTTTTTCTCAGCTCTTGGAACGGTTCCTGAGATCTCGCGGCGGGCGCTGGTACTGGCTATGCGATGACTTCATGCCCATAGGCGACGCATACGATTCGATCTAATAGCACTTGGATCAACGAATCCAGGGTGTACGCGCAGATCTACGTGGACGGCGCCTTGCCCGGGACAGCATCCCGGTCTCATGCTGGTCGCAGACGGCAACCGAGACGAGAGGGTGCAGCCATGCAACTGCCGGAACTGTGGGAGAACTTGCCCGAACCGTTTCGGACCGAGCGGGTGCTCGGCGAGCCCCGCGAAGCCGGCGACGGAACGACGATCATCCCCGCGATCACAGTCCGCGGCCGGGTCGGCTCCGGCGGCGGTGACGGCCAGGATGCCGGTCACGGCCGCGGGCCGAGGTTCACCGCGGCTCCCGCGGGGATCTACGTGATCCGCGAGGGAAAGGCACAGTGGGTTCCGGCCACCAGGAGCACGCTGCTGGGCGTGCTGGGCATCTCCTGTGGCCTGGCAGCCTCGGTGCTGTTCGGCATCGCCGCTATCCGGCGCGCGCCCTGGCCCGACGTGCGCATCCGCGTCACCCGGACCCAGCGCGGACACTAGAGCGGTCGGCCAGAATCGAACTCGTCGTCGGCCTTCCTTCCCGCGGCCTTGATCAGCCACGTGACCATGCAGATCGCGCCGACGGCGAAGCAAACAACGCTGATCAGCACGCCCCAGGGATGGTTCCACAGCAGCCCGTACAGCAGCAGCCAGGCCCCGAGAGCCACGTCCGCCGTGCCGACGAGACGTGGCGCGTGCCACCGCGAGCCAGCGGGTGCCTGCTTGATCAACCCGACCAGTGCCCCAATTCCTATCAGGGCCATGGCCGCGCCTACTACTACCCCAGAGAGGTGCAAAACCGCAGATCCCATGGAACCATCTCCCGGTTACCAAAAATGAAGATCCTCGCCAATCCCCCAAAGACTGCCGATGGCGCCCCCGACGAGAGTCCCGATGGATCCTCCTACCCCCACGCCGGTGGGAACGGTGATCGGATCGAATGGGCCGCCGAGCAGTCCGAGCGCGCCACCGACAGCGGTGCCCACCATGCCGCCGAAGAGTCCCCCCACGGTCGCGTCCTTCTCCGTGTGGCTTTTGGAGATGCGCGTGTCGGTCCCGGGTCCGGGTTTGCCGGAACTCGGCCGTTGCGGCAGGCCGCCGAGTGAGTCCCTGAGCCAATTATCAAGGGTTTTCCGCTGGGCCGCCGGTATAGTGCCATCTTTAATGTCCCGCCTGGCGATGCTCGCGAGCTTGCCGCCGGACAGGCCGTTCAGGTCCTGCACGGCGGTATCAACCGCCTGCGCGATCTTCGCCTTGGCGGATTCGCGGCCTTTCTTGTAAGCCTTCTGCGGATCTGGATCCAGGCTCTCCCACTCGTTCTGTATCCAGGCCAGCTTGAGAGCGAGCGAGTCAAGAATATCGCCACCGCTGTCCATCAGCTTGACGAGGGCGACAGCCTCCGCCGAATCCAGCTCCCACGCGTTCTTGAAGGCCTCGGCGGCCTGCCCCTGCCAGCCTGCCGCATGCACCAGCGCGTCCACCGAGTCGTTGAGCCTCTTCACGACGTCCAGGCTTGGCGTAACGTACCCGTAAACGGTGCCGGCATGGGCATGTATCCCGTTGATGTCGTTGCCCGTCCAGTCGTACTGGAACGGCGGCAGCGGTGTCGGCTGCCTCTCCCCTGAGTTTGGTCATTTCCTTAGTGCCTGAGATCTGCCGCGGTCCGTGTAGTCCAGTATCGACGGAGACCGGCGACCGCATCTGAGTGTGCTAGCAGAAGTACGACCTGGGACGACTTCCC
>JAFMRC010000277.1 GCA_017354375.1 Nocardiopsaceae bacterium | reverse complement strand
GGCTGCTGTCGCAGAGCGGCGGCGATCGCGGCGCCGTCGACAACGCCGTGGTCACCGTAGAGAGCTGCGGCTCCGGCATCCCGGCCGCCGCCGACACGCTCGGCAAGGCGGCCCGCGGCCGGCGCGCCCTGCTGGGCAAGCTGGAGAGCATGCCGGGCAAGTCGCACCTGCCGTCGTCGATGATCTCCCAGCTGACCACCGCGTGGCAGGCGTCGGCGCAGGCGGACGGGGACCTGGCCCGGTGGGCGGGCACCGAAGCGCATCACTGCAAGAAGGGCAAGACCACCAAGAACCCGTTCTACGAGGCGTCCATCGGCCCCGACGGCCAGGCGACCACCAGCAAGAAGGCGTTTACCGCCGAGTGGAACCCGCTGGCCCGCAAGTACAACCTCCCCACCTTCGAATGGGACCGCCTGTAAGTCCATCACGAGGACCCCGCGGATGTTCTTGCCGTCGAGCATGTCCTGGTAGCCGGCGTTGATGCCGTCGAGGGGGTAGGTGCGGGTGACCATGCCGTCCAGGTCGAGCAGGCCGTCTTTGTACAGGGCCAGCAGCCGGGGGATGTCGGCGCGGGAGTTGACCGAGCCGAAGAGGCAGCCGACGATCCGCGTCTCGAACAGCCCGAGCCCGCCCAGGGCCAGCGCCGGGCGGGCGTCGCCGGCCGGGTAGATGTTGGTGACGACGATCCGGCCGCGCTTGCCGGCGAGCTTCACGATGTCATCCATCATGTCGGAGCGGCCGGTGCCCATGGTGAGCACGACCACGTCGCACAGCCGGCCCCAGGTGACCTCCCGGATCAGGTCGAACGCCGCGGTGACGGACTCGGCGGTGTGCGTGGCGCCGAAGCCGAGGGCCTTCTCCCGCTTGAACGGCACCGGGTCGATCGCGAAGATCTTCCGTGCCCCGGCCAGCCTCGCGCCCTGCACGGCCGCCGACCCGAGGCCGCCGGCGCCGACTACGGCGACGCTATCGCCGGGCCGGACCCCGCCGGCGTACACGGAGCTGCCCCAGCCCGTCGGGACGCCGCAGCCGGCGACGCAGGCGACCTCCGGCCGCACCGAGGCGTCAGCCGGGATCACCGAGAACTCGTGCACGACGGTGTGCCGGGCGCAGCAGCCGATCTGGCAGCTGATGCGGTAGTCGGCGCCGCCTCCGGGGTCGTGGTGGCGAGAGGTACCGTCGGCGATCTGCAGCCCGTTCATGATGCCGGCCGCGGCGTCGCACAGGTTCTGGCGGCCCTGCGCGCACGACGGGCAGCGCCCGCAGTTGGGGATGCAGGAGAACACGACGAAGTCCCCCGGCTTCGTCACCGTGACGCCTGGACCGATCGCCTCGACGTGGCCGGCGCCCTCGTGGCCGCCGATCAGCGGCGCGGCGAACGGCACGTCGCCGCACCGGTGGTGCTCTTCGGAGTGGCACAGCCCGGCGGCGGCCACCCGGACCAGGACCTCCCCGGCTCCCGGCGGGTCGAGCTCGACCTCCTCGATCGTCCAGTCGGCGCCGGCTTCCCGCAGCACCGCGGCCTCAGTACGCATGCGTTGTCCTCCTTAGCACTTGAGCGCGTTGCCGGCGTCGATGGGGAGCGTCACCCCGGTGACGTAGCGGGCGGCGTCGGAGGCGAGCCAGGCGATCGCGTTGGAGACGTCGGCGGGCTCGACCCACGGGATCGGCAGCAGGTTCATCTCCCGGAACCCGCCGGCGACGTCCTCGCGACCGGGCTCGGCCAGGTCCGGGCGGAACGCGCGGTACACCGTCTCGTTCTGGATCATGGGGGTGTCCACGGCGGTCGGGCAGACGGCGTTGACCCGGATGAAGTGCCCGGCCAGCTCGCAGGCGAGCGTCCGGGTGAGCGACAGCACGCCGGACTTGGCGGCCTTGTAGTCGGCGAACCCGGGCCCGTTGACCAGGGCGGCGCCGGAGCTGGTGAGGATGATGGAGCCGCCGTTCCCGGCGGCGATCATGTGCGGGACCACGGCCTTGAGCGTGATGAACGTGCCGGTCAGCGTGACGTCGACCAGCTCCCGGAACTCCTCGACGTCGATCTCCCAGGTCGCCTTCGGCTGGGAGATGATCGCCGCGTTGGCGCAGGCGACGTCCAGGCGTCCCCCGAGTTCCGCGATGCCCTCCTTCAGCGCCGCCTCCACCGCGCCGGCGTCGCGGACGTCGGCGCGGCGCGCGACGATCCGCCGGCCCGTGGCCTCGACGTCCCTGACTGTCCGCGCCAGATCCTCCTCGGTCGCCAGCGGGTAGCTGAGCCACCCCGGCGTGGCGCAGGCGTCGATCGCGATGACGTCCGCGCCCTCCTCCGCGAGCCGTCTCGCGTGCGAGCGCCCCTGCCCCCGCGCGGCCCCGGTGACGAACGCCACCTTCCCCTCCAGCACTCCCATGCGCTCCTCCTTCCTCGTCTGGTCCCATCTTCCTCGTCTGGTCCCATCGCCCGCTCGCGCCGCCCGCTCGCGCCGCCCGCTCGCGCGGCGAGCGCTTCTTGCTGTTATCACCGGTGTCGCCCACCCGGCAGCGTGCCGAGTGCGCTTTTGGGCCGGCAAGAGCCTGCCCAGGTGCGCGTTTGGCACGTTGGGAGGAGGGGGTGAGCCTGCCCGAATGCGCGCACGGGCCGCTGAGAGGGGGCGCATCTGGCACCCTAGGCCGGCTCGAAGTACGGGAGGGTCACCTCGTCTGTCACGCGGCGGAAGGCGGCGCGGACCGGCATGCCGACGGTCACGGACTCCGGCGGGCAGCCGGTGATGCCGGTGACCAGGCGGGGGCCTTCGGCCAGCTCGACGAGCGCGACGACGTACGGGATCGCGTCGGCGAGGGCGGCGTGGGTCGCGTGCCGGATGATCGTGTAGCTGTAGACGGCGCCCTCGCCGGACGCCTCCCGCCAGCCGAAGTCGGCGCCGTGGCACGCCGGGCAGGCGGGCACCGGCGGGTGCTGGAGCCGGCCGCAGCCGCGGCACTCCCGAATGACCAGGCGGCCCTCGGCCGCCGCGTCCCAGTACGGCCGGGTCAGTTCCGTCATCCCGGGCACGATCGCCATGCCCTCACCCCCGCTCATCCCCGCGCCACCCCCGCTCATCCCCGCGCGGCCCACGGCTCGCGGCGACTTTGTCGAAGTTCCGCACTCTCAAACGGGGCAAAACGGCTCCTCTACTCGCCAGTAGACCGACAAAGTGAACGGACGATGCCGACGGGGGCGGGGCGGGGCGGAGGCGGGGCGGGGGCACCTCTACCTCGCCAGGATCGTGGCGCTGCCGGCCGGGGCGCCGACGAGGGCGACTTCCGCGCCGGGCACCTGGTTGAATGACGTCCCGCGGAGCTGGCGGACCGCTTCCAGGACGCCGTTCATGCCGTGCAGGTATGCCTCCGACAGGTGGCCGCCGTGGGTGTTGACCGGCAGCGGGCTGCCCGGCCCCGTCCCCTGTTCCGCCACGTACCGCCAGGCCTTCCCGTCGGGCACGAAGCCGTAGGACTCCAGGGAGCGCAGCGGCATGTAGGAGGTCGCATCGTAGAACTCGGCCACGTCCACGTCCTTCCGCGTCACCCCGGCGCCCGAGAACAGCCGCTCGGCCGCGGCGGGCGGGAACAGCTCGAGGAGATCCCCCTGGACGTAGATGCCCATCGGCTCCCGGTACGGGCTGAGCGTCTGGGTGGCCGACAGCACGTAGACCGGGTCGTCCCGCAGCGCCCGCGCCGTCTCGGCGGAGGTGACGACGTAGGCGCAGGCGCCGTCGTTCTCCAGGCACAGGTCGAACAGCCGCAGCGGCTCGCTGATCATCCGGGCGTTCTGGTAGGCCTCCCAGTCCATGGGGCGGTCGCGCATCATCGCGTTCGGGTTGCGGTTGGCGTAGGCCCGCTGGGCGATGGCGATCGAGCCCAGCGCCGTCGTGAGCTGGTCCCGGGTCAGCCCGTGGGCCGCCTCGTACCTGGTTGCCCACAGCGCGAACAGCTGCCCCGGCGACATCAGCCCGTAGGGCCAGGCGAAGGACAGGTTCCCGGTTTCGGGGACGATGATGTCCGCCGCGCCACCTGAGGCCCGCGTCGCGACGCCCGGCCCCCGCCCATCGGCCCGGCCGAACCGGCCGCCCTGGGACTGGGACAGCGCCCGGTAGACGACCACGATCCTGGCCAGGCCCGCCTCGATCGCGGCGGCGGCCTGGGCGAGCACCGCGCCGAGCGCCTCGCCGCCGTGCGGCGCCTGCGCGAAGAACGACAGCTCCCCGATCCCGAGGGCACGCACCAGCATCGCCTCGCTGACCGTCTCGAACGGCTCGGTGAACCGGCACATCCCGTCCACCTCGGCGACGTCCAGGCCCGCGTCCGCGCACGCGGACAGCACCGCCTCGATCGCCAGCTCCCACGCCGTCCGCGGCAGCGCCCTGGCGTAGGCGGTCTGCCCGATTCCGGCGATGGCGACAGCGCGGGGAGTCACGAGGGGGGCTCCGCAGGCGGATCGATCCGTTCGGCGTAATCGGGGTTGTCGGGGTTGTCGGGGTCAAGCCAGTCTCGCAGCACCTGGGCGGTGTGCGCGCCCGGCTGGGGCGGGGCCGTCACGCGCGCCGCCGACCGGGACATCCGCACCGGGTAGCCGGGGATGGTGACCCGGCCGCGGCCCGGGTCGTCGACGGTGACGAAGATGCCGCGCTCGCGCAGGTCGGGGTCGGCGAGCACCTCGGTGGTGGAGCGCAGCGCCCCGGCGGGCACCCCGGCGTCGCCGAGCGCCCGCATCGCCGCCATCTTGTCCAGCGTCGCGGTCCACGCGCGGACGGCCTCATCGACCTCCGCCTTGTGCTCGCCGCGGGCCGCCATCGTCGCGTACCGCTCGTCGGCGAGCATGTCCTCGCGGCCGATCAGCTTCGCCATCCGCTCCCACTGGCGGTCGCTTCCGCAGTGGATGTGCACGTAGTCGCTGGGGCCGAACGGCGGGCACGGGTAGATGTCGGACGGCGCCGTGGGGACCAGGAACGGCGGGCCGTTGCCGAACCGGGGCGTGTCCATGTCGCGGTCGATCGGGAAGCCGTAGTGGATCCGCATGAACGTCGCGACCTGGTCGGTCATCGCGACCTGGATCCGCTGGCCGAGGCCGTCGCGCTCGCGCTGGAACAGGGCGGCGAGGATCGCCTGGGCGAGCATCATCCCGGTGCCGGTATCGCCGACGTCCGGGCCGGGCTTCATCGGCAGCCCGTCCGGCTCGCCGGTGATCGACGAACCGCCGGAGAAACCCTGCGCGATCGGGTCGAAGCACGGGAAGTCCCGGTACGGGGAGTCCTCGGCGAAGCCCTTCACCTGGGCGTAGATGAGGCGTGGGTTGAGGCTTTCCAGGGTCTCGTAGGACAGGCCGAGGCGGTCGATGACGCCGGGGCCGAAGTTCTCGGCGAAGACGTCCGCCTTCTTCGCCAGCTCCTTCGCGGTGGCGAGGCCCCCGGGCGACTTGAGGTCCAGCTCGATCGACTTCTTGCCCGCGTTGTTGAGGTAGAACGGGGTCGCGTCGTAGCTGTCCCGGCTGCCGGGAGCGATCACCTTGACCACCTCGGCGCCGAGGAAGGCGAGCATGAGCGTGGCCGACGGCCCGGCCACCTGGTGGGTCAGGTCGAGGACGCGGACGCCGTCCAGGGCCCGCCGGACGCTGCCCGCGTCTCCCGTGCTGGCCGCGCGCCCGACGTGTTCCACAAGGCGGAGCGTAGGCACGCCCGGAAACCGGGGCTACTGGGGCGCGGCACAAAACGAGCCCGCGCGGTTTGGCGCGGCGGCAGGCTGGCCGGGGTTACAGGCCTCCTGGCAGGCTCACCGGGGCGCTGAGTTTCTCGCAGAGGGTCACGAATTGGCGGACGTTGGCCATTTCCCGCGCGGGATGCTGTCGGTTACCTGGGTAGCCATCTTGAATGTCCTGGCCTGGTTATCCACACCATATTCAAGGCTGGCGATGGCGCCGGCGGTTGAGACGAGGAACGCGCCTATAGCAATTATGAAGCTTGGGATAGCCGCCGGAGCGGCGGGCGAGGCGGCAGAAGCAAAGGCAATGACGGCCCCCACTAGGGAAGCAGTGGCTGCTAGCCCCGCAATATAGAACAGGACACCACATTGCGTCACGGCACCGCATGCGTTAGATATGGAATCGGCGCGCGCTTGGATCAGCTCAACAGCGTTTTCCTGTCGCCCGACGGTGGCCTTATACTTTCCGCCGGCGATACCACCCCACTCATTTTCATCGCCCTGAAGAGAAGTTAGTCCTTTCCGTGTCTCGTCTCCGCTGGCAACCTTGGCCGCGGCATTTGCCACCCGCTCCCAAGTGCTGCTCCAATTCCACATGTCAATTGGTATAAGATGTGGCGCGAGAAGCCTGTTAGCTTGTTGAACCACCTCTTCAAGCAGTTTCCCGATTTTCTCCAGACCTTCCTTGATGCCATCGCCTACTAGGGGGATCCATCCGAGGTCATGCTCTAGGCGTGAAGCACACGTATTATATTCAGAAACTACCTTGCTTATCCCCTCTTCGATCTTGGAAATGATTTCCCGGTACTGCGCCTCGTTAAATTTACTCATGCATTTCCCTGCTTTTTAGATTCCAAGTCGCAGAATCTTGCTGGTAATCTCCTGCTCAGTCTTCAGGTAGACATCATGTGAAATCCTAAGGGCGTCGGCGATCTTCGACATTTCGGACTGGCCTTTCTGGCATAGTCCGCTGATAAAATCACATGCCTGATTATAGGGAATGACGGCCTGGCCAAATATCCCAGGGTCGCATAGGCATCGGCTTCTGTCGGCCTCCAAGGCGATATGTCCGATTACGGTAGCACTATCATCCCAGATATTTGCCTGATTAAGCAGGTTGCTGGGGGTAACCTCTATCCCGCCTAGATCGAATTCTTGGTTGGGGGAGTTCATGGCTGCCCCCTGCCTTTTGTTGGGAATCGTATTGTTTCACTGAACTCAGCCTGGATCTCCACGGATAGCCGAGCTAGCCGCTCGGTGACCCAGGCGATGCCCTCTTGCCGACCTTGAAGCTGCTTGCTCGCGGCGGCAAGGGCTACCGATAGCGCCTGGTTAATGTCGCTGCTTCCGTATTGACTTGCGAGCCACTGGGTATCGATTACGCAGGTCAGTTGCCCGTCAGCCGTGAGAGTGATGGCGACTGGCCTGTCGCGGCCGATTTCCGTGGTCGGTCTCGCCGGGGCGACCTCGTGCCGGGGAGATGACAAGATCTTGTCAAACATTCCGAGGACGTCTTCGGCCATATCGCTCAGCGAACGTGAGGCCGTTGGCTCCGGTACTCCTCCGAAAGCCGGAGCCGCAAACGGGTCAGGGGCGGTCTCAGTCGATCGAAGCAATTCAGGCCGGGGGAAGTGCACTTTCCTGAAGCAGCAGCTCCGTAAACACTTCGCTTGGCTTCCTGAATCCCAGTATAGCACGCGGACGGTCATTCAG
>JAFMRC010000516.1 GCA_017354375.1 Nocardiopsaceae bacterium | reverse complement strand
GGCCGGCCCGCGCGGGCCGGAAGGGGAGGCGGCCTCCCGCCTGGTGCGCGGCACCGAGCCCGGGTCCGCCACGCTGCCCGCCCAGGTGCACGAATCCCGCAAATCGGTGCTGCTCCCGTACGTCACCGACCAGGCCGCGCTCGGCACCGCCCAGGATGGCACGCCGCTGCTGATGGCGCTGCGGGCGGCCTCGCTGCTGGTCGTGCCGGTCGACGACGGAAACGCGTCCTACGGCGCTCTCACCGCGGTCCGGTCCGCCTCCAGCGGCCCCTTCACCCTGGCCGAGCAGGCCCTGGCCGAGGATCTCGCCGGGCACCTAGCGGTCGCCATGCGGGTGGACCAGATGTTCCGCGCCCGGGCCGAGACGGCCGAGGCGCTGCAGGCCAGCCTGCTGCCGGAAGAGCTCGGTGACGTGCCAGGCCTCGAACTGGCCGCCTCCTACGTCGGGGCGACCCGGCGGCGGGAGCTCAGCGGCGACTTCTACGACGTGTTCCGCACCCCGGACGGCTGGGCGGTCGCCATCGGGGACGTGTCGGGGATCGGGCAGGAGGCGGCGGCGATCTCGGCCGCCCCCCGGCACTCGCTGCGGGCCCTGGCCCACGTGCACGATGACCCGGCCGACGTGCTGAGCGCGGCCAGCCGGGTGCTGCTGTCCGGCGCCTACGGGGAGCGGTTCGTCACCGCCCTGCTCGCGATGCCCGAGGCGAAGCAGGCCGGGGGCTTCCGGGTGCGGCTGGCCAACGCGGGTCATCCCGGGCCGGCGGTCGTCCGGGCCGATGGGCGGGTGGAGATGGGGTCCGGCACGGCGCTGCCGCTGGGGCTGCTGCCCGACGACAGCGTGCCCCACGACACGGGCCCCGGCGGCAGCGTGCTGGACCTGGACCCGGGTGACGTGCTGTTCCTCTACACCGACGGGGTCACCCAGGCCCGGGACGAGGACGACGAGTTCTTCGATGACCGGCTGGCCGACGCGCTCGCCGCGATCGCGGGGCGCTCCGCGGCCGAGACCGTGAGTGCCGTTACCGAGCGGCTCTCGGAGTTCTGCCGGGGGGATTACCGGGACGACATCACGGTCCTGGCGATCCGCGTCCGCTGAGCCGCGTCCGCTAACCCGCGTCCGCCGGGCCGTCACCGTTCGTACAGGTCCTCGATGACCTCGCTGTCGGAGTCAACGTCGCGCGGCGTGGCGTACGGGTCGTCGGCCAGGGTCGGCTTCGGCGGCAGGCCCGCGCGCGCCCGCGAGGTTCCCGGGTTGCGGGCCAGGTAGGGCGGGACCGGGATCTCGTCGACCCGGTCCGGGCCCGGCCCGGAGCGCGTGCGGCGCACCAGCAGCCGCCGGCCGATCCAGCCGTAGGCGCGCGGCGGTATGACCATGCCGATCAGGCCGGTCAGCATCAGGATCCAGCCGACGACCTGCACGTTGACGACCGGGGCGTGCGCGGTGACCGCGAACGCGAGGATCGCCCCCACGCAGATCAGCGCGAGTCCTGCTCCGGTTCTCATGAAACTGTCCTTTCCGTTGCGGCGCCGGCGCCGTCAGGCCGGCGCCGTGTCGAGCAGGCGCTGGCGGAGGTGCGACAGCGCCCGCGAGAGCAGCCGCGACACGTGCATCTGCGAGATGCCGAGCTCCTCCCCGATCTCGGCCTGGGTGCGGTTGCCGTAGAAGCGCATGACCAGGATGCGCTGCTCCCGCTCGGGCAGCTCGTCCCAGTGCGTGGCCACCGCCTCCATGTCGATCGCCTGCTCCACGCCGGGATCCTCGTCGCCGAGCGCGTCCGACAGCGGCGCCGGATCCTCCCGGTCCGACAGCGGCGCGTCGAGGGAGTAGGCGCTGAACACCATGTCCGCCTCCCGGGCCTCGGCCAGCTCGGATTCGGTGACGCCGAGCCGTGCCCGCAGTTCCGCGTCGGACGGGGCGCGGCCCAGCTGCTGGGTGAGCTCCTCGATGCCCTTGCGCATCTCCAGCAGGAGTTCCTGCGCCGTCCGCCTGACGTGCACCTGCCACCGCTTGTCGCGGAAGTGCCGCTTGATCTCGCCGCTCACGCAGGGCGCGGCGTAGGCGACCAGGCTGTGCCCGACGTCCGGGTCGTAGTTGTTGATCGCCTTCATCAGGCCGACGTAGCCGACCTGCATCAGGTCCTCGGCCGGCTCGGGGCTGCCGCGATAGGCGCGGACGCAGGACCGGACGAGCTTGGAGTGCCGCTCGGTCAGCACCTCGCAGGCGGCGGCGCGCTCGGCGGACCCGGGCTCGCCCGCCCGGAAGGCGCGCAGCAGCTCGTCATCGGGCAGGCGGCGAAGATCCGTTCGGTGGACCGGGTTTGAGATCGTGATCGTCATTGGTCCTCCTCGGGGTCGAGCGGAAAGCCTGACGTGGGCAGTAGTGCCCGAATAATGCCGGCTAAACGTGACTCACGCCACCATCGCCCGCTCGCGGTCCCAGAACCGGAGCTGGCGGCAGCGGGCGATGAATTCCGGGGCCGGGCAGGAGTCCAGGCTGACGACGCCGTCGTCCGCGGGCATCACCCCGTCCGATCCGATCCCCGCCGCCGATAGCAGCGGAGCGGCGCCAGGCGTGTGCCCGATGAACTTGCAGTGCGCGTAGGCGTCGGACACGAAGTCCCGGGCGGCCGGGCTGGCGGCCAGGGACCGCGCCCCGTCCGGGGAGGCGAGCACGGCGATCGCGTCGTAGCGGACCGAGGGGGCGCCGTCCACCTGCTGGCCGGGCAGGAGCGTCCCGTCGCTGGCGTCCACGCCGCCCGCCACCGGGGTGACCAGCTCCACGAGCGCGTCCTCGG
>JAFMRC010000276.1 GCA_017354375.1 Nocardiopsaceae bacterium | reverse complement strand
GACGTGGCCCAGCCCGATGACGCGAGAGCGGTTCGCGGCGACGGCGGCGGCGATCTGGCGGGCGGCGAGAACCGGGTCCGGCGGCAGGCCGAGCGTCCGGGCGAACACGTTGGCGCCGCCGCCGGGAACCGGCGCGAGCGCCGGCCCGCCGCCGCCGTCCATCAGGCCGTTGACCACCTCGTTGACGGTCCCGTCGCCGCCGAGGGGCACGACCAGGCCGTAATCGCCCGCCGCCGCCGCCAGTTCGCGGGCGTGACCGCGATAACGTGTAAGAGCGGTGTCCAGGTCACAGTCGGCACCGAGTTCGCGGACCACCCGGTCGATGGCGGGACCGGATATCGAGGTCGCGCGAGGGTTGACGATGAGCAGCGCGCGCACGAGGCACAGGCTATGCGCTCCGGGAGGATGCGAAACTAATGGGTATGAGTGCTAAGTCCCGGCCGCCGATGCTGCTGGTCGCCTCAGCCGCGCTGGCGGCCGAGGCTCTCGCGCTGCTCGCGTACACGGTGCTCACGGTGATCGCCACCGTCACGAACCAGGCCTACCAGGTCTCGAACAGCGTCGCGCAAATCGTCATGCAGGTGATCATGCTCGTGGGCCTGGTGCTGCTCGCGTCCGGCGTGGCGAAGATGCGCCCGTGGACGCGCACGCCGTCGGTGATGGTCCAGGTGCTCATCGGCTTCGTCGCCATCGTCCTGCTCCAGGCGCACCGGTACGACTGGGGCGCCCCGATCGGCCTGCTGGCCGTCGCCGGGCTTGCGGGCCTGATGACGCCGGCCAGCCTGAAGGCGCTGGCCCGCCCGATGCCGGATCGGTCCCGGGAGGGGAAGCCCGAGCGGGACAAGCCCACGGCGGAACGGAAGGCGCCCGCGTCCGGTAAGGCGTCCAAGTCCGGGAACCCGGCGATCCGGAACCGCGCGGGCAAGCAGGTCACTCGTCGCTCGTGAGGCCCTCCCGCAGCTGCGCGAGCGTCCGGGCCAGCAGCCGGGACACGTGCATCTGCGAGATCCCCAGCTCCGCCGCGATCTGCGACTGCGTCATGTTGCCGAAGAACCGCAGTAGCAGGATCTTCTTCTCCCGAGGGGGGAGCCGCTCAAGCAGCGGCTTCAGCGATTCCCGGTACTCGACGCCCTCCAGGGCGTCGTCCACCATGCCGAGCGAGTCGGCGACGGCCGGCGCGTCCTCGTCGCCGGAGTCCGGGGCATCCAGCGAGACCGTGGAGTAAGCGTTCGCCGACTCCAGGCCCTCCAGGACCTCCTCCTCCGACATCTGCAGGTGCGAGGCCAGCTCGGATACGGTCGGCGCGCGACCCTCGCGCTGGGCGAGGTCGCCGATCGCCTTGGTGAGCGACAGCTTGAGTTCCTGCAGCCGCCGCGGCACCCTGACCGCCCAGCCCTTGTCCCTGAAGTGCCGCTTGATCTCGCCGACGATCGTCGGCGTGGCGTAGGTAGAGAACTCGACACCGCGCTCCAGGTCGAACCGGTCGATGGACTTGATCAGCCCGATGGTCGCGACCTGCGTGAGGTCGTCCAGCCACTCGCCCCGGTTGCGGAACCGGCGGGCTAGGTACTCCACCAGCGGCAGGTGCAGCTCAACCAGGGCCGACCTGATCCGGGCTCGCTCCGGGTCGTCGGGCGGCAGGCTCGAGAGCCGCTCGAACAACTCGCGTGCCCGCGTCCGGTCCGGCGCGGCGTGCTCGATGCGCGGCGGGCGGCCGTTTTCGGCGACCCCGTCTTCGGTCACCCCGTCTTCGGCAACACCGTTTTCGGCACCATCATCTTCGGCGCCCCCGTCCCCGGCGACGCTGCCCATGCCCTCAGCGACGCCCTCGACGTCGTCCGGGACCGCGTCCTCCGGGACGGTCACCTGGACTTCGTACTCGCCGTTCATCCGGACCCCGGCGTACCGCGGCGCTTCGCAAGCACGATCGCGACCCGGTCGCCGGGCCCGAGCCGGGAATCGACCGAGCCTGCCAGGGCGGACAGCACGGTCCACGCGAAGGTGTCCCTGGCGGGCACGCGCGCCTGCGCGGCGGACACCGAGACCGTGATCGTCACCTGGTCGGTGCCGAGCTCGAAATCGCACTCCAGGTCGGTGCCGGGGATGGCCTGGCCGAGCAGCATCGCGCACGCCTCATCGATGGCGATGCGCAAGTCCTCGATCTCGTCCAGGGTGAAATCCAGCCGGGCGGCCAGGCCAGCCGTCGCCGTGCGCAGCACGGACAGGTAGGCGCCCTCGGCGGGCATCCGCACGTGGACGTAGTCAGCGCTCTCGCGGTCCATGGCCGGGTCCGCGGATCCACCGGGGACGGCCGTGGCTGCGGCAGTGTCTTCGGTCACGTCACTCCGTCGCTTTCTCACGTGGCCGGGCATCGGCCACGGCGAGCCGGCAACGGGCGCCGGCCGCTGAGTGCAACTTACCGTCAGGTACCGGTTGCTCATGCCACGGCACCCCGTCTTCGAGCCCTCCGCCCGAAAGAAAGTGCAGGTAAATAGGCTTATGGCCCGATATGCGGGCGGCGTGACGACGTCGCGCCGCTAACGGAACGACGTCGCCACGCCGAGTAGGGGACAGGCCGAGTCAGGCCTTCTTGGTCTCCCAGAAGATCTTCGAGATCTCCTCGATCTTCGCCAGCAGCTCGTCCGCCTTGGCGACGTCCACCGAGCCCTTGGTCCCGGTGGCGCCCGCGAGCTTCGTGGCCTCGTTGAAGAGGGTGTGCAGCTGCGGGTACTTCTCGAAGTGCGGTGGCTTGAAGTAGTCCGTCCACAGCACCCACAGGTGGTGCTTGACGAGCTCGGAGCGCTGCTCCTTGATGATCAGCGCGCGAGCCCGGAACTCTGGGTCGGCGTTGCCAGCGTACTTCTCGCAGATGGCCTTGACGGACTCCGCCTCGATTCGGGCCTGCGCGGGGTCGTAGACGCCGCACGGCAGGTCGCAGTGGGCGCTTGCGGTGGACTTCGGCGCGAGCAGCCAGGTGAGCAGCCTCATCGATTCCCTTTCTCCGTGCCAGATCACTAGGGTTGCTGTTCCGACACTACTCCGCCGACCGGGAGCTAAACGTGCGCGCCCGCCCTTCTTGCCGCTGGCCCCTCCTGCGCGTTGCGGTATCCGGGCATTCCATGGTGCCGTCGCTGCGGCACGGCGACTGGCTGATCGGGCTCCGCACCCGCCGGATCCGCCCAGGCCAGATCGTGCTGGCAACCCACCCGGAGCGGCCGGGCCTCCTGCTGGTCAAGCGCGTCGCCAGCCGGGCGCCCGACGGCGGCTGGCGGCTGGCGTCGGACTTCCCGGACGCGCCCGGCGCCACCGACAGCCGCCACTTCGGCCCGGTGCCGCCGGATCTCGTGGTAGGCCGGGTGCTGGCCCGCTACTGGCCAAGACCCAAAATCTATTAGCAGCCGAACGGATAGTCGCGACTGTGGCCGTGCCCCGCGACTGCAGCAGACGCGGGGCACGAATCGAGTCACCTCTATCCGTTCGGTATAAGGGGTGTTGATCTTTTTAGGACGCCTGACCCGCCTGAGCGGGGTCGTCGGAGCCCTGCTTGGCCACCAGCGCCAGCATCTCCTCGCGGGGCAGCCGGACCGCCATCGCCCAGAAGTAGATGACCAGGCTGAAGGCCGCGATGATCAGCAGGTCCCACCCGAGGCCGATGCGGTTGGTGTTGACCGGGGGCAGCACGGCGCCGCCGTCGTACTGGCCCTGCCAGGAGATGATCCCCATGCCGATCAGGTACACCGGCAGCCAGGAGGCGGCCTTCCAGTTCTTCGCGTTCAGCGGGGGGCGCTGCTTGTCGAAGATCATGAAGCCGCCGATGATCACGTAGCCGATGACGATGATGATGCCGAGCTTCCAGATCACCTCGAGGCCGGACCAGTAGATGATGAAGTTGGCCAGGATGAACGCGAGCGGCGCGACGACCGACGCGCCGCCGAGCCGGTAGGGCCGGTTCGCGTCCGGCACCTGGCGGCGGAACGCGCCCAGCGCCAGCGGGGCGCCGGCGTACATGAGCACGCTCGCCCCGGTGATCAGGTTGACCAGCGAGTGCCAGCTCGGGAACGGCAGCAGGAAGATCAGGCCGCCGACGAACGACAGGATCAGCGCGACCCACGGGACGCCCCGCTTGTCGGTCCTGGTGAGGATGGCCGGGAAGTAGCGGTTCTTGCCCACGCCGTAGCTGACCCGGGAGGTCGAGGTGATGTAGATCAGCCCGGTGCCGAACGGCGAGACGACCGCGTCGACCCGCAGGATGAACGCGAGCCAGCTGAACCCGGCGATCCCGGCGAGGGCGGCCCACGGCCCGGAGGTGATGTCGGAGACCTGCGGGTTGCAGTGGCCGGTGGCCGGGCAGGTCAGGCCCGTCCAGCCGTGCGAGGTGGCCAGGATGTGCGGGTTCATCGCGGCGATGAACGCGACCTGCAGCAGGATGTAGATGAGGGTTCCGATCGCGACCGCGGCCAGGATGGCCCGGGGCAGGTTCTTCTGGGGGTTCTTGATCTCGCCGGCCAGCTGGTCGGCCTGCTCGAAGCCCAGGTAGGCGAACGCGATGCCGGCCCCGGCGACCGCGCCCAGGATGCTCTTGACGCCGCCCGGGTCGAAGCCGCCGGCCGCGGCGCCGAAGTTGCTGCTGTGCCACTGCGTCACCAGGACGAGGAAGGCCAGGATCGGGATGGCGAGCTTCCACCACATGATCGTGCTGTTGGTGTGGGCCAGCCACTTGATGCCGAAGAAGTTGATCCCGGTGAAGATCGCCAGCAGGACGATCGTGACGACGAAGCCGGTGCCCGTGACGTTCTTGGTGCTCGAGTTGTAGAGCGCGGGCCACCAGTGCTGGGCGTACTCCATGACGGCGAAGCACTCGACCGGGGCCACGGTGATGGCCTGCAGCCAGGAGAAGAACCCGAACGAGGTGCCGGCCACCGTGCCGAACGCGAAGTGCGGGAACCGGGCGGTGCCGCCCGCGACCGGGTACATCGCGCCGATCTCGGCGTGCACCAGCGCGAGGAAGGCGAAGATGACGCCGCCGATGACCCAGGCGATGAGCGCCGCGGGGCCGGCCGCGTTTGCTGCGTACAGGGCGCCGAACAGCCACCCGGAGCCGATGATGGAGCTCTCGGACGACCAGACGGCGCCGATGAAGCCCATTTCCCGTCTCAGGCCGGTATCCGCCGGCCTGGTCACGACTGGTTCGGGACCAGTTGAAGTTGCCATGAGCGATAGCTCTTTTCTTGATCGCGCCCCGTGGGGCGTGTCACCCGCCCCTCGGTGCCCCGTTGCCAGCGGGTGAGCTGGTCGTAATGTGCAGGGTGAGAACATGGTAAAGATGATCACCTGCCGTGAGAAGTCTGAATTACCCGGTCGAGGCCCCTCGTTAGCCATTCGTGTTGTTGGCGCCCGCCATGTCGTCAGCGCTCGCGCTTGCTCTTCCTCGTCCGGTAGGCGGTGACGCTGGCCCGGCTGGCACAGCGGGCGGAGCAGTGCCGCAGGTCGCGCCGGGCGGACGTGTCGATGAACACCCCCCGGCATGGAGCCGCCTGGCAGACTCCGAATCGGTCGATGCCCAGGCTGGCTAGCTGCACGGCCAGCCCCATGGCGGCACCCGCCGCGTACCTGTCGGACACCGACCCGCTCTCGGTGTAGTGCACGTGCCACGGCTGGCCGTCGTGCCCGGACAGCTGCGGGTGCACCGGGTACTGGATGAGAAGGGCATTGAGTCGTTCCGCGGCCTGTGCGCCGTTTCCCTGGGAGCAGGCGACGAAGATCGCGCGGAAGTCACCCCGCAGCTGGCGCAGCCGATCCAGGTCGGTCCGGGTGACGCCGCCCCTGAGGTGCTCGCGTTCTGCGACCAGGGCGCGCAGCCCGTCAACCGAGTCGAGCTGGTCGCCGCCGTCGTGGCCGAGGCTGTCGGTGTTCACGAGCCGCACCGCGAGTTCGGCGTAGGAGGAAAGGTCCACTCGCGACTCCCCCTGGCTACTCCGTCGGCTGCCCGGCGATTCTACCCGTCACGACCGTGCTGGCGCGAGCACCGCCCGCGGCGTGGCACAATGTCCTGACGGGTAACCCCCGTACACCGGAGACTCGCGCCTCAGGCCCTGCCCGACGGCCCCGCTCCACCAGGCGATAGCGCTCCCGTCCGGTGCCAGGATGATGTTCCGTTCCGTTGGATTCCGTTTCCCGGATTTCTTTTCGGTTTTCACGATATCGCTGGGGGTTACCGTGGCCGCTGAGCCCACCCTTCGTCGTTCCGTTTCTCCTGACTCTTCCGGCTCGGTCGACGCCCTTGACGCCCTGGACGCCGACCCCGTCTTCGCGATGCATCGCGGCGGCAAGATCGGTGTCGAGCCCTCCGTCGAGGTGGCGGACCACGCGGCCCTCGCCATGGCGTACACGCCGGGCGTCGCCCGCGTGTGCGGCGCCATCGCCGAGCGGCCCGAGCTGGCCGGTACCTACACCTGGGCCGGCAATACCGTGGCGGTGGTCAGCGACGGCACCGCCGTGCTCGGCCTCGGCGACATCGGCCCGGCCGCCGCGATGCCGGTGATGGAGGGCAAGGCGCTGCTGTTCAAGCGCTTCGCCGGCATCGACGCGGTCCCGGTGTGCATCGACTGCACGGACGTCGATTCCGTGGTCACGACGGTGGCCGCCCTCGCGCCCAGCTTCGGCGGCATCAACCTGGAGGACATCTCGGCGCCCCGCTGCTTCGAGATCGAGGACAGGCTGCGCGAGCTGCTGAGTATCCCGGTCATGCACGACGACCAGCACGGCACCGCGATCGTCACGACGGCCGCGCTGCGCAGCGCGGCTCGCGTGGTGGGCAAGCCGCTCGGGGACCTGCGCGTGGTAGTGGCCGGCGCGGGCGCGTCCGGCGTCGCGGTGTCGAAGATGCTGCTCGCCGCGGGCGTCGGCGACATCGCGGTGGCCGACAGCAAGGGCATGATCCACGCCGGCCGGGACGGGCTGCACCCGGTCAAGGCGGCGCTCGCCGAGATCACGAACTCCGCGGGCCTGGTCGGCTCGACCGAGTCGGCGCTGGACGGCGCGGACGTGCTCATCGGCCTGTCCGGTGCCACCATCGCCGAGGAGGCCTTCGCGCGGATGGCGCCGGGCGCGATCGCGTTCTGCCTGTCCAACCCGGAGCCGGAGATCCACCCGGACATCGCCCGCAGGCACGCGGCGGTCGTGGCGACCGGGCGCAGCGACTTCCCGAACCAGATCAACAACTCGCTGGTCTTCCCCGGGGTCTTCCGCGGCGCGCTGGACGTCCGCGCGAGGTCGGTGACCGAGCGCATGAAGATGGCGGCGGCGACGGCCATCGCCGACCTGGTCGGCGACGACGCCTCGCCCGGCTACATCATCCCGAGCCAGTTTGACGAGCGGGTGGCCCCCGCGGTGGCGGCCGCCGTCGCCGCCGCGGCACGCGCTGACGGCGTAGCGCGCCG
>JAFMRC010000077.1:15561-17340 GCA_017354375.1 Nocardiopsaceae bacterium | reverse complement strand
GGCCAGCCCGCCGAGCAGGCCGGCGGTGAACGCGTCCCCGGCGCCGATCGTGTCCGCGAGGCGGACCCGGAGGCCGGGCCGGTGCCGCGGCGAAGCGCCGGCCTGGAATAGGTACGCGCCGCGGGGGCCGTCGGTGATGACGACGAGCAGCGCGCCGAGGTCCAGCCAGCCGCGGGCCACCCGCTCCAGGTTCGCGTCCGGGTACAGCCATTCGGCGTCCTCGCGGCTGGCCTTGACGATGTGCGCGACCCCCGCCGAGCGCTCGACGAGGCCGCGAGCGCGGGCGGGCTCGCCGAGCAGCGCCGGGCGGACGTTGGGGTCGTAGCTGACCAGCGCCCGGCCGTCGTGGCGCAGCCGGGCGGCGGCATCGCGGATCGGCTCGTCGCCGGGCGGCGTCCAGCAGGCGATCGAGCCCATGTGGAACACCGCGGTGTCGCCGGGGATCCGCGCCGTCTCGGCGGCGGACCACTGCCAGTCCGCGGTGCCGTCGGCGTAGAAGTCGTAGCTGGCCCGGCCCTCGCTGTCGAGCCCCACGACCGCGAGGGTGGTCGGCTCCGGTGCCTCCGGCGCGCGGCTGGTGTCGATGCCCTCGGCCGTGGCGCGGGAGCGCAGCAGGCGGCCGAACGTGTTGTCCGCCAGCCGCGCCATGAGCGTGACGCGATGCCCCAGCCGGGCCAGCCCGACCGCGACGTTGAACGGGCTGCCACCCGGCCTGGCCTGATAGCAGTCGCGGCCCTTGCCCGGCACCAGGTCGATGACCGCCTCCCCGATGACCGTCAGCCGGGGTCCGAGGGGTCTGGAGGCCGGCGGCCGGGATAGCACGGTCATGTGAATGGATACTGTCAGCCCTTCAACTGGCTTGTAAATTTGCGATACTTAGGGCGTGGCAAAGGGCGAACGGGATCAACACGGCGAGCCGGGAGTTAGCAGCAACCCTCGGATCGACACGAGCCGGCCGACCGCGGCGCGGGTGTATGACTACCTTCTCGGCGGCAAGGACAATTTCGAGGCGGACCGGCGAACCGGGGACCTCGGGATAGCGGGGTATCCGCAGGCGCCCATGGTGGCCCGGGCCGAGCGCGCGTACCTCGGGCGCGTGGTGCGGTTCTTCGCCGCCGACGCGGGGATCCGGCAGTTCCTCGACATCGGCACCGGCCTGCCGTCCGGCGACAACGTGCACGAGGTGGCGCAGCGCGTCGCGCCGGAGTCCGCGATCGTCTACGTGGACTACGACCCGGTCGTCCTGGCGCACGCGGAGGCGCTGCTGAAGAGCACGCCGGAGGGGGCCACCGACTATCTGGAGGGTGACCTCCGGAACCCGCGGGAGATCCTCGACGGCGCGGCGAAGACCCTGGACTTCGGCAAGCCGGTGGCGGTCATACTGCTCGGCATCCTGCATTACATCCAGGAGCACGAGGATCCCCGCGGCATCATCCGCACCCTCGCCGACGCGCTCGCGCCGGGCAGCTACCTCACGATCGCGCAGCTCGCGAACGACATTGACCCGAAGATGCTCGAGTTCACGCGTGCCTTCAACTCCGAGAATCCTCGCTCGCCCCAGATCCTGCGCAACCGCGAGCAGATCGCCGGCTTCTTCGACGACATCGGCATGGAGCTGGTGGAGCCGGGCATCGTGAAGATGGCCGAATGGCGGCCGGGCAGCGAGATAGAGGCCAAGGCCCCCAGCCCGCTGTGGGCCGGCGTCGCCCGCAAGCCTTAGCGGATGCCCCCGCGCCCCTGTTGACCTGGCGTCAACGGCGCGTTGCTACGGCTCCAGCC
>JAFMRC010000077.1:0-15551 GCA_017354375.1 Nocardiopsaceae bacterium | reverse complement strand
CCGTAGCAACGGCACTTTCATCCGGAGTAAGGGCGCCGCCAGGGCGCGGAGCCGGCCGGCGGCGGCGGCCACCCGCTCGTCGGAGGCGGTCAGGGCCACCCGGATGTACGGGGCGCCGGACGGGCCGTACATGTACCCGGGACCGACCAGGATTCCGCACTCGGCGGCGAGCAGCTCGGTCGCCGTCCGGCCGTCGGTGCCTGGCCGGGACGCCCACAGGTACAGCCCGGCCTCGGAGTGCTCGATCCGGAACCCAGCCTCCTCCAGGCCGTCGCGGAGTATCTCGCGGCGGGCGCGGTACCGTTCTTTCTGCTCGTCGGCGTGCGCGTCGTCGTTGAGGGCGGCGGTCATGGCGGCCTGCACCGGCTTCGGCACGATCATCCCGGACTGCTTGCGGATGAGCAGGAGCGACGCGATCAGCTCCGGATCCCCGGCGATGAAGCCAGCGCGGTATCCAGCCAGGTTGCTCCGTTTGGATAGTGAAAAGACGGCCAGCACGCCGTCCAGGGAATCCCCGCGGACGGCGGGATGGAGAGCGGAGGTCGGCGTGGCCTCCCAGCCGAGCGAGATGTAGCACTCGTCGGAGGCCAGCACGCACCCGCGGTCGCGCGCCCGGGCGACCGCCTCGCGCAGCCGGTCCGTCGGCAGCACGCGACCGGTCGGGTTGGACGGCGAGTTGATCCAGTGCAGCCGCGCCGGGCCGCCGGCGCCTCCGCTGTTGCCTATGCCTCCGCTGCTGGCGCCTTCGCTGCTGGCGCCTTCGCTGCTGGCGCCGCCGCCGGTGCCGTCGTCTAGGCCGTCGGACGCCATCGGGGTGGCGCCCGCCAGGCGGGCCCCGACCTCGTAGGTCGGATACGCCAGCTCCGGATATATCACCGTATCGCCGGGGCCGAGGCCGAGCTGAGTCGGCAGCCAGGCGATGAGTTCCTTCGTTCCCGCCACCGGCAGCACGGCCGTCGGCGGGACGTGCACGTCGAGCGTGCGGGCCAGCCAGCCTGCGGCCGCCTCCCGCAGCTCCGGGGTTCCCGCGGTCGTCGGGTACCCGGGCGCGTCGGCGGCCGCGGCCAGCGCTTCTTGTACCACCGACGGCACCGGATCCGTCGGCGACCCCAGCGACAGGTCAATTGCCCCTCCGGGGAAGGCGCTCGCCTTCTCCGTCAGCGGCGCGAGGTCATCCCAGGGGTAGGGAGGAATCCTCGCGGCGAGCGTCACTCGTCCGCGGCCTGCGGTGGCAGCGCCGCGACGATCGGGTGGTCCTTGCCGATCTTGCCGGACTTGGACGCGCCGCCCGGGGAACCGAGTTCCTCGAAGAAATCGACGTTGACCTTGTAGTAGTCCTTCCACTGCTCAGGAACGTCGTCCTCGTAATAGATGGCCTCAACTGGGCACACTGGCTCGCACGCCCCGCAGTCCACGCACTCGTCGGGGTGGATGTACAGCATGCGCTCGCCCTCGTAGATGCAGTCCACGGGGCACTCTTCGATGCATGCCCTGTCAAGCACATCGACGCACGGCTGTGCGATGATGTAGGTCACGTGAGCTCAGCTCCTCTTCATTCCTAAAACCTGCCTGAACCCTGCTAAGCACAGTATGACGGCTCTCCGAGCGTGCTGACGCTAGCTGACGACGATATTTCCGGACGCGTTGCCGGCTACCTGCTGCCAGTGCGTCTCGGTCAGCGACGCCGTCCACTGGTAGCCGCCGTAGGCCACACGCGTGATCCCGAACGAGGACGCGTTTGTCACCAGCCAGTTGGCCACCGCCCAGCGGCCCGCGCTGGTCACTTCGAAGATCTCGGATTTCCCTGAACGGGCCGAGGTGACTCCTGTCACAATGCCGTCTGCCCTGGGTGTCCCGAACGTCCCTTCCAGCGTACGCACCGCCCCCGGCAGGTCGGGCTTCGTGCTGCCGCCCTGCCTGGCAGCCTGGGACGGGTCGTACCAGCAGGTCACCGCGTGCGGCGTGGACATGTAGTCCGCGCTGAGCATCTCCGCCTCGTCGGTCCATTGCGCATACGCGCTGCCGTCGGCGCTGTGCTGGACCTCCTGCGCGGCCTCGGCGACCGAGAGCGACGTGTAGTCCGGGATCTTCGTGAGCGCGGAAGGGCCGCTTTCGAAGAAAGCCTGCGACGCGTATACGGGGTCTTGCAACTCCTGGGCCGTGCCCCAGCCAGCCGACGGGCGCTGCTGGAAGATGCCGACGGAGTCGGACGTGCCGTAGTTCGGGTTCTCCAGCTTCGCCTCCTGCAGCGCCGTCGCGTAGGCGATCGTGAGCGCTTGCCTCGGGAGGTGGTCATAGACGGCGACGTCAGCGATCGTCGCCGCGTCCCGTGCCTGCTCGAAGTCCAGCCCGATCGCGCCGGAGCCGGAGCCCGCCTGGCAGCCGGGGACGGTGAGGACCCGGGTGACGAAGTGCTGGTAGGTGTTATACCCCGCGTATCCCGCGATCACGAGCACGACGATAACGACGGTCATCACGATCAGTGGCTTGCGCCAGGACCGGCGGGGGTAACTGTAGGGCTCTACGCGCCACGGAGAGGTCGTCGGCACAGCATCTGACGCTACCCTCCGCGCGGGGGTTCCGCTGCCAGGTTCCGCTGCCGTGCGTGAGACTTCCCAGGTTTTCGGTAGGCTCCCTGGCCATGGGTGAGTCGCTGAAATCCCCGCTCCCGGTCGTCATCGACGATCTGTGGGAGCGGCGCACCGGGCTGAGCCCCGATGATTCCGCCGCGCGGGCCGAGATCGTCGCCGCCGTCGATCAGATCGACTCGGGCGCGGCCCGGGTGGCGTTCGCCGACCCGGTTTCCGGCGACGTCGTCGTCGATGAGCGCGCCAAGCGCGCGATCCTGCTGGCGTTCAGGGTGCTGCCGATGGCGCAGTCACAGGTGGGGGACTTCCGGTACCACGACCGGGTGCCGCTGAAGACCCGGCTCGACGGCGTGCGCGTGGTGCCGGGCGCGATCGCCCGCTGGGGGGCGTACCTGGCGCCGGGGACGGTACTCATGCCGTCGTTCGTGAACGTCGGGGCGTACGTGGACTCCGGGACGATGGTCGACACGTGGGCGACGGTGGGGTCGTGCGCCCAGATCGGGAAAAATGTGCATTTGTCGGGCGGAGTGGGGATCGGCGGCGTGCTGGAGCCGGCGAACGCGGTCCCGGTCGTCATCGAGGACGAGTGCATGATCGGTTCCCGGTCGATCGTGGCCGAGGGCGCCCGGGTCCGCACCGGGGCGGTGCTGGGCTCCGGTACGAACATCACCCGGACGACGCACGTGATCGACGTGGAGACCGGCGGGGAACTGCCTCGCGGCGAGGTGCCGGCCTGGTCCGTGGCGGTCAGCGGCACGCGGCTCCGCCAGTTCCCGGGCGGTGAGTTCGGGTTGCCTGCGGTCCTGGTCCTCAAGCGGCTGCCCGAGGGGGAGCGGCACAGTAAGGCCGAGCTGAACGAGATCCTCCGCGATCACGGCGTTGACGCCTGATAGCCGGCCCGGTCGGCTCGGTCGGCATGATCGGCCCGGCCGGCCCCGGTCGGGCCGGTCGTCGTGGTCGTCAACTGTCTGGTCGCTAGCTGTTCACCGGCTCGCACGCTCAGGGCGGCGACAGTACTCGCGAGGCATGGCTACCGTGGAGGGCATATGAGCGGGCAGAATTCACATCCCCACAGAAGGATCCGTCGCCAGGGTCCGGTGACGTTGCGCGGCAAGCAGATACCTCCCACCACCACAGACCAGCGGCTCCTCGACCGGCGCGGGCCATCGGACTGGGTGCACACCGACCCGTGGCGGATCATGCGCATCCAGGCGGAGTTCGTCGAAGGCTTCGGGCTCCTCGCCGAGCTGGGGAAGGCCGTGTCGGTCTTCGGCTCGGCGCGGTCCCGTCCCGGCAGCCACGAGTACGAGCTGGCCGTGGAGATCGCCGGCGGCCTAGCCGAGGCCGGCTACGCCGTGATCACCGGGGGCGGCCCCGGGATCATGGAGGCGGCCAACAAGGGCGCTTCCGGCGCCGGCGGCGTATCGGTCGGCCTGGGCATCGAGCTGCCGATGGAGACCGGGCTCAACGACTACGTCAACGTAGGCGTCGAGTTCCGTTACTTCTTCGTCCGCAAGACCGTGTTCGTCAAGTACAGCCAGGCGTTCGTCGTCCTGCCCGGCGGCTACGGCACCCTGGACGAGCTGTTCGAGGCCCTCACCCTGGTCGCCACCGGCAAGATCACCCGGTTCCCGATCGTCCTGGTCGGCTCCGGCTACTGGGGCGGCCTGCTGGACTGGATCAAGGGAAGAGTGCTGGCAGAGGGCAAGGTCTACCCCGGGGAGCTGGACCTGATCACGGTGGCGGACACCCCGGAGGAGGTCACGGCGATCATCAAGAAGGCCCACGCCGAGGTCGGCCTCGCCGACCCGGACACGGACCCCGCCACCCCCTGACTCCACGCCCGGGTTCTCTCGGAGATCTAGCACATGCTAGATAATTTGCTAGAAATCCGAGCCCGCGGCTGATCCGTGGAGCGTCTTGGCGGGACGTTGCCGAACAGTGGAGTCCTTGTGGAGTGGGCGCTCGGACTGGGCTGGGACCGGACATCGGTTGGTCGGCGTAGAGCCGCGTGAGCTGGTGAATCGTGCTACGGCTGTCGCCCGGCGGGCAGCAATTGGCCGACAGTAAGCGGTCGGCATCGTTCATGGCGGCACGGTCATTTCTCGTTCTTGTGGCGGGCTGCTGACATAGCGCGATACTGGGGAAATGTCCTTTGTCGCGGATGATCTGGTGGCGTGGCTGGTTTGCCTGGTTGCTGATGCAGGCCGTAGGAAGCTGACGACCTGGGTGCTGGGCAATGAGCAGGAGCGTGCGCTGCGGCAGGCTGCCACGGCTGCTGTCCAGGATGTCGTCGGGGAACTGCGCCCGCGTGACAGCGGACGGGCGGATGAGCTGGCGATGGTGGTCAGCGAGGTGCTCAGCGTCACGGTGCCGGATGCCTCGCCCGGGACGGGGGTGACGCTGCTGGAGGCGCTGCGGGCCGGGGTGAGGGAGCAGCTGGCGGTCCTGGATGACGCCGGGCTTACCGGCACGGGGAAGTCCTCCGCGCAGGTCCTGGACCTGTCGGCCGGGGTGGTGGCGAAGAATCTGGCTGGTCGCCTGGTCACGGAGATCCTGGCCCGGGGGGCCTGCGGCGGGCCGCTGAAGCCGCTGGCCGACCAGCTGAACCACGACGAGACCCACCTGCAGGGACAGCTCCTTGAGGACATGGCCACCGGGACCCGGGAAGCCCTTGTCCGGCTGGAAGCCAGGCAGGCGCTGCCGGTGCCTGCGCCTGAGGTGAGGTACTCGCTGCCGCCGGACGCGGCGGCGTTCACCGGCCGGGATGAGGATCTGGGTCGGATCACCGCGGCGGTGAGGGATGCCACCGGGACCGGCGGGGTGGTGGCGATCCACGCGATCGGGGGAATGCCGGGGGTGGGGAAGACGGCGCTGGCGGTGCACGCCGCTCACCTGCTGGCCGACCGGTTCCCGGACCGTCAGCTGTTCATCGACCTGCATGCCCATACCCCCGGGCAGGATCCGGTGCCGCCGGAGGCGGCGCTGGCCGGGCTGCTGACCTCTGTGGGGGTGGATGCCCGGTACCTGCCCGCCAGCCTGGAGGGGCGAGTCAGCCTGTGGCGGGACCGGATGGCCGGGAAGCGGGCGCTGCTGGTCCTGGACAACGCCGGCAGCAGCGCCCAGGTCGCCCCGCTGCTGCCGGGCAGCGCGGGATGCCTGGTGCTCATCACCAGCCGCCGCCACCTGGGGGATCTGCCCGGGGGAGTGCCGCTGCTGCTGCTGGAGGTCCTGCCGCCGCGGGAGGCCGAGGCGATGTTCACGTGGCTGGCGCCGCGCGCCGCCGGCGGCCCGGACGGGGCGGTGGCCGAACTGGCCAAGCTAGCGGGGTACCTGCCGCTGGCGGTCTCGCTGCTGGCCCGCGTCTACGCCCGGCACCCGGCGTGGACCCTGGCCGACCTGGCGGCCGAGACGCGGGAGAGCCTGCTCACGTTGACCGCGGAGAACGACAGCGTCGCCGCCGCGTTCGACGTGTCCTGGCGGAACCTGGATCCGGGTCGGCAGCGGTTCTTCGCCCTCCTCGGCCTGCACCCGGGCACCACCATCGACGCGTACGCAGCCGCCGCCCTGGCCGACGTTGGCCTGAGCGAGGCCGCCGGGCAGCTGGAGGGGCTGCATGGGGAGGGGCTGCTGGCCGAGGCCGGCTACCGCCGGTACCGGATGCATGACCTGATCCGCCGCTACGCCCATGACCGCGCCGCCTCCGTCACCGGCCGCAGCCAGGCGCTGGGACGGCTGCTGGACTACTACCAGCACACGGCCGCCATCGCCGAGGCCCGCCTGGCCCGCCAGACCCGGCCCGGCCCGGCCCCGGTAGTCCGTACCGCGCCGACCGCGGTCCCCGGCCTGGGGGACGCCGCAGAGGCGCTGGCGTGGGCGCGGGCCGAGCGGGGCAACCTGCTGGCCTGCCTGGATCACGTCACCGCGGTCGGCCAGCACGCCCGGGTCATCGCCCTGACCGCCGGCATCGCCGCCCTGCTGCGCCGCGACGGCCCCTGGGCCGATGCCATCACCCGCCACGCCACCGCCGTCCAGGCCGCACATCACCTCGGCGACCGGCCCGGTGAGGCTTGCGCCCTCCGCAACCTGGGGGACGCGCGGCGGCTGGCGGGGGAGTATCCGGGGGCGGCCGAGGCGCTGGAGGAGGCGCTGGGGATCTACCGCGGCGTCGGCGATCGGCTCGGCGAAGCTAACGCTCTCAACTTCCTGGGGGACGTGCGGCGGGCGACCGGAGATTTCCCGGGGGCCGCCAAGGCGCTGGAAGAAGCGCTGGACCTGTTCCGCAGCGTCGGCGATCGGCTCGGCGAGGCTGGCGCACTTAACTTCCTGGGGAACGTGCGGCGGATGACCGGAGAGTATCCGGGGGCGGCCGAGGCGCTGGAGGAGGCGCTGGGCATGTTCCGCGGCGTCGGCGATCGGCTCGGCGAAGCTAACGCTCTCAACTTCCTGGGGGACGTGCGGCGGGCGACCGGAGATTTCCGGGGGGCGGCCGAGGCGCTTGAGGAAGCGCTGGGCATCTACCGCGGCATCGGCAGTCGCCTCGGCGAGGCCAACGCCCTCGGCAACCTGGGGGAGGTGCGGCGGGCGACCGGAGATTTCCGGGGGGCGGCTGAGGCGCTGGAGGAGGCGCTGGGCATCTACTGTGGCATCGGCAATCGGGGAGGTGAGGCTGAGGCTCTGAACGAGGCGGGGACGCTGTGCCGGGTCCGTGGTGACCTCGGTGATGCCGAGGAATATCACCGGCTGGCCCTGGGCCTGGCCCGCGAGATCGGCAGCGCCTGGGATGAGGCGCACGCGCTGGCGGGCCTGGGCCGCTGCGCCCTGGTCGCTGGCCGCGCCGCCGACGCGAAGGCCGGGCTGCGGCAGGCGCTGGAGATTTTCCAGCGGATCGGCACGGCCGAGGCCGCCGATGTCGCCGCGGAACTGGACGCCATCACCCCGTCATGACCCGCCGCCCAAAACCGTGACTCCCCGCGATGACATGCCCGTGCCGGACGGCAGAGACGATGGCGCTGTCCGCGAGGGCATTCCGGAACTGTCACCGCTGAGATAAGCCGACAACGGGATGCCGAGACCGCCGCGATGCTGGGGATGCACCGGGCGTTCGGGTAGCACGTGCGTCTTATGGCCAGCAACGCAGAGACCGGGCATTAATCGCCGACGATCGAGATGCTGGGCAGCACGCGCGTCCTGCCCAGCCGACTTGTGAGTCGGCGTCGGCTGGCTGCTGTGGCTGACCCCTGACTGCTTAGAGTCCGTCCGGGCGCTTATCTACGCCTCGACGGTTCGGGTCGGCGACGCGGTTCTCGTCGCGCGGGAACCGTCCGATCGGGGCATGCTAGATACGTCGGATATAGGATTTGCTATAGTTGCTCTATGGGGGAGGACGAGTGGGAGATCTACCAGACGGATGAGGTTGCCGCCTGGATGGAGGGCCTGCGACAGGCTGATCCCGAAGCCGCCGAGAAAGTCGAAGCCGCCGTTGACACGCTGTCTGAGCACGGCCCGACGCTGGGCCGTCCTCTTGTCGATACTCTCACGGCATCGAAGATCGCGAACCTGAAGGAACTGCGTCCAAGGCAGACGACCATCAGGGTGCTGTTCGTCTTCGACCCGTGGCGATCGGCGATCCTACTGGTCGCAGGCGACAAGGCGGGCCAGTGGAAGACGTGGTACCAGCGCGCGATTCCGCAGGCAGAGGCACTGTACGCGGTCTACCTGAAGGAACGAGCAGAGGAGGAACGCCGATGAGCAGCTTCTCCAAGTGGGACCGGGACGCTTACCGGAACCGCGTGGGCGAGGAGGAAGCCGCCCGCCGCCGTGGCGCGATCATGGCCGAGCAGTGGGGCTACCAGCTCGCCGAGCAGCGCAAGCGGCTGGGGTTCACCCAGGCGGGGCTGGCGGAGATCATGGGCGTCACCCCTGGCCGCGTCTCGCAGATCGAGCACGGCGAGGTCTCGACCGTCGAGGCTCTCGCCGGGTACATCGCCGCGCTGGGCGGGAAGCTGGAACTGCTCGCGGACATTGGCGGCCACCTGCTCAAGATGCCCGCCAATCCGGCTGCGTGATACAGCCACGAAACCAGGAGAGCGGGCGACGAGAATCGAACCCGCATGACCAGCTTGGAAGGCCCCGTCCGTCTGCTACGCAGCAGTACCACGGATGTCTTGCGGCGCAAGGGATCTGGTGGTTCGCGGCCGGTAGTGAGGGGCGCTCTCGGTAGAAAATTTAGTAGAAAGCCCTGGGCTACGCGAAACCGTGGCGATCAGTGGAGTCTGGTGCCGGGTAGCGGTGTTTTCTCCGGTCGATGTCTTGCGCGGCGTTGCCTGCGCGATCAAGCCCCATGAAGTGGTGTAGCGGGGTTTTAGGTGATGAGTTGAGACAACCGGGCCGCGTAGCCTGACCTAACGACCTATCCTAGCTGGCTTTACGGTATTCAAATCTGTCCTATAACATTATAAATTGCAGATGCTGCGTCTCTGCGCATCATGACAGTCATCGATTGCTCTAGAATGTCAGAAGCCATCTGGAAGAATTTAAATTTCTCCTCGGAATCCAGTTCCGAATCCAGCGCCATCTGGTGGTAGTTGCTGGCAAGCATCAATAGGCGCATCGCATAGAAGATATACATCACGGGGTCATGGTAGTGGGATGCATCAACGCTTTCGCTTTGTTCTGCCCAGCCCCGAACAGCTGTCCACTGCCTCGGATCGCTGACCATAGTTAGTGCCGCTACGGTCAGCTTTTGATGTGCATCGTAGATTGCGCTATTGAAGCGTTCTTCGTTGTATTCCGCTGGCGGCCTCGCAAGTTCGTTCAATACCTTATTGTACGATTTTCCCGCACCTCTCATCATCTCAATCGTATACTTCATGCGTTCTTGGGGGGTGCTTTCCCCTGTTATCCCATCGATTTCAGCCAAAATCGGCGAGCCGTCAGGAAACCCGACCGAGACTTCATTCGTCAATTCGACTACTTCGTCCTCCATCAGGGGAAGGGTCCCTCTATCCGGAATTTCCCTATTTCCGTATTTATTATGGGCGGCTCTTGTGCTTATGTCTAGAGCTTTTCCGATAGCAGCCCATTGAACTCCGCTGGCTCGGGCCTCTGCGACTAGTTCCGGCAGAACGGTATCGTGCAACTTCTTTTCGATGGCATTGGCTGCCGCGATGTACTTCAGGACTCCCGAAGCGAGGGCATCGCTAGGCAGGAAGTCAAAGATTGTTCTGACTGCCTGGCCAACGGAGCGTCTTGCTTCGAACAGGATCGGGTCAGCGCAGAATGGCCAGGAATCCGACTCACATGATCGGGATCTACGAGGATTTCTCCATCTTAGGTTCACAGTTGAAGACTACTACTCCGACCCCCGCGTTGCGATCCACCTCATGTGGATCTGATCCACATGAGGTGGACTCCAGAAGTTGGCAGCTCCCCCTCTCTTGCCGCAGCCTCGTGCTGGTAGCGCCACGGAATCAAAGGAGGCGGATGAGCGATGCCACGCTATCGGCAAGATCAACCTCGTGTTAGTGCAGGTGCAAGGCGGACAAGCAGGGACGAGGTATCTACCCAAGGAACCATGGAAGGGTCAGGCCACGTCACTGCCGTTGTTCTCTGTTGCATGATTCTGGGGTCGATTGACTGGGTTGCCTGGCTTGCCCTGCAAAGCGCGGGATCGGCCACTCGGGCGGCAATCGTTGGATGCCTGTCCCCTCTGGCGCTTGCCTTGGTCCGGGCCTGCGCGCTCGTGATCAAAGTGGCCCGAAAGGAGCATCCTTCCGCAGAGACGCCCAGAGGTGTGTCGCAGGAGAAGACCACTCTGATGCCTGGTGGCCAGAATGGTGTGTAGTCCTACGCTCTCACCCGGCAGCCCCAGACGCTATACTAAGTATGTTTCCAGGCCGCTATTCTTGATGAAGCGAGAGATTTGGAGATAAAGGGCTAGCCTTGGCAAATTCTACAGAACCGATATGGCTAGCTCGCGTGGCGAGGATAAATTTGTGCTCTACCCGCACTTGTGTGCACGTAGCCAGTATCAATTCGTATCTGATGCTGAGATGCTCCCGGGGTGTGAGCCACAAATATCTTTATCAGCAGACAACTATTACACGTGATGAGATGTCGGCGGTATCCTGCGAGAGATCATGTTCCAATCCTGCAGGATTGCGTAGGTACCGCCCCGGGTCGTAGACAAGTGCGAATATTGCGCGACAGTCCGGATGCCTTTGATAGCGACCCCAGTCGATAAGAAGTTCTTCGCCTACTTTCCTGTCAGTTAGAGATTTACGTGTCATCTTCGTTTCCACGATGATCCCGGCGTCTCTTATTAGAAAGTCCATACGTGAACCCGCTCCGGCTCTTTGAGGAACTGGGTCCTCTGGTCTTACATCAGGATAATGCAGGCGCAAGATAGCGTGTACGAGCACCTGCAAGTCCTTCTCATTTTCTATATTTGGAGCCGGAACTGATGGATTGGACTCCAGCCGGAGTGTCGAAATGAAATCCGGTAGCCTCTTATATAGCATAGAAAGATCGTCTAGCACTGAGGAAACGTCTGCCACGTCGTGAAGTGCCTGGGCAAGTATTTGCCGTTGAACTACGAGTGCTTCTTGGCAAGTACCGCTAAAAGGCTCTTGCCACCTGTCGACAAACGGATTAGGAGTGCTAGGATCGTACAGGCTGTTCTTTTCACGCGCGTTTGTCAGAAATGCTTTGATGCGATGTATAAATGTCCCGCCTTCGTACATATCCCTAAATCTATCAAGTTCTGCGGCGGGTACGTAGGGTTGCGCTCGGGCATACCAATCGTGATATTGACGCTGGCCCGCTTGAATCTCTGCTTCGGTGGTTCCATCTTCTTGTTGCCATTTTGATAGTCGCACCTCTAGCTTCTCATTTTCAGTGATGAGAGTCTCGATCTCTCGCCGTCGTTCAGCTATGTCTGGCAAGATAATCTCCCGTTCCGATTTAATCTAGGTGAAGAGTCTAATCCCTTGGCTCGTTCAGGCAAAAACTTTGCTATATTGATTGCCTACCTTGCCTTACACGCGAGGCAGGTGCACGCGGTTGCCTGCGGTTTTCAAGCACGATCTTAGCATGTTGTGAATTTGTTTATAAAATCGTCTGCTTTTCCGGACAAAGGGTCGCGTACAGCGTTGAAGAGGACGGTAGTTTCGAGCAGCACGCAGGGGCTTCCGTGCCTGGGCAGGCCGTCGGCGAGCCCCGGCCCGCAGCGCCTCAGGGCCGACCGGGATCAGCAACCTGGACCGGCTGATCGACTGGTCCGCTCATCGCGGGTGCTTCGCCCGGCGGCCATCAGTGCCGGATGGACCGCTGGGCGGAATGCTGGCATATCCGCGGTGGCTATGGGCGCCGTGTCGCCGACCAGTCGATGTGGTGGGCGAACACGGATTCGCCGGCGTCCGCCTTCCGCGGTCGGCCCATTGAGGGAACAGGATTCTCCCCGCTGGCCCCGGACCGGGCCACGCGCTCGACGCGGTCGCGGCGCAGCTGCTCGAACGCGGTCAGCGCACCGGGGATGGCGGGGATGTCGCGCAGGCACTGGGCGAGGATGACGGCGTCCTCGATGGCCAGTGACGCGCCCTGGGTGGTGGAGGGGGAGGCGGCGTGGGCCGCGTCGCCGATGACGATCATCGCGCCGTTTGACCACCGGGGCAGGCAGGCGATGTCGCGGGCGCTGGTGGTGGTGACCGGGCCGCGGGTGTGGCGGATGATCGCCGCTGCCGGGGTGGCGTCGTCGTCGTAGGCCCTGGCGATCTGGTCCGGGTCGCCGGTGCCGGTCGCGGCCGGCTCGGGCTGGGGTATCCGCGCGAACCACCAGGTGCGCTGGTCCGGGCCGGTGGTGCAGCCGAAGAAGGCCTTGTTGCCGTAGTACATGTCGTAGCCGTCCGCGCTGGCCTGGGCTGCCGGGTGGCTGGCGTAGCCGCAGGCGATGAGCAGGCCGGTGTAGCGGGGGGCGGGGGCGCCGGGGTCGATCAGCGTCCGGACGGGGGAGTGGATGCCGTCGGCGCCGATGAGCAGGTCGGCGCTGGCCTGGGTGCCGTCGGCGAAGGTGGCGGTGACCGTGCCGCCCGGGCCGGTGCCGGCGGTGACGAGGCGCTTGCCGTGGCGGACGGGGATGCCGTGGTCGGCGGCCTGGCGGCGCAGGGCGCGGGAGAGCGCGGCGCGGGTGATGGTGCGGGGGCAGGGGTGATCGTGGCCCAGCGGGGCGTCGGCGAGTTGCCTGCCGTCGGGGCTGAATATCCTGAGCCTGCGGGCGGGGAAGGATGCGTCGAGCACGGGCTGGTCGGCGTCGATGGCGTGCAGGGCGTCCTGGCCGTTGGCGGTGAGGGTGAGGAACGCGCCGGTCCCGTCGTCGTCCCCGTCGTCCCCGGGGCGGGCCTCGGCGACCTCGCAGGTGATGCCTGCCTTGGACAGCGCGAGCGCGGCTGCGGGTCCGGCGATGCCTGCCCCGGTGATCAGCACGTTCACCGTGTCGTTCCTCCTGGGTCTGCGTCAGCGTGCGGTGCTGGTGGCGTGTCCCGGCCCGCCGCGTTCCGGCCAGCCTCGGCGGTCCGACGCGGCGCCCGCCGCGGCGACCTGGCGGGACAGCCGGACGAGCTCGTCGGCGTCGGCGTCGAGCCCGCCGGACTGGGGGATGGCGACCGCCACCGCCTGACGCGGGACGAGGTCGCCAGCGTGCACCGTCCGCAGTGTAGTGACCAGCTGCTCGCCAAGCGTAGCCGGATCGATGCCGCCCGGGAGACCGCCCCCGGGGAGGCCCCCGCCGGAACGATCCCCGCCCGAAAGACCCTCGCCGGAAAGACCCCCGCTGGGGAGATCGCCGCCCGAGGAGTCCCCGCCGGAGGGACCCCCACCAGGGAGTCCGAGGTACGGGCTGATCCGGACCAGCCCGTCCCGGCACTCGATCACGCGCCGGTAATACCGCCGGTGAACCGACCACGGGCTGAGCGCCTCGCGCCACCGCGCCGCGGGAACCCTCCCCAGCGCATCCTGCGGGAACACCTGGTGCAGCGCCCTCCACAGCGGCCCGAGCTGCCGGTAAGCCCGGCCGTGCCGCGACCAGCGCCGGATGGCCCCGAGGCGCATGACGGCGCCGGGGTAGCACAGCCCGGCCAGGAACGCCAAGATCCCCAAGACCACGAGCAACTGGCCGAACGCCACGAGCGCGCGGGGCGGCGTGCCCTGCGCCCCTCGAACCGCGACGACGACGGTGAGCGGGACCAGCCCCGCCAGCATCAGGCAAGAGCCGGCGGAGATCAGCCGCAATCCCCGCGCCACGTGCCGTGCCGCCGCCTGCCCGGCCCCGCGCAGCGTCCAGCGCAGGGAATCGGCCAGGAACAGCCCCATCGAGACGTTGAACACCAGGTAGGCGGCAGCCACCGCGGGCACCGACTGATCGCTCATCCCGGCGCTGGCCGGGGCCGCCCCGGCCGCGATCGCCATGAGTGCCGCCGCGGCAAAGAGGGCGATCGCCCGGTGCCGTGCCCGGCGGCTGGCCCCGGACGGCGCGAGCAGCGAGGCCAGGAAGAAGCCGTTGAGCGAGTAGACCACGCCGAGCAGGAGCGTGCACTGGGCCACCAGGAGCCAGCGTGTGCCCGGCGATGCCGCGCCCGGCGATGCCGCCCGCGACGCGAACAGGAGGTCAAAGGGGTACGAGGCTGCGGCGCATCCCAGGCAAGCAACCACCCAGCGCAGCGGCGCGTCGCGCGGAGCGCGGGCAAGATGCAGCAGCTTCCAGCCGAACAGGCCGTAGATCAGCAGCCCCTGGGCGAGGACGAGGAGGCTCACATCCATCCCACCCTGTCGCCGAGCCCGGCGTGCATGCGCCGCCCGGTGGCGGTGGCCGCGAACCGGGGAGCCAGCGGGTCCAGGACCGAGGCCCACTGGAGGATGATCGTGGCCACGGTCTCCGCCTCGCGCTCTTGCGCGGTCTCATACGACGTCCGGCGCGTCATGCGCCGGACCATCTCCGGATCGACGTCGGGGTACAGGGCGCGGAGGATCTCGGCGTCCTCCTCGTCGCTGCCGTGGCGGGCGATGATGTGCCCGACCTCGTGGAGGATGATGTGGTCCTGGTGGGCGCGGGTCGTCTCCTGCTGGAAGAGGATGTGGTCGGCCCCGGGCACCGCGATCCAGATGCCGAACGGCCCCGGTACCGGGATCGGCGCCGGCCGCAGGCGGATCGGCTTGCCGCGGTGCTCGCCGAGCCGGGCGCACAGCTGGCCCACGTCCAGCGGCGGGCGGATGCCAAGATCGCGGAGCAGGCCGCGGCAGTGGCGGCGGAGCTGGCGTTCGGGCACGTTCTTCACCCCTCGCGGATTCCCCGTGCTGCCAGGCGGGCGTGCATCGCGGTCAGGATGACGGGCTCGTGCCTGCGGCCGGCCGTTGAGCGGTCCGTGAGGCAGCTGTTGCGATATGTTACGAAACGATAGCACTGATAGACCAGGACGTGCGGAACCGCCCCATCCGGGCGAGAGCAACCTTCCGAGGCGAGAGCAATCATCCGGGACACAGCTACCGTCCGGGGAAGGGCGTGTACCCGGCGGGGGAGGGAATCTGGGAGGCCGTCCAGTCGCCGCCAGCCGGGGCCACGACCCGCCAGTCGCCGTCCAGCCACCGCTCGCTGACCGTGGTGACGGCGCAGATCGAGGCGCCCCCGGACCCGGTCGCCCCCTGGACCAGGCTGACCGTGGCCCGGCCGGCCGTGTAGCTGTCCATCCTGTAGGCGAGGAACTGGGTGCGGACGTTGATCTCCGGCAGCTGCCCCGCGTCCCGCTCGTAGGTGGCCTCGTCGTATTGCAGCAGTGCCATCGCCTCCGGCCCGGTCACCTGCTGCTCGATCGTCGGCCCGAACACCCCCGGCCCGAACTGCCACGACGTGCGCGCGGTGATGTTGACCGCGGCCACCAGCGCCCCCGCCGCCGTGCGCGCGAACCCCTGGGC
>JAFMRC010000275.1 GCA_017354375.1 Nocardiopsaceae bacterium | reverse complement strand
CGAGTCCATCTCGTCGAAGAACACGATCACCGGCATGCCCTCGGACGCCTTCTCCCGCGCCCGCTGGAACACCAGGCGGATGTGCCGCTCGGTCTCGCCGACGTACTTGTTCAGCAGCTCGGGACCCTTGATGTTGAGGAAGAAGCTCTTGCCCTCCGGCTTCCTGGCGCCGTTGCCGGCCGACGATGCCCGTGTTTCGGCGGAGTTCTTCGCCGCCACCTGCTTGGCCAGGGAGTTCGCGACGGCCTTGGCGATGAGGGTCTTGCCGCAGCCGGGCGGGCCGTACAGCAGGACGCCCTTGGGCGGGCGCAGCTGGTGCTCGCGGAACAGGTCCGCGTGCAGGTACGGCAGCTCGATCGCGTCGCGGATCTGCTCGATCTGCGTGCCGAGGCCGCCGATGTCGGTGTAGGCGATGTCCGGGACCTCTTCGAGGATCAGCTCCTCGACCTCGGCCTTCGGAATGCGCTCGTACGCGTAGCCCGAGCGCGGCTCCAGCAGCAGCGAGTCGCCGCCGCGCAGCACCTGGTCGAGCAGCGGGGCGGCCAGCCGGACGATCCGCTCCTCGTCGGCGTGCGAGATCACCAGGGCGCGCTCACCGTCGGCGAGCACCTCCTTGAGCATGACGACCTCGCCAGCCGTCTCGTATCCCTGGGCGACCACGATGTTGAGCGCCTCGTTGAGCACGACCTCCTGGCCGGGCCGGAGCTCGTCGAGGTCGACGTTGGGGCTGACGTTGACCCGCATCTTGCGGCCGCCGGTGAAGACGTCCGCGGTGTTCTCATCGCAGGCCGCGAGGAACACGCCGAAGCCGGATGGCGGCTGCGCCAGCCGGTCGACCTCCTCCTTCAGCGCGATGATCTGGTCCCTGGCCTCGCGCAGCGTCGAGGCCAGCCGCTCGTTCTGCGCGGTGACCGACGTCAGGCTGGCCTCTGTCTCTCGGAGCCTTTCCTCCAGCAGACGGACCTGGCGCGGAGAGTCGGCGAGCCTCCTGCGGAGTTGCGCGATCTCCTCGTCGAGGAAGGAGATCTGTGCGGTAAGGCTGCTCACCTCATCGTCGCGCCGCGAAGCCCGCCCGCCGTCGTCCCTACTAGCTGCCACGGCCCCTCACCTCCTCCCGGGGAGCTGAACTTATCTAGACCCTACCTACCTCACGGCCCTTCCTAACCTGTCAGCGCGTATCCACAACGTCACTGTCACCGGAGGTTTCGCAGTAATAGCAGGTCAGGAACATCGCCTTACCAGACAGTTACAAATTATTCACCGAGAGTATTTTCATCGGGGCGCGCGCCCTTGGAGGGGCGCCTGCGGCGGGCTGGCGCGACCGCCCCGTCGGCCAGCCTGCGGGCGGTCACCAGGAACGCCGTGTGACCGATCATCCGGTGCTCCGGCCGCACCGCCAGGCCGTCCACGTGCCAGCCGCGGGCCATCGTCTCCCACGCCGCGGGCTCGAAGAACCCGCCGTGGGTGCGCAATCCCTCCACAACCCGGGACAGCTGCGTGGTGGTCGCCACGTACACGCAGGCCAGCCCGCCGGGAACCAGGGCCCGCGCCGCGTCGTCCACGCACTCCCACGGCGCGAGCATGTCCAGGATGACCCGGTCGGCGCTCGCCGCCTTGTCCTGGTCGGCCACAGGCGCGGGGAGGGCTGGGGAGTCGGGAAGGCCCGTTCGGGAAAATTCGGGGGATCCGGGCACGGAGAAGTCCCCGACCCGCAGCCGCCACCACGCGGGGAGCTCGCCGAAGTATTTTTCCACGTTGGCCTGGGCGATCCGGGCGAAGTCCGCGCGGCGCTCGAAGGAGACCAGCTCGCCGTCCGGGCCGATGGCGCGCAGCAGCCAGCACGACAGCGCGCCGGAGCCGGCTCCCGCCTCCAGCACGCGGGCACCGGGGAAGATGTCGGCGTAGGCGAGGATCTGGGCGGCGTCCTTGGGGTACACGAGCGCGGCGCCGCGCTTCATGGCCAGGGTGTAGTCGGCGAGCAGCGGGCGCAGGGCGACGTAGCCGGTGCCGTCGGCGGCGGTCACGACGCTGCCCTCCGGGATGCCGATGAGCTGGTCGTGCTTCACCGATCCGCGGTGGGTGTGGAACTCGCCGCCCTCGCGCAGCACGATCTGGTGCATCCGGCCCTTGGGGTCGGTGAGCTGCACCTGGTCCCCCGCCGCGAACGGCCCTCGTCTCATCACGGCCGTTAGGGTATTGCCCTTTACACGCCGGCGAAGACGTGGTCCAGGTCGCGGGCGGCGAGCACGCCGTAGACCTCGCCGGTCGGCTCGATGAGCAGGTACTCGCTGGCCGGCGACTTCTTGATCGCCTCCAGCAGTTCCATGCCGGAGATGTCGGCGGGCAGCACGAGATCCGGCTCGATGCTGCGCGAGAGGGTGCCGGCGTCGATCCACGGGCGGCGCTGCGGAGGGGTGGCCATGACCGCGGCCTCGTTGAGTATCGCGATCGGCTTGCTCTCGTGATCGACGACGACGACCGCGCGGGCGCGAGCCTCATCGGCGCGGCGGATCGCCTCCGCCAGCGGCATGCCGGCATCGACGGAGACCGCCTTGCGCGCGAGGCGGCGGGCCTGCAGGGCGGGGAGCCGCTCCCGGAACTTCGTCGCCCGGATCGACTGGCCGGCGCCGAACCACATGAACCCGGCGATGATCGCGCCCCACACGGCGGCGACCATCACGCCGCCGACCAGGTACTGCCCGGCCAGCACGGCGAGCGCGAAGATCGCGATCGCCAGCCCCCGGCCCGTCCAGGCCGCGGCGATCGTGGCCGTCGCCGTCCTCCCGGTGATCTTCCAGATGACCGCGCGCAGCATCCGGCCGCCGTCCAGCGGAAGGCCCGGCACCAGGTTGAACATGCCCACGATGAGGTTCATCCACATGAACGTCCAGGCCAGCGCGCCGCTCGGCCCGTACCGGAAGACCTGCATCAGGCCGAGGCCGGCCCCGGCGAGCACCAGGGACATCCCAGGGCCCGCCCCGGAAACGCAGAATTCCCGCAGCGGGGTCTCCGGCTCCTTCTCGATCTCCGACACGCCGCCCAGCGGGTAGAGCAGGATGCGGCGGACCGGGAGCTTGTAGGAGCGGGCGACCAGGGTGTGGCTCAGCTCGTGCGTGAAGACGCTGAGGGCGAGCAGGATCACGGCCACAACGGCCAGGAGGTAGGCCGTCGGCCCGTTGCCGAGGCCATGGAAGTCCTTCGCGTACAGGAACACGTACAGCAGGGCGACGAAGATCCAGTACGGCGAGATGTGCACCGGGATGCCGAACGGCCGGGCGATGACAAGGCCCCTGCTCCTACCGCCGTTCTTGCCGTCGTTCTTGCCGGTGCCGGTGCCGCCGCTGATGCCGCCGCCGGTGTCCGGCCTGGGGCCGGCTGATCGCTCCGGCTGCTCCGGTTGCCCTGGTTGCTCCGGTTGCTCCGGTTGCTCCGGCGGCGAGGGTTCGCCTTGGCTGCTTGCCACCACCCCTTGATGCTATGCGCACGCGGCTGCGGAATGTCAGTGGCGTGCCCTACGGTTGCGTCGTGGACGAACCAGAGCTGCTCTCGCCGGCCCCCCCGGCCCCGTCCCCGGAGACCCCGTCCCCGGCGGCGCTGTCTCCCTCCCGGGCCGGCGACTTCATGACGTGCCCGCTGCTGTACAGGTTCCGGGTGATCGACAAGATCCCCGAGCCGCCGACGCCGGCGACAGCGCGCGGGACGCTGGTGCACGCGGTGCTGGAGCGGCTGTTCGACCGTCCGGCGCCCGAGCGGACCCCCAGCGCCGCGCACGAGCTCGTCGCGCCGGAGTGGGACAAGCTGGCGGCGGCCAATCCCGACCTGGCCGGGCTGTTCGACGACGAGAAGGAGCGCGAGACCTGGCTGAAGGAGGTCGGGGTCTCGGTCGACGGCTACTTCACGCTGGAGGACCCGCGGCGGCTGGAGCCCGCGGAGCGGGAGTGGTACGTGGAGACGGAGCTGGAGTCGGGGCTGAGGCTACGCGGGTACGTGGACCGGCTCGACATCGCGCCGACCGGGGAGATCCGGGTCGTCGACTACAAGACGGGCAAGGTGCCCCGGGAGGCGTACGAGGGCAGCGCGCTGTTCCAGATGAAGTTCTACGCGCTGGTGATCTGGAAGCTGCGCGGCGAGATCCCCCGGCTGCTGCAGCTGATGTACATCTCCGACGGCGAGGTGCTGCGCTACTCCCCCGACGAGGCGGACCTGCGCGCGACCGAGCGCAAGCTGGACGCGCTGTGGAAGGCGATCGAGCGGGCCCGGGAGACCGGGGACTGGCGGCCCCGGCCCAGCAAGCTGTGCGGCTGGTGCCGGCACCAGGCCCTGTGCCCGGAGTTCGGCGGCACTCCCCCGCCCCTGCCCGGCGCCGCCGACGAGAGCGCCGTACCCCAGCGCACGTAACGCCGCCGTCGCCGTCGCCCGGCGACAAGCGGTGGGCGCTGGGGCAGGCGCCACGATCCGTTCGGGATGGCGGGTTTGCGAGGTTTTATCGGGTTGTTAGGTGTTCTCCCGGAGGAACGCGCGGGAGCCGAGCCACATGCACGCGATCGCGAGGCCGACCGCGACCGCCACGCCCTCCAGCATGATCGTGCCGCCATAGGTGCCGGTGAACGCCTCGCGCATCGCGTCGATGATGTAGCGGAACGGGCTGACGCGGGCGATGCCCTGTAGCCAGCCGGGGCCGAGTGTCATCGGCAGCATGATCCCGGACAGCAGCATGAGCGGCACCACGACGGAGTTCACCAGCGGTGCGAACGCGTCCTCGCTCTTGAGCGCCAGCGCGGTCGCGTACGACACCGAGGCGAGGCCCAGGGCGACGAGCACGATGAACCCGAGGCTGACCAGCACCGCGGTGACCGGCGCCCGCAGCCCGAACGCCGTCCCGACCAGCACGAGGATCACCGCCTGCACCACCAGCACCACGACGTCCCGCAGCACCCGGCCCGCCATGATCGCCAGGCGGCTCACCGGCGTGACCCGGAACCGCTCGATCACGCCCGACCGCCAGTCCGAGATGATCGCGAACCCGACGAACGTGGAGCCGAACAGGCCGAGCTGGATGAGCAGCCCCGGCACGAAGAACTTGTACGCCGCGGCGGTGCCGCCCCCGCCCGTACCCGCGCTCGCGCCGCCGCTCAGCACTCCGGCGGGGAGCCTGGTCAGCAGCGGGCCGAACAGCGCCAGGTACAGCACCGGCTGCATCAGCGCGATGAGGACCCAGGCCGGGTTGCGCATGGACAGCCGCCATTGCCTCCGGAAGACGGTCAGCGTGTCGTCGATGAAGGTCATCCGCGGTCACTCCCGTTCTCGGCGAGCTGGGCCTCGGCGGGGTGGGCATCGGCGGGCTGGGCGGCGCTCGGGGAGTCGTCGCGCAGCGAGCGGCCGGTCATCGTCAGGAACACGTCGTCCAGCGTGGGGCGGGACAGGTTGATCGAGGTCATCGTGATCCCGGCGTCATCCAGCACCCGCAGCAGCGAGGGCAGCGCCTCCGCGCCGTGGAAGACGGTCAGCCGCAGCGCGCCGCCGTCGCCGTCGCGGTTGTCGCCGCTCTCCCCGTCGCCGGTGGCCGCCACGTCCCGCACGACGGGCTGCCGGGCGAGCAGTTCCCTGGCCTTGCCCGCGTCGCCGTTGACCCGGAGGCTCACCACGTCACCGGAGATCCGGCGCTTGAGCTCGTCGGGCGTGCCATCGGCGACGATCACGCCGTGGTCGATGATGAACACCCGGTCGCAGAGCGCGTCGGCCTCCTCCAGGTAGTGCGTGGTGAGGAAGACCGTGGTGCCCAGGCCGTCGCGCAGGCCGCGGATGTGCCCCCACAGGTTGGAGCGGCTCTGCGGATCCAGCCCGGTGCTGGGCTCGTCGAGGAAGACCAGCGGCGGCCTGTGCACCAGGCCGAGCGCGATCTCCAGCCGCCGTCGCTGCCCGCCGGACAGGGTCTTGACGAGCCTGTCGCCGAGTCCGCCGAGGTCGAGCTGGCCGATCAGCAGCTCCGCGCGGGCGCGTGCCTCGTCCTTGCCGATGCGGTACAGGGCCGCCTGGTCGAGGAGTTCCTCGGTGACCTTGCACTGGTTGTCGGTACCGCCCTGGGTCTGCCCGATCGCCTGCGGCACGTAGCCGGTCCGGCGGCGAACCCCGACCGGGTCGCGCAGCAGGTCCGCCCCGGCGATGGTCGCGGTGCCCGCGGTCGGCGTCAGCAGCGTGGTGAGCATCCGGAGCGTGGTGGTCTTGCCCGCGCCGTTCGGCCCGAGGAAGCCGACGATCTCCCCGTCGGCCACCGTGATGTCGATACCGCGCACGGCGTGCACGGCGTTCGGCCGGCCCCCGCGCTTCCGGCTCGTGAAGGTACGTGCGAGGCCCTTGGCCTCGATGATTGGCATGAGCGTGTCCCTCCGGTCCGTCATGGTCCCCGCCCGCGCTCCACCGCCGCGGGACAGCATTCACATTATCGAGTAATATCTCGATTTAATTCAACTAGTTTCCGGCCCCGCTGTGCCCTCTGCGCGCTCTGCGCGCTCTGTGCTCTCGGCGGGCGGCATGTCCTCGGTGAGCGGAATGTCCTTGGCGAGCAGCGCGTCGAGCTCGTCGAGCCAGCGGGCCTCGGCCTCGATGTGGATCTCGCCGCGCCGTATGGTGGCGGCCTCGATCGGGTTGATGTACCCCTTGGCCGTGAGGCGCTCGAGTTTCGCGGAGGTTTCCCGTCCGGCGACGGCGAGCCGGTCCCGTCTCGCCCGCAGGGCTTCCCGCAGTTCCTCGCGATCGATGTCATAGGCCGCGAACGTGAGCGCCACCGCCAGCGGGTCCGGCCCGAACTCGACGGGACGGATCGCCTGCTCCCGCAGGGCCGCGAGCTCGAGCCTGCCCTCGCGGCTGATCGCGTACACGGTCCGCGCCGGACGCCGTCCCACCTGCTCGGTGCGGACGAGCTCCACCAGTCCCTCTCGCTCCATCGCTCGCAGTTCCCGGTACAGCGCGCCCACGCTCACCCCGCCCCACTCGCCGACGCCCGTGACGTCCGCGAGACGCCGGATCTGGTGCCCGTGCTGCGGACCGTGGCGGGCCAGCGTTCCGAGCGCCATGAGCCGAGTCAAGTTCATGAGATTAGTATCATGAGAGCAATCTCATGTTGTCAATAGCTCGCCGCCCACGCCGCTTCTCCGCCTTCCCCGGCAGCAGCGCCGCCATCGACGCCGCCCGCTGGGGTACGCGGCGATACCAGCGCGTACGCCCTGTGGCCTGTTGCGGAAGTCATCGTTTGGTATATGAGGTGCGATTGTGGCAGGTGATGTCAGGCCCCGGCCGACCGCCGGGCGCCTTCCCCGGGGGAGCCGGCAACTGACCAAGAAATAACCACCTCAGCCGTCTGGCGTGACCACTGTTCTGGCGCATGCTGGGATGGCCCCGTGGCGAGTACTGGCCCTGGGGCCTGGCGCGACAGCATGCGGTTAGCGGCGC
>JAFMRC010000076.1 GCA_017354375.1 Nocardiopsaceae bacterium | reverse complement strand
CCCCGAACCCCGTGTTGACCCCGTACACGGGCTGGTCGCCGCCGGTCGCCGCGGCCACGACCGCCCGGCTGGATTCCATCCGGGCCGCAGCGCCCTCGCCCAGCCGCGCCGTCGCCTCCCCGCGCGCCACGGCGATCACGTCGCCGACGCTGAGCGGGCTGCCGTCCACCACGATGTCTCTCATGCCCCAAGAGTGCCAGACCTTTCATCCCTAACGGATGGTGGCGATTCCCCCGCCCCCACGTGACCTGGGAGCTTACGCTGGGGGAGCCGGGAAGATCCGTTCGGTGGAATGATTTTTCGCCCGCCGGCCGGTCCGAGTTTGCGAGCGCGCCAGGATCGAGTAAAGTTTCTCACGCAGCCGCCGGAGCGATCCGGTGGCATGGTCCGGGGTTCCGGGCATGCGGACGTGGCTCAGGGGTAGAGCATCACCTTGCCAAGGTGAGGGTCGCGGGTTCGAATCCCGTCGTCCGCTCGGTGGCGCGACTCGGCGGCAGTCTACGGTCGCGGGTTCGATCACGCTCCTGCGGCGGAGTGGCCGAGTGGCTTAGGCAAGGGCCTGCAAAGCCCTGTACACGGGTTCGATTCCCGTCTCCGCCTCCACTAAGGCCCCTCACCAGGGGCTTTACCCGCCAGCGTGCCGAATGCGCGCTTGGTCACGCTCTAGATGGCCCGAATGCGCGTTCGGCACACTAGATGTGGTTCACCCGTACAGGGTGTCGAGGCCGACCAGTTGTACCTGGCTATCACGGCGGGACTCATCGCGCAGATCATGATCGAACCCCGCGCCGCTGTAGCAGGTCAGCATCGTGGCGCTGGTGTCGTATCCCTTCACCGCCAGCAGATCGCGCGCACGGCGGAGTCGTCGCACGTGCGCGGGGGTCATCACCTTGCCCCACTTCGCCTCGCCGAGGGACATGACCTGCCGTGGTTCCCCGGAGACTTCCGGGCCGAGGACGGCCACGTCTACCTGGATCTGACTACGGTTGGCCGGGTCGGGCACCACGCCGGCCGTGACCGTTCCCGGCCACCCCCCGAATACCCCCTCCCCCGCGTCCAGCGCCCACTCCCGGCACAACGACTCGAAGTGCGGACCGACCACCTGGGACGAGAACGTTGCCTCCGCGTTACGCCACGCCCCGGCCGGGTCTCCGCGCTCCAGCCGGGTCCACTCCCTTCGCATGACCGCCTCATAGAAGGTGATCAGCGGCTCGCTGATGCGGTAAGCGGACCTCCCTTTCCGGAAGGGATCGGTTTCGCGCGAGATGAGCCGGGCATCTTCCAGAACGCTGAGCGGGTGGCCGATATCGGGTGATTTACGCCCTATATGGTCGGCGATACCACCCCGCGTGTTCCGTCCGGCCGCGATGGCGCCCAGTACCGCGTGATACAGCGCCGGATCACGGATCTCAGCCTCCTCGGCCAGGAGGTAGCGGGCCTCGCGGAACAGCGGCACCTGGGGGTTCAGCACGCTGCGGAGCACCCATGCATCGAAGTCATCCGGACCCGCCGGCGTGTCGCCCGCGACGAACTCACGGCGGTAGGCGGGCGTGCCACCCACGATGGAATGCACCAGGACGGCCAGCCTCGGGTCCGTGATCCCCCAGAACTCCGCCGCGTCCCGGTAGCCAAGAGGCCGAACGATCAGTTCCAGGCTCGCCCGGCCGCGCAACGGCGCGCTGCCACTCAGCATGGTCCCCATGACCGACATGGCCGACCCGCATAGCAGCAGCCTCACCTGGTTCTGCCTCGCGGCCCCGTGCGGGTCGAGCGCACGCTGGATCAGCGATGGCAGGGCCGGGCTCGCCTTGCTGAGGTACGGGAACTCGTCGATGACAACCAGTTTCCCGGCCGCTGCCGTAAACAGCCGGTCAAGCGCTTCTTCCCAGGTGGCGAACGCGTACCGGCCGCCTCCCGTCCAGCCCGCAAGCGCTCGGCCGAAGCTCGCGAGCGCGTCAACCTCGGTATCCTCGGCCGCCGTGTAGAAGAAGCCATCGACGGCGCTCGCCGCCGCATCCAGCAGGTACGTCTTGCCCTGACGGCGCCGGCCGCTGACAATCCCTAGCCGCACGTCGGAATCCGGGGAAGTCACGAACCTCATGAGCCCAGCCCACTCCCGGTCGCGGTCGAAGACATGCCGCGGCTTCTCGGGCGGCGTCACCGGTGAGATCGTCATAATAGAAGTATATACCTAAGGAGTATATGACTTAGGTCTACGCCCCTACACGAGAAAATCGAATGCCCCGGCACGCTCGGCTCCCTACCATCCGAGCATGGAACTACGCATCGCGACCATCGCCGAGCGGCCCGGCATGAAGTCCACGTTCACCGACGCGGACGCCGATCCGTGGCCCGCGTTCATGGGCGAGGATCCCCTCGCCTCGCTCTTCTACAGCGTCAACCGGATCACGCACCCTGAATACGGGCTGATCGCCTATGACGCCAGCGCCCCGGACCAGGCGATCGCCCGTGCGTTCTGCGCGTCCTTCGCCTGGGACGGGGACCCGGCCCTTGGCGAGTTGCCGGCCGACGGCTGGGACGGCGTGATCTGGCGCTCGGCACGCGACCGCCAGGCCGGGCGGAAGCCGAACCTGGTCTCAGCGCTGGAGATCACCATCCGGACGGACCTGCAAGGCACCGGCCTGTCTGCGAAGATGCTGGCGGCGATGCGGGACAACGCGGCGCGCCTCGGGTTCGAGCGGGAGTGGCGCTCCTGGACCGGCCTGCCCTTCGACAAGCCAGGCCCCGTGGCGGTGCCCGGCGCGCTCGTGCCGGTCCAGTGCAGCGTCGAGCACGACTACGCCGTCTACGTCGAGCCAGCGGTATGGGTCCACCACCAGCTCTGATCTCCCAGGATCGCCTTTCCGTGCTCGCGCGGAAGCTCTGGCCCAGCCTCTTTCCCATGGAGCCGACTTCCCGTGACCTGGCCGAAGCGGAGAACCTCAGGAACTGCTCTTATGCCAGGGGAAGCCGCATGATCGTCAAATCTAGCCATCGACCGAACTTGATGCCGACCTCCGGCACCGTGCCGGAATGATGGAACCCGAACCGTTCGTGCAGCCGGATCGAGGGGGTGTTCCCGGCTTCGATGTCGGCGATCAGAACGTGGTGACCGGCCTCGCGCGCCGAGGCGATGATGGCGGCCAGCAGCGCGGAGCCGATCCCCAGTCCGTGCCGGCCCTCGCGGACGTAGATCGAGTCCTCCACCGTGTGCCGGTATCCGTCCAGTTCCCGCCACGGGCCGTAGACCGCGAACCCGGTCACCTCACCGTCCGTCTCGGATACGAACGCCGAACCCCGTTCCAGGTGCGTGGCCAGCCAGGCAGCCCCCTCGGCGGAGGACTGCGTGGCCTGCGTCCACAGGGCCGTCGAGTGCTCGGCCGCGTGGTTGCGGATCGCGCGGATCGCCTCTAGGTCACCCGGCTGGGCCGCCCGGACTACCGCAGTCCGGTTTCTCTCATATATTGGATTCATGTCCAATATGATAGATCCCCTGGTGGGGCAGATCGCAGCCCGCATCCGCGCCGAACGGGAGCATCGCCAGTGGACGCTGGCCCGGCTGGCGGACGCCTCTGGCGTCTCCCAGGCCATGATCAGCAGGATCGAGCGCGGGGAGAGCAGCCCCACCGCCATCGTCCTGGGCAAGCTGTCGGCCGCCTTCCAGCTCAGCGTCGCATCCTTGCTCACCCCCGCCGACGGGTCGCAGGACGACGCCAGCGGAGTCGCAGGCGTGCGCCGCAGGACTGACGCGGCCGAGTGGCGCGACCCCGCAACCGGCTACCGGCGCCGCCAGATCGCGGGCCCGCGCTTCCCCGCCGAGATCGCCGAGATCCACCTGCCCGCCGGTGCTCGCATACCGTATCCGGCCGCCGCCTACGCCTTCATCCGGCAGGTCGTCTGGGTCCTCGACGGGCGCCTGACCTTCCATGACGGCGGCACGATCCACGACCTCGACGCGGGCGACACCATCGAACTGGGCGAGCCCGCGGATCGCGTCTTCGCCAACACCACCGACACCGAATGCCGCTACGCCGTCATCCTCACCCGGACGGCATGACCAGCACGGTCGACATCCGTGCCATCACCGCCGGGTTAACCCGGTAGTACACCCACGTACCGCGCCGCTCGGACCTAATCAGCCCGGCCTCGCGGAGGATCTTCAGGTGGTAGCTGACCGACGGGGCGGTCACGTCGAACTCGCCCAGCAGGTCACAGACGCAGGCCTCGCCGCCCGGGTGACAGGCGATCAGCGACAGCAGCCGCAACCGCATCGGATCGGCAACCGCCTTGAACAGGGGCGCCAGCTCAGCCGCCCCGCCCGGCGACAGCGGCTCGCATGCCAGCGGCGGGCAGCACACGGTGCCGTCGGGCAGCTCAACCGGGCCTAGCATGGGCAGTCGCCTCTGGTTAGTCACCCCTTTAATTTGACATATTTTTAAGCAAGGCGCAAACTGGCCACTAGCGCTGATTAGAGATCTCTTTAACCAACATCCCGCACTCGTCCCGTCCAAGGGAGGAACGTCATGTCCCGTGCCCAGCTCGCGCTCCGCGTCGCCGACATGGAAGCCTCGGTCGCCTTCTACTCCAAGCTGCTCGGCGCCGAGCCCGCCAAGCGCCGCCCCGGCTACGCCAACTTCGCCGTCACCGAGCCGCCGCTCAAGCTCGTCCTGATCGAAGGCCAGCCCGGCGAGCCCACCCGCCTGGACCACCTCGGCGTCGAGGTCGAGACCGCCGACGAGGTCGCCGCCGCCGCCTCCCGGCTGGCCGCCGATGGGCTCGCCACGCTCACCGAGGAAGACACCGCCTGCTGCTACGCGGTCCAGGACAAGGTGTGGGTCACCGCCCCCGGACAGGAGAACTGGGAGATCTACGTCGTCAAGGGCGACGCCGACACCCTCGAGAAGCAGGAAGGCTCAGCCTGCTGCGTTCCGGCACCAGACCCAGCCGGCACGGCTCAGCCACCCGCCTCCGCCTGCTGACCGCGTCCGATCGTGCGGCTGCGGCCCCGGAACTCCGCGATGGCCTCGCCGCCGGGTCCGCCGTCCCCGCCGGGCCCGCTGCCAGCCGCGCGGCGGACCGTCACGTCGTAGATGCCGTTGCGGCCGTAGCGGGCGCGCTCGGTCGCGGTGGCGGTCAGCAGGTCCCCGAGGCGGGCGCTGGCGATGAACGTGATCTCGGCTCCCGACGCCACCGTGGCCGGCCCGTAGCTGTTGCAGGCGCAGGCGAAGGCCGTGTCGGCCAGCAGGAACAGGTAACCGCCGTGCGCGATGCCGTGCCCGTTGACCATCCGCTCGGTGATCCGCATCCGGGCGACGGCGTAGCCGTCGGCGGCCTCGGCCAGCTCGATGCCGAGGGAGCGCGAGGAGGCGTCCGCGTCGAACATGGCCCTGGCCGGAGCCGCCACGCCGCCCGCGCCGCCTGGAACCGCGCCGCCTGGAACCGCGCCGCTAGGAACCGTGCTGCCTGAAACGGGGATCACGACCTTCCGCTGGGGGTCCGGGGACGCTACCATTATTACCTGAACGTTTGGTAAGTAAATAGGCCCGGGAGGTGCGCGAGGATGGGCCAGCGGACGGCGCCCGCGCCGCAGTCGGCACACGCGCCGCAGCCAGCGCCCGCGCCGCAAGCGGAACCCGCGAGCGAGGCGGGACTCGAAGAGCACTTCGAGCGGACCATCGCCGCCGAGGCGCGGGTGGAGCCGCGGGACTGGATGCCGGACGGCTACCGGAAGACGATGATCCGGCAGATCGCCCAGCACGCGCACTCGGAGATCATCGGCATGCAGCCGGAGGGGAACTGGATCACCCGCGCCCCGTCCCTGCGCCGCAAGGCGATCCTCCTCGCGAAGGTGCAGGACGAGGCCGGGCACGGGCTGTACCTCTACAGCGCCGCGGAGACCCTGGGCGCGGACCGCGCCGACCTGACGGAGAAGCTGATCACCGGCCGCCAGAAGTACTCGTCGATCTTCAACTACCCGACGCTGAGCTACACCGACGTGGGCGTGATCGGGTGGCTGGTGGACGGGGCGGCGATCTGCAACCAAGTGCCGCTGTGCCGGTCGTCCTACGGCCCCTACGCCCGCGCGATGATCCGGATCTGCAAGGAGGAGTCCTTCCACCAGCGGCAGGGATACGAGCTGCTGATGACGATGATGCGCGGAACCGCCGCCCAGCAGGCGATGGTGCAGGATTCGGTCGACCGGTGGTGGTGGCCGTCGCTGATGATGTTCGGCCCGCCCGACGCCGACTCCCCCAACACGGCGCAGTCGATGGCGTGGAAGGTCAAGCGGCACACCAACGACGAGCTGCGGCAGCGGTTCGTCGACATGACCGTGCCGCAGGCCGACGCGCTCGGCGTGAGCCTCCCCGACCCGGAGCTGCGGTGGAACACCGGCCGCGGACACTACGACTTCGGCGCCATCGACTGGGACGAGTTCAAGCGGGTGATCTCCGGCGGCGGCCCGTGCAATGCCCAGCGCGTCGCCCGGCGCCGGTCCGCGCACGAGGCCGGGGCGTGGGTCCGCGAGGCGGCCGCCGCGCACGCGAGGAAGACCACAACCCCTTATCCCGAACGGATCGGGGCGACTGGGGGTGCCCCCCGTGACTGAGTCCCGGTCTGAATGGGCGCTGTGGGAGGTCTTCATCCGCGGCAAGCGCGGGCTCAATCACGTCCACGTCGGCTCGCTGCACGCCGCCGACGCCCAGATGGCGCTGCACCACGCCCGCGACCTGTATACCCGGCGGAACGAGGGCGTCAGCATCTGGGTCGTGCCCTCGGCGGCGATCACCGCGTCCTCCCCGGACGAGAAGGACCCGTTCTTCGCGCCGTCCGGGGACAAGGTGTACCGCCACCCCACGTTCTACGAGATCCCGTCCGACGTCCCGCACATGTGACCATGGCCAGGACGCCCTCTTCCCCCGAGCCACCCCCTCCGGCCGAGTCCGGAACGGCGGGCACACAACCCGTGCCCCCCGTTCCGGAAATATCAGATTATGACCAGTTCGGCGCGTACCAGGCTCTCGCGGCTGATGCCGGTTCCGGGGACGCCGACGGCCGGTGGGCGTTCGGTACCGGCTTCGCCGACTCGCTCACGGAGGCCGGCGCGCCCGTCCCGGACGGCGTCGATGGCGCCGACCTGGCCGCCTACTGCCTGATGCTGGGCGATGACGCGCTCATCATGTCCCACCGGCTGCAGCAGTGGGTCACCGGAGCGCCCGAGCTGGAGGACGAGGTCGCGCTGGCCAACATCGCCCTCGACCTGCTGGGCCAGGCTCGCCTGCTCCTCGGCCGGGCCGGGGTGGCCGACGGCACCGGTCGCGGCGAGGACGCCTACGCGTTCTTCCGGCCCGAACACGAGTTCCGCAACGTCCGGCTGGCCGAGCTCGAGCGCGGCGACTTCGGCGAGCTGATCGCGCGGCTTGTCGTGTTCTCCACCTGGCGGCTCGCGCTGCTGGAGCGGCTGGACGGCTCGCGTGACCCGGTGCTGTCCGCCGTCGCGGCCAAGGGGGTCAAGGAGGTGGCCTACCACCGCGACTACGCCGCCCAGTGGCTGGTCCGGCTGGGCGACGGCACCGCCTACTCCCGCGACCGGGCGCAGGCGGGCCTGGAGGCGGTATGGCCGTACGTCCCGGAGATGTTCACGTCGCACGACGTCGAGCGGCGCCTGGCGGAATCGGGCGTGGCGGTGGATCCCCCGGCCGTCCGGGCCGAGTTCGATGACGTGCTCGCCGCGGCAACGGACGCCGCGGGCCTGCGGATCCCGGACGCCGCCCCCCGGGCCGGCGTGGCGGGCCGGGCGGGGCGCCATGGCGTGCACACCGAGGCCATGGGCTACCTGCTCGCCGAGCTGCAGAGCGTGGCCCGCGCCCATCCGGACGCGACATGGTGACGGCGGGCCGTGAGAGCGGCGGCGGGGCAGGCGGCGCGCCCGGCCACTTGGACCGCGACGAGGATCGCGCCCGCGCCGTCGCGGCGGCCGTGACCGACCCGGAGCTGCCGATGCTCACCCTCGCCGACCTCGGCGTGCTCCGCGACGTGACCGTGCTCCCGGGTGTGAACGCGGACGGCGGCACGGTGACCGTGTCGATCACGCCGACCTACAGCGGCTGCCCCGCGCTCGGCGCGATGCGCGAGGACCTCCTGCGCGCGCTGCATCGGGCCGGGTTCGAGGCCGTCGAGGTGCGCACCGTGCTTTCCCCGCCGTGGACCACCGACTGGATCACCGCCGAGGGCCGCCGCAAGCTCGCCGCCGCGGGCATCGCCCCGCCCGGCCCGGCGAGCCCGGCAAGCGCGGTGACCCCGGGAAGCCCCGTGAACCCCGCGGGTTCCGCGCCCCGCCATGGAACCGGTCCCGTCCCGCTGACCCTGGTGCCTCCCCCGGCCCGGGTGCCGTGTCCCCGCTGCGGGTCCGCCGACACCGCGCTCGTCTCCCCCTTCGGCGCCACGGCGTGCAAGGCCCTGCGCCGCTGCCGCGCCTGCGATGAGCCGTTCGAGCACGTGAAGGAGCACTGACCGGTGACCACCGCCGCGCCCCAGGCGCCGCCGAGCCGGGCGGGCTCCTTCCACGCGCTCCCCGTCGCCGAGGTCACCCGGCTGTGCGAGGACGCGGCGGCCATCTCGTTCGACGTGCCCGCCGCGCTCGCCGGCACCTACGCGTTCCGCGCGGGCCAGAGCCTCACCCTTCGGCGGTTCATCGACGGACGCGACGAACGCCGTTCCTACTCGATCTGCGCCCCCGAGGGCGACCGGCCGCGGATCGGCGTCCGCGAGGTTCCCGGCGGCCTTTTCTCGCAGTGGCTCGTGCGCGAGGTCAGGCCCGGCGACGAGATCGAGGTCGCCGCGCCCTCCGGCACGTTCACCCTGGGGAACGGCACGGGCGCCAACGGCCCGGGCACGGGCGGCGCGCACGTGGCGATAGCGGCCGGATCCGGCATCACGCCCGTGCTGTCGGTCGTCGCCACCGTGCTGCGGGATCCGGCCGCGACCGTCACCCTGCTCTACGGGAACCGGCGCGCGAGCACGGTGATGTTCGCCGACGAGCTGGCCGACCTCAAGGACCGGTACCCGGCCAGGCTGCACCTCGTCCACGTCCTGTCCCGGGAGCCGCAGGAGGCGGAGCTGCTGACCGGGCGGCTGGATGAGGCCAAGCTCGCGGAGCTGCTGCCCCTGGTCGCCGATCCGGCGCGGGTCGGCCACTGGTGGCTGTGCGGGCCGCTGCCGATGATCACGGGCGCGTCCGGCCTGCTGCGGGCCAGCGGCGTCCCGCCGAGCCGGATCCACCGGGAGCTGTTCTACGCCGGCGACGAGCCGGCGCCGCCCGTCCAGCACGCCGACGCGCCGCCCGCCGGGGCCACATCCGAGGCGACGATCGTGCTCGACGGCCGGTCCACCCGCCTCACGCTCCCCCGCGACACCACGATCCTCGAAGGGGCACAGCGCGTCCGGCCGGACGTGCCGTTCGCCTGCAAGGGCGCCGTCTGCGGCACCTGCCGGGCCAGGATCACCAGCGGCCGGGCCAGCATGCGCCGCAACTTCGCGCTGGAGGAATCCGAGGTGTCGGCGGGCTTCGTGCTCACCTGCCAGTCGCTGCCCGCCACGGACGCCATCACCATCGACTACGACACCTGACCCGGGTCTGGGACGCGTTCGCTCCCTTAAAGCGTGCTCGCGATGCCGCGCACCATGAACAACACCGCCAAGAGCGTGGCGATCATGGCGAGCAGCAGCAGCACGGCGAGCACGATAACGGCCACGGCGTAAGCGCGCGGTCCCGGGTCAGAGTCCGTCATGGCAGTTCCTCATATGGCGAGTCCGCTTGCGATGGCTCACCTGTCCCGCGTGGGCGAGCTTGCGGTTACCCAACTCAGGCGGTGCGGCGCAGTTCGTGCTCTACGGCCTGCCGGATCCAGGAAGACAATGAGCGATCGACCGCGTCCGCCGCCCGCCGGGCCTGCTCCAGCAGCTCCGGCGGGAACCGGACCGGTACCGGGGCGCTCAGCGGGGTTCCGTCCCGGCGACGGGGAACTCCCTGTGGTTCCTGGTTTTCCGGCCGGTCGTAGAAGGCGTACTCCTCATCAGGCGTCATCGGCGCGTTCACCTGCGGTCCTTCCTGTACCGGGCGGCAAGCGCTTGCGCGGCCTCATAGCAGCCGATCGGGCGGCACCGGCCGGGATCGCCGCTGCGCGTCGGCGCCAGCGGAACCATCAGCACCCGGCCGCCGACCACCGCTCACCGTCCATCCAGCCATTGTATTACAAACGACTACACGTAAGCCATCGCCGGGTGCTGATCATTGCCGTGTTGCTAGTCACCACCACATACACCCTGGCCGCGGCGATTGCCTTCGCCATCTTCGGCCCTGCGCCCTGGACGGATGCCAGGCATCAGTCCTCAGACGAGCCAGGATGGCGGAACTCATCGTTTAGGTCCAGCGGTTTCGCCGGGTATACTGGGTAGCGGCGGTATCGGCCGCATCTGGGTCCGCGGGCAGGGCTTCGAGCTCACCGATTCGAGTGACGACAGGTGCAGGTACGTCTTTCCAGCCCGGTGAACGCGGATCCGCGGGCGTCGAGGAAGGACTGCCGTGTCCGATCAGCCAGAGTCCGCCGCCCACCGCCCCCGTGATCTCCCGGACCGCCCGAGCCTGCGTCACAGCAAGCTCGAGGCGAAGCGGCGGCTCGCCGCGGGAGAGTTCGCCACCCTGCACGACGCTCAGCTGGCCGTCGCCCGTGAGCACGGGATGAGCAGCTGGGCCGCGCTCAAGGGCCACATCGCCGCCGCTGAGGCCGCAAACGGCCACGCGCTCGCGCAAGTGCGCTGGGTCTTCGGCCGCTACGGCGCGGCCGGTGAGGCGGGATGGACCGCGCCCAACCGCGACGAGCTCAGCGAGCACTTCACCGAACGCCTTCTGACCCGGGTACCCCCCCAGACGATGGCCGCGATCCTGGCCGGGATAGCGCCGAGGCTGCACGAGGACCTCGTTGTTCTCGACGCCGACTCCCTGCGCCTGCACGCGAAGGTCGCCGACCTGGTCGTGCGGGCCGCCGTCGAGCCGGAGGCCCCGCACCGGCTCGATGCCCTGCAGGTCGTCCCGGGCGGCGCGCCCGCCACCGACACGCGGGTCGCGCGACCGCCCTCGGCGAGCGCCGGGCCAGTGCCCGGGCAGGTGCCCGGGCTCATTGAGGATTCCTATACGGATCTCGGCCTGGTGGGGCTGACGGCCGCGGGTGACACCGGCAGCGGATCCGTCCCCGAGGTGTGGGCCTGCTCCCGCGGCTGGGCCGACCTCGAACAGAACCTGCCCCTAAGCCCCGGCCACCGTTTCCCGGCCTACACGATCACCACGCTCGTCACGGCCACGGCCGTGCTGTGCCTGGTCGCGGACGGCGCCATCGCTCTCGACGACCCGGTCAACGCTCGCCTGCGCTCGCTGCGGCTGGCCGATGACGCCGTCACCGTGCGGGACCTGCTCTCCCACACGGGAGGAGTCGACAGCCCGCCGCCAGCGCCGGCCGAGGAGGTGGCGGACGTCGCGGCGGTGCTCGGTCCGGTCGCCGCCTGTTCCGGGCCGCGCGGGGTGTTCGCTTTCAGCCACGCCGGCTACACGGTGCTCGGGCAGCTCATCGCCGACCTCACCGGAACCCCCTTCGCGCGGGCGGCGACCCGTCTGGTCCTGGAGCCGCTCGGCATGGCAGATTCGTGGTTCCCGGAGCGAGCCCCGGCCGAGCCCGACGCCCCGCGTGGCTACCGGCTCAAGGAGGACGGCACGTTCGAGCCCGAGCAGCTGCCGGTGGCCCCGTTCCAGGGGGCGAGCGGCCTGTGGTCGACCGCGCCGGACCTGGTTCGCTTCGGGGCCGGCTGGCGGACGCTGCTGCCCGCCGACCTGGCCACGGAGGCACAGCGCCCGCAGGCCCAGCAATATGACTCGGAAGCGGAGATCGGGCTCGGCTGGCTGCTGCGGCGCCCCCTGGATCGCGCCGGCCACGCCGGGAGCGGACCGAGCTCGTCGGTCTCGCTGATCACGAGTCTGGACACGGACCGCACCAGCGTTGTGCTGACCAACCGGCAAGTCCCCGTCGAGCCGATGAACGCCAGGCTCATCCGCCTAGTGTTCGAGGAGATAACGTCCAGAGGCGGTCGAGGGGCAGGACGTTGACCCAGCCGTCCTGCACGTAAGCATGGGCGCCCGTGTAGAGGACGATCGCGGTCTCAAGCCGGTCGCCGAGGCGGTCGGAGAGGAATCGCAGGCCCTTGAGGTCGTCGCCTTGAACGAGAGAGCCCGACTTTACCTCGAAGGCGATGACCTGGCCGTCGTCCCGTTCCAGGATGAGGTCGACTTCGTCGCCTGCCGAGGTCCGGAAATGGCCGGCGGTGACGGGAGCGTCGGACCAGCCCGCCTGCTTGAGGATTTCCCCGACGGCGAAGGTCTCCATGAGATGGCCGTATTCGGTGAGGGCGGCGGGATCCGCTTGCGCGATTTTCTGCGGGGTCAGGTTCAGGAGCCAGGCCATGACGCCGGAATCGACCAGGTGCATCTTGGGATGGCGCGCGACGCGCGAGCCCAGGGTGGTGCCCCAGGCGGGCAGGCGCTGGACGAGGAACACGGCTTCGAGGAGGTTGATGTAGTTCTCGGTGGTGGACTTTTCCATGCCGGTAGCGCTGCACACGCCGGAGATGTTGAGGACCTGCCCGGACCTGGCGGCGAGCTGTCCCAGGAGCCGTGGCATCATCTCGCGTTGCCGGATACGGGAGATGTCGATGACGTCCTTGTCGATGACCAGGTTGACGTAGTTGGAATACCAGCGAGACCGGGAACGGCCGGGCGGCCGTCGGAGTGCGACCGGCATGCCACCGGAGGTGATGCGATCCGCGTATTCCTCTCTGGAAGTAGTCGACGAGGCCGGGGAAAGATCCCCGGTTCCCTCGCCGTCGAGCAGTCGGGAGACGAGGGTTTCCCGCCTGCCGTCGATCTCTCCCTGCGACAGCGGGGGGACTCCGACAATATCGACGCGGCCGGTGAGGGCCTGACTGGCCTGCGGCAGCGTGGCGTAACGGGTCGATCCGGCCAGCAGGTACTGACCGGGCCGGAGATCCTTGTTGAGCTGCGCCTTAATCGCGTTGAGCAGCTCGGGCACGTGCTGGTACTCGTCGATCAGGACTAGCGAACCTGACTCGATGAACCGGGCCGGATCGTTTCGCACCACCGCCTGGGTGCCGGGATCGTCGCAGTCGATCACCGGACGGCCCGTGCGCTGCCCCAGTTCGCTGAGCAGCGTGCTCTTGCCGACCGTGCGCGGTCCGTTCACGACGATGACCGGTTCCTCGGTGAGGCGGCGCTCGATGACGTCCGTAAGTCGCCGCTCAGCTAGGCCGGTTAGTGCTCCCCGCATGCGTTCATGATAGGGGATCATTCCGCGTTTGCAGCAGATATTTTCCGCGTTTACATGAAGTGGATTCCGCGTTTTCAGCACTCAGGTTCCGCGTTTTCGCTTAACTGGGCCGTGCGGTGAGGATAGCCTGAGTGATGCTGGGGCCTGAACTCGCGGCAGGCACGACGAGAGGCGGAACCACAGTGAGCACAGCGCTTCCCCGTGACGTCATCGACCAGCTCGCCTCCTTCGGCCCGGACATCACTCCGGACCTCAGGGAGGGCAGCTGGGCGCTGCTGACGCCGTTCCACGAGAAGGCCGGCTACACCGCGCCGCGGGTCGAGCGCGACCTGGCCTACGGCCCGCACGAGCGCCATCGCCTCGACGTCCACGCCGGCATCGGCACGAGCGACCCGTCCCCGGTCGTCCTGTTCGCGCACGGCGGGGGGTTCGTGGCCGGCGACAAGCACGTGCCGGGAACCCCCATGTACGACCACGTCGGGGCGTGGGCGGTCCGGCACGGCTGGACCGGCGTGACGATGACCTACCGGCTGGCCCCCGGTCACACGTGGCCGGCCGGCGCGGAGGACGTCGCCGCCGCGGTGGCGTGGACCCGGGAGCACATCGCGGCCTACGGCGGCGACCCGGACCGGATCGTCGTGGCCGGCCATTCGGCGGGCGCGGTGCACGTGGCCTCGTTCATCGCCGGCCAGGGCGGGGGCAGCACGGCCGGCGTCCGGGGCGCCACGCTGCTGTCGGGCGTCTACGACCTGTCGGGTCCCGGAGAGACGCCGGGTCGCGGTGAGACGCCGGACCGGGGCGAGCTGGAGAAGGCCTACTTCGGTGACCTCCCCGGGCAGACGGTGTCCAGCCTGCCATGGCTGCTCGACACGGAGATCCCCCTCCTGTTCAGCGTGGCCGAACACGACCCCGCGCTCTTCCACGCCCAGGCCGCCGGCGTGGTGGCCGCGTGGCTGGCCAGGCACGGCACCGTGCCGGCCCTCGCCTACGCCCAGGGCCACAACCACATCTCGGAGATCGCCAGCCTCGGAATCGACGACGACGCACTCGGCATCGCGCTCGCCCGCTTCATCGCCCGGCACACGAGCTAGGATCGCCCGGCACACGGCTAGGGAACGTCAGGCTGGCGGTGAGGCCGCCATCCGGGCGGGGGGCCAGGGCGAGCGTGCCGCCGGGGGATGGCCGAGCCTGTCCAGCGCCCTGATCCGCGCGATCAGCTCGGCGAACGCGAACGGCTTCGGCAGGTAGTCGCCAACGCCGAGGCCGAGGACGGCCACCCGTTCGGTGACCGTGCCCGCCGCGATGAGCATGAGGATGCCGGCCCTCGCACGACCCGCGACCAGCTTGCTGCACACGGTGTCGCCGGGAGTGCCGGGCAGGTCCCGGTCGAGCACGATCACGTCATAGTCGTTGACCAGTGCGCGCTCAAGGCCGGCCTCCCCGTCGTAGGCGGCGTCCACCGCCATCCCCTCCAGGCGCAGGCCAGCCGCGATCGCGTCGGCCAGCCCGGCGTCGCCTTCCACCACAAGAACCCGCATGGCGACCCCCCACGTGGTATGTCCCGCGGATCCCCATGCAACGCCTCTTTACTGGGCAGGCACTCAAGGGAGGCTGACAGGATCCTGGAGCGCCGCGTGTCACCGCCGTGCGGCCGGTGACGCCGTACAACTGCTAATCCGGTGCGCCGTGGTCGCGGATGATGCGGTCGATGCGGCGGTCGGGGATGATCCAGGCGAGCGCGACGACGACGTAGCAGCCAAGGGCGAGCCACGTCCAGAACCGCTCGCCCGGCAGGCCGCAGCAGATGCCGGCCACGTAGAGGACGAGGGACAGCCGGCCCTTGTTGTCACGGCCGACCGCCTTGGCCAGCGGGGAGCCGCTGCCCTGGTGGCGGATGATGACCGCCTGCAGGATGAACCAGGCGATCGCGGCGAGCAGCAGGTTCGTGCCATAGGCGAGGACAGGGACGCGAGCGTAGCCAGTGTCGTCCATCCAGGCGGTGGTGTACGGGAACAGCGACAGGAAGAACAGCAGGCTCAGGTTCCCCCACAGCACGCCGCCGCTGACCCGATTCACCAGCTGGAACATGTGGTGGTGATTGTTCCAGTAGATGCCCACGTAGATGAAGCTCAGCAGGTAGCTGAGCAGTCCCGTGCCCGCGGCGTGCAACAGGGCCCCGAAGCTGGATCCCTCGGGGGCCTTCAGCTCCAGGACCATGACCGTGATGATGATGGCCAGCACGCCGTCGCTGAACGCCTCTAGCCGACTGGTCGGCACCGCCTGCCCCTCCCGTTACCGCCCCTGTACCCGGACGCCTCGCGTTCCCAGGCTAACGGTACGAACGGCAGGTCACCGGGCTAGGCGGCCGGGGTGAAGCTGAACCCGATGCCGAGCCGGCGGGTTACCGAGCGCATCCACAGCACGGACGCGCAGACGCCCGCCGCGATCAGCGCGATCGTGGTGGCGGCCCAGATGGGCACGTAGGTGCCGGCCGGAACGGCCGCCAGCAGCGCTCCCAGCCCGGCCGCCAGCAGCAGGAACACGCCCGACCACAGCACGGTCACGTTCTGGAAGAAGCGGTTCATGCTCTGCCGGTGGACGGCCGGGCAGCGCAGCCCGATCACCTCGGCGGCGAGCCGGCCGGCGATCGGGCTGCTGCCGCGCGCGGTCCTCGCGAACAGGAGGCACAGCGCCAGGTTCGCCAGCGGGAAGTGCAGCAGGAATATCAGCAGGTTCCCGGTGGCGATCGCGGCCACGGTCTGCACGGTGAGCACCATCAGGGAAATCATGACGAGGCCGGGAACGGACCTGGTCACGAACTTGCGGACGGCGGCGGTGAGCCAGATCACGATGAGCATGCCCCACAGGCCCGCGTCGCGCCCGCCAGCCCACGAGGCGAGGACGTAGCCGACGATGGGCAGTCCGAACGATTCGGCGAAGTTCCAGCTGGCCGCGCGCAACAGCAGCACGGGCCGTGGCAGCTCCAGGCATTCCCTGGCCGGAGCCGCCTCGTCGCCCGGGAGGGCGGATGGGCGGCCGGTATCCGGGACAAGCCGAGACGCGGGCATGCAGCTCCTTTCCGGCAGCTGGTACCCGACAGTACCTGACCCGGCTGGGCCTTTCAGGCGGATCGGCCCGAAATCGGTCTTCGGGTACCGGGATACCCTTCCACGGGTGAGCGATGACGACCTTTGCTTTACGCCCGCCGTCGAGCTGGCGCGGCGGCTGCGCGACCGGGAGCTGTCGGCCCGCGAATTGCTCGACGCGTACCTCGACCGGATCGGCCGGGTCAACCCCGGGCTCAACGCCATCGTGACGCTGGCCGAAGAACAGGCGACCGCCAGTGCCGAGGAGGCCGACGAGGCCGCCGCGCGGGGCGCCGCCCTCGGGCCGCTGCACGGGCTGCCCATCGCGGTCAAGGACCTCGCCGACACCGCGGGGATCCGGACGACCTACGGATCCCCGCTGTTCGCCGAGCACGTGCCGGCCGCCGACTCCCCGCACGTCGCGCGGCTGCGGGCGGCCGGCGCCGTGATCATCGGGAAGACGAACACGCCGGAGTTCGGCGCGGGGTCACAGACCTTCAACACGGTGTTCGGCACCACCCGCAACCCGTGGAACACCGCGATGACGCCGGGCGGCAGCAGCGGGGGCGCCGCCGCCGCGGTCGCGGCCGGGCTGTTGCCGTTCGCCGACGGGTCCGACCTCGGGGCCAGCGTCCGGAACCCCGCCGCGATGTGCTCGGCGGTCGGCCTGCGCACCACGCCCGGCCTGGTCGCCTCGGCCGACCCGGTGCGCGACGACGTGTTCGACCCCCTCAGCGTGGTCGGGCCGATCGCCCGGTCGGCCGGGGACGCGGCACTGCTGCTGTCCGGGCTGCGCGGGGGCGACCCGCAACTCCCCCTCGCCCGCCCCGCGGCGGACGCCGGCACCGCTCCGGTGCGGTCGCCAGGCGACGT
>JAFMRC010000274.1 GCA_017354375.1 Nocardiopsaceae bacterium | reverse complement strand
GCCAGGGGCGGGGGCGGGGCCTTCCGGGCCGGGGCCGACCCCGGGTCCCGGGGCGGCGGCTCCGTACCGGCCGGGGCCGGCGAGGACCTGGCTGGTGAGGACCTGGCTGGTGAGGACCTGGCTGGTGAGCTGGCCGCGCGGGTCCCAGTCCTGGGTGAGGGCCAGGCCGCCGGGCAGTTCCCGCTTGGTCTCCCGCCCGGCGGGGTCGTGGGCGAAGCGCAGCTGGTGGCCGGCGCTGGTCATGGCCGCGGGCAGCCCGGCCGGGTCCCAGTCCCAGGTGGTGGCCGCGCCGGAGGGGGTGACCCTCCCGGTTACGCGGCCGACCGGGTCGTAGGACCAGGTGGTGGTGCGGCCGTTGACGGTCTCGGCGGTGACCCGTCCGAGGGCGTCGCGGGACAGCCGGATCTCGGCGGCGTCGTTGCGGGTGCGCGCGAGGCGGCCCGCCGGGTCGTATTCGAAGGTGGTGACCGCACCGCCGGCGGCCTTCGCGGTGAGGTTGCCAGCCTCGTTGTAGGCGTAGGTGGTCTCCTGCCCGGCGGCGTTGGCCTTCTTCACCAGCTGCCCAGCCGGGTCGTGGTGGTAGCGGGTGGCCGCCCCGTTGTAGTCGGTCTCGGCGGTGAGGCGGCCAGCCGGGTCGTACTCATAGCGCCATTCCAGCCCGGCGTGGGTGACGGAGGTGAGGCGCAGCTCGTGGTCGTAGCCGTAGGCGGTGCGGGTGCCGTCGGGCCAGGTGGCCGCCGAGAGGGTGTCGAATGGCCCGTACTGGTAGGTGGTGACCGCGCCGCCCGGGGTGGCGTGGCGGGTGAGGTGGCCGTCGGGGTCCCAGTCCCAGGTTTCGGTTGCCCCGCCGGGGAGGGTGCGGGTGGCGGGGTGGCCCTCGGTGGTCCAGGTGAGGGTGATCTCGGCGCCGTCGGGGCGGGTGACGGTGCGGATGCGGCCGAGGCGGTCGCGCTGGTAGCGGGTGGTGGCGCCGCCGGGGGCGGTGACCGTGACGGGCAGCCCGGCGGCGTCGCGGCTGATCGTGGTGGTCGCGCCGTCCGGGCCGGTCACGCTCGTCAGGTACCCGCGGGAGTCGTAGGCGTAGCGGGTGACCGACCCGTCGGGCGCGGTGACCGAGGTCCGGTTCCCCTTGCCGTCGTAGGCCTGCCGCCAGGTGGCCCCGTCGGCGCCGGTGACCACTGTCGGCAGGCCCCGGCCGTCGTGGGCGGCGCGGGCCGTGGTGCCGTCCGGGCGGGTGACGGAGGCCAGGTTCCCGGCGCCGTCCCAGGCGTAGCGGGTGACCCGGCCGAGGGGGTCGGTACGGGAGGTGACCCGGCCTCGGCCGTCGCGGGTGAACCGGGTGGTGGCCCCCAGGGGGCCGGTGATGGCCGACACCCGCAGGGAGGCATCGAGCCGGTAGGTGGTGACCGCGCCCGCCCCGTCGGCCCATCGCGTCACCCCGGCCTCGTAGCTGAAGGTGCCCGACATCTGCCCGCCCGGGGAATCGCCGCGCACGCACCGGCCCAGGTCGTCGTAGGCGTAGGAGTAAGAATGCCCGGCCCGGTCGGTCCACCCGGTCATCCGCCCCGCGCCGTCGTAGGACAGCCGCAGCGGCCGGCCCGAGGAGTTGATGACCCCGGCCAGGTTCCCGGCCCCGTCATACTCATACGACACCAGCCGGGTGCCCTCCTGCCCGCCGCCGCTGCTGCTGTCGCCGCCGTCATCCCCGGAGTCGCCGGGGCCGCCGTCGAGGGTGAGGCCGGTTACCCGGCCGCCGCCGGTCGTGACGGTGATCCGGTAGCCGCCGGAGTGGGTGATGCTGGCGGGGGAGCCGTCGTCCGTGTAGCCGTAGGTGATGGCGTGCCCGTTCCGGTCGGTGACGCTGACCAGGGGGTGCTGGCCCTGCCCGCCGGCCCACTGCCAGAACCCGGGCCGGGGCTCATACCGCCAGGTCAGGCCGGCCCGCGGGTCGGCCACCTCATACGCCCCGCCGGGCAGCCGGGTCAGCGGCCAGGCCGGGCCGGCCACCGGCAGCACCGGGTCCTCCCCGTCAAGGTCCTCGCGCCGCCAGTACAGCACCCGCCCGTCGGCGAACACGGCCGCGACCGTGTCCCCGGCGACCAGCAGTCGCTGGTCGAACGTCGAGGCCCAGGTCTGGCCCAGCCACCGGCCGCCGCGCCAGGAGGACCGGTGCACCCGCTCGAATACCAGTGGTAGCGCGCCCGGCAGCGCCACGTCGGCCTGCGCGAACACCACGTCCCCGGTCGCCACGTCCACCGGGTCCCCGACCCGGGTCATGTCGCCCAGCCCCCGCGACGTCACGTTCTGCGAGGCGGTGGCGCCCGCGTCCTCCGCCACAGAGGCCCCAGCATCCTCTCCCACGGCGGTGCCGACATCAGCGGTGCCGGCCGCGGCGCCTCCTCCGGCGGTGACGGCGGCGATCGCCACGGTCGGGGCGAGCTTGCCCAGGGCCTCGGCGGGATCGCTGCCCCACCCGGACCCGAGCATGCTCTTGACCAGCCCGGCCGGGTCCTGCGCGTCGTTGACCAGCCCGGCGAGGGTCCCCGACAGCCCGGCCGCGTACTCGCCGGGATGCTCCAGGTTCGACGGGTCGACCGGGTTCAGGGACCGGGCGAACCTGGCCAGGCCGGCCACGCCCTCCACCACCCCGTCGGAGAACGACGCCAGCCCCAGCGCCCCGCCCTTGAGCGTGTCGGACAGGTTGTCCTCCAGCTGGGCCAGGAACGAGGGCTCGGCGGGGGCGAGGCTGGTGGCCGAGGAGACAGCGGCGGCGGCCGAGGCGGCGGCCGAGTCCCGCCGCGACCGGGCGCTGGCCAGGACCTGCTGGGCCTGGGCGCGCAGCCCCGCCCCCGGATCGCTGAATGGGGCGGGCTGGGACGGCCTGGCCCCGGCATCCTGCCCCGCCGCCAGCCGCGCGTCGTAGTCCCTGGCCGCAGCGTCGTAGGCGGCGACCTGCTGGTCATGGAGAGCGGTGGCCTGCGCCGTGGCTCCCTGGGCCTGGTCCCACAGCACGATCGCCTGCCGCGCCTGGGACTGCGCGCTCTCCACCGCGCCCGCATACGACTCCAGGGCCGTGGCCGCCTTGCCCATCGCCTCGGTGGCCGCCTGCCACTTCGCGGGCTGGGGGGAGAACTTCGCCCGGAACGCGTCGGCGGCGGCCCCTTCCCAGTGCGCGGTATCGGTGCCGTGCAGCCCGGCGGCCACCTCCCCGAACCCGGAGGCGAACCCGCGCAGTTTCGTGGCCGTCGAGCGGATCTCGCCCGGGTTCCCGTGCACCAGCTGCGCCGGGTCGCTGGTCTGCCCCAGCTGCAGCTCGGGCACGTCCGCGCCCAGGGCGTAGCCGGCCTTGTCGCCCTCGGCCTCCACGTCCTGGGCCGCACCGTGCGCCCCGACCGCGTTCAGGCCGTCCCCGAGCAGGTGCGCGCCGCCGCTGACGAGATCGCCCGCACCCTGCTTGGCCTCATTCCACAACTCCCCGAACGGGTTGCTCATCCCCGAGGCTCTCTTCCGTTATCCGGCCCCACCACACCGCCATCCGGCCCCACCACAAAACCCTCCACCCAGCCCCAAGACAAAACAGTTCGCAACGGGACTCAGCTGATCATAGCGGTAATAGTCGCGTTCTGTGGTAAAAGAGGCACCCGTCGGCCATGATCGAGGCGACCGGCGGTGAGGATGAACCGGAGGAGCGATGAGCTGGACGGAAGCGTTCCACTTCGATGTCGGAGTGCGGGAACGACATCGGGTCGACTTCGCCTTCGACCGGTGGAGCGGAAGCCTGAAGATCAGGCTGGACGGCTTTCTCCTGGACACCGACCGGCTGTTCATGTCGGTCAAGACGACGAGGCGCTATGAGTTCACCGTCGGCCAGTCGGAGCGGCATGCCGTGGTCATCGAGAAGAGGCGGAAGCTGCTGCTTGCCGGGTTCCGCAAGTCCGACTACCTGGTCCTGGTCGACGGACAGCCAGTCAATACGGTGCCAGACGGCTCATAGCCGGACGGGGGCACCGGCAGCGGCTTGAGGGAAGCTTTACCCGGACCCGTCACCAGCCCGGCTGGCGCGGCGGCGCATCAGCCAGTCCGGGCGCCGGACGGTGACCGAGCCGCAGATCACGTCGCAGCGGACCACGATCACCGGCGCCCCGGGGCGCGGCTCGCCGCGCACTTCCGAGGACTTGGCTCCGAGCACGGTCCGGCCGGTCATCCGCACGTCGGTCCCGTCGGGCACGAAGACGGTCACCGTCCCGAACCTGACGGTCGCGTCGATGGTCGTGACCTGCTGTCCGATGACCGCCTGTTGCATCTCCAGGTGGCAGTCGCCCAGCACGGAGCGGACCGCCAGGTGCGGCGGCACGACCCAGGAGCCCTTGCGTGACTCGTTGCCCAGCACCGCGGTGATCTCCCCGGAGGCGGTGATCTCCCCGGAGGCCACCGCGACGTCTCTATCCGGTGCCGCGCCGTCCGGAGCCGTGGGCAGGTCGGCGGTCAGGCTGGCCAGGTCGCCGAGCGTACGCGCGACGAGGGCGGCCTCGCTTCGCTGCGAGTACTCCTCCAGGCTGAGCCGCCCCTCCGCGCTGGCGGCGGCGAGGACCTCGACCGTCCGGTCGCGATCCGCGTCCGACGCGCGCACCAGGCTGTCCCCGGGCTCGGCCCGCTTACCGTCGGGGCTCACGGTCGCCTCCCGAAGCTAGGATCCCTCCGCCAGTGAATGCCTCCAGCTCGCCCGGCGTTCCTGGTCGGTTACCGTCCGCGCGTGCTCGACAGTGCCCTGGACGCGGCCGGACCCTCGAAGACATCATCCACGGACTGGGCGGTGATGGCACGGTCGAACCAGATGTTGACCATGGCGATGTCGGCGCATTCCCCGACCCGGTAGCGAACCGCAGCGGGCACCTCAAACCGCTTGCCGAGCAGCCGCAGCAGCTTTTCCTTCGCATCTGCCAGGCGGCCCTCGTCGATGAGCCCATCGACGAACGCGTCTTTCCACATGGTCTTCATGAGAACCTCCAGGGGCTGCCGCGCGTGCTGTGGGGCGAGTTGCTTGACATACCGAGTGTAACGCCCGAGACGCGCAGCGGGAGCGAGCCTGATGGCCGAGTAAAAGGCCTCGCCTCATTCGGGGGCCTGGGCGTGGTGGACGAGCGCGTAGTCGGCTCCCGAGGAAAGACGGATCACGGAAGCATTAGCCAGTCGACGGGGAGGGCCTTCCGGACCGGGGCGAGTGCGGCCCGCGTCCGTGCCCGGGCCCATACCCACTCGTCGCCATCACAGCGCAGGATGACGTCCGGGCCGGCGAACCAGCGGACATCGGGGTTGGACTGGCCCGCCATGGCCCACATCGGGTAAGCGGGGATCGCCAGCCGCGTGAAGTTCCGCTCCAGCGCGGTGACGGCGGCCTCGTCGTCCAGCGGCCCGTTGTCGTCGAGCCCCAGCTCCGGCTCGGCGCCGATGACGGCCTCCGACAACGCGATCTCCAGGCAGGCCAGCGAGAACCGGTCAAGGTACGGCATCCAGCCCGTCCGCTGGCCGGCGACATCGACTCGCATGACCACCGGCGGATCCTCCTGGCCTGGGTGGTCCAGCCGCACCCCCCACCGGGCGCAGCCCTGGTTCTCGACCCGGAACACGAGCACGCGGCCGTCGTCTTCCAGGCGCCATTCACCCGGCCGGAGCAGGTCATCCTGCTCACTCGTCAGGTCCTCGCGCCGGCCGAACAGCCGATAGGCTTCGCGCACGGCCACGGGAAGCTTCACCGAGAGGCGTTCCTCCGCCGCGGCGATGTCCGAGTCGCTATATCCGTCGCCGTCCGTCAGCGGCGACAGCCACGCCCCGGCGAAGTCCGCTATGAACCGCCAAGCACCGGCCCGGTCGCGCACCGCCGCCGCAACCCCGGCACCCACGTCAAAATCAGGCGACATCAAGCGAATGCTACTTCGCGGGCCCGGAAGGAGGCCTCGCGGGGATCAGGGCCTCTCGCGGGATTCCCAGGTCGCCCGCGAGTTCCCCGAGGTCGGCGCGCTCGGGGTTGCCGTAGACCGCGATCCCTCGTTCCGGGGCCTGGGCGTGGTGGACGAGCGCGTAGTCGGTTCCCGATGAAAGACGGATCGGCGCCCACTTAAAGTCATCCAGATCGTCGCGGTCGTCGTGAAAGCGAAGTCCTTTGCTCTCCTCTAGCTCGCGGACGGTGACAAGAATCGTCGCCACCGGAAGCTTGCCGCTCCCGTCGTACTCGCCTACGTCAATCTGCTCAATCATGGGACATGCTTCGTCGTCCTGATCGGTATCTTCACCCATTCGTCGTTGATATCGACAACACCTGGCGATCCCCTGTACCACGTGGCCTGCAGGCCGGGAATTCCTCCCATTGTATCCGTCGGGGCCACCGGGGTGTAGAATTCGACGCCGGACTTTCCGGGAGGCAGGGGACCGTTATAAGCCTTTGCCGCGGGTATATTGCTGTATCGCGCCGATTGCCCCCACAACTCCTGGCTCTCGACCTGCTTGGCCGCGATATCGCCTGATTGGCTTGGGGTTGTCAGCCTGTGAAACGGTCCGTATTCACCAGGGCTAGGATTGCCCTTGTCGCCGCATCCGGCGAGGCCGAGGGGGTCGACCTGGGCGTGGGGGTTGGGGACGTAGGCGTGGGGGTTGGGGGCGGGGCCGAGGCCGAGGGGGTCGGGGGTGAGGTAGGCGCCGGTGGCGGGGTCGTAGTAGCGCTGGTTGTTGTAGTGGAGGCCGGTTTCGGGGTCGTGGTACTGGCCGGGGAAGCGGAGCGGGGTGGAGGCGCCGCCGTGGTGCCAGGCGGTGTTGCCCCACAGGGTGCGCTGCTGGTGGCCGGCGATGGCGCCGTCCGGTGAGACGAGTTCGGTCGGCGTGCCGGTGAGGTCGGTGATGATCGACAAGAACTCCTCGTCGATCACCTCTTGGGGGGCGTCGCGGAGGGTGGTGCGGGTGGCCTGGGCGAGGGGAGTGAAGGTGCCGGGCTGGTAGTCCCAGGTGGTGACCCGCTCACGGGCACCGGCCGATCCGCTGGTCCCCGGCCCGCGGGTCCCAGGCCCGCTGGCCGGGCCGCCTTCCCGGTCACCGCCGGTTGCCCCGGCCTGCTCGGCCAGGAGCTCGGCCTGCTCGGCCAGGAGGAGGCCGTCCCAGGCGAACCGGGTCTCGGAGAGAACCTCTCCGGACCGGGAGAGGTGCTGCTTGGCGACGCGGCGGCCGAGGGGGTCATACCGGTAGAGCCACGCCGACCCGTCGGGCATCGTGGCCGCGGTGAGCCGGCCGTCGGAGTCCCATTGATAGCGCCAGGTCTCGGGCTTGCGGGACAGGCGGGTGCGGGTGCGCTGGATGACCCGGCCCGCGGCGTCGTGACGGTAGCGGACGTTCCCGGCCCGGCGGGTGAGGGTGCCGGCCACGTCGCGGGTGCCGCGGGGGCCGCCGTCGGGTGAGGCGGCCGGGAG
>JAFMRC010000515.1 GCA_017354375.1 Nocardiopsaceae bacterium | reverse complement strand
CCGCCGCCTGGGAGGAGGAGGACCTGCCGGCGACGACGCCCTGGCAGCAGGCGCCGCCGGTCCGGATCTCCCCGCAGCTGCGCCGCACCGGCACCTACGAGCGGCGCGGCCAGCCCGGCAAGGTCCGCGACCGGGCAGCCGAACGGGAACTGCTGCGCCAGCGGGCCGAGGAAGAGGCGGCCCAGACCGCCGCGGCCCGTTCCCGGCTGCGCACCACCCGGCCGACTCGGCTGTCCGACCTCGGCGAGCTGGACCCCCGCAGCTTCCGCCTGTTCCTCGCCCTGCTCGGGGACGCCCTCTCCGCCCGCAGGCCCGGCGACACCGAGGTGTCCACCATGACCAGCGACGGCACCCTGCGGGTCCGCCTCGCGCTCGCCGAAGGCGACCGCACCGCAGCCATCCGCACGGACCACGGCGTGCTCACCGGCCCGGAGCACATCATTGAGATCACGGACCTGACCGCCTGAATGACCGAAGCTAGATGATCGAAGCCGAAGAACGAGCCCAGCGCCAGGCCGCCCTCCGCGCCCTGCTGCGCCGGCCGCTGCTGGCCGCCGAGGCCGACGGCGAGACCCTGGTGATGATCCGGCGGCACCTGACCGAGCTGCGGGACTGGCTCAGCCGCGAGACCGGCTGGCGGCTGGCCGCCGACTCCGGCACGGCCCGGCTGTTCAAGACCACTCCCGACCCCGGCGACGCGACCCATCCCGCCCGCGGGCGCAACGGCGAGCCGTTCACCCGCCGCCGCTACGTCACGCTGTGCCTGGCCCTGTCGGTGCTGTCCCGCGCCGACGCGCAGACCACCCTCGGCAGCCTGGCCGACGAGATCCTCACCAGCGCCGCCGACCCGGAACTGGACGCCGCCGGGTTCACCCTCGCCCTGGACAACCGGGCCAGCCGCTCGGACCTGGTCGCGGTCGTCCGGCTGCTGCTGTCCTGGGGCGTCCTGGCCCGGGTCGCGGGGGACGAGGACGCGTACCTGTCCGGCGGCGCCGACGTCCTCTACGACGTGCGCCGCACGGTGCTCGGCACGCTGCTGACCGGCGACCGCGGCCCCTCCACCATCACCGCGGCCGGCTTCGAGGACCGCCTCGCGGAGCTGACCGCCGAACCGGTCGCCGAGACCGACGACCTGCGCAACGCCGCGATGCGCCGCCGCCTCACCCGCAGGCTCCTGGACGATCCCGTGCTCTACTACGACGAGCTAGACGACGACGAACGGGCCTACCTGACCTCGCAGCGCCGGGCCATCACCCGCCGCATCGCCGACGCCACGGGCCTGGTCCCGGAGATGCGGGCGGAGGGCATCGCCATGGTCGACCCCGATGACGAGCTGACCGACGTCCGGATGCCCGAGCAGCGCACCGACGGCCACGTCACCCTGCTGGTCGCCGAGCACCTCGCCACCCGCGAGTCGTGTACCCGGAAGGAACTGCACGGCTTCGTCCGTAAGGCCGCGGCCGAGCACAAGTCCTACTGGCGCAAGGGCGTCACCGAACCCGGCGCAGAGGCCGAGCTCGTCGCCACCGCCCTGGACAAGCTGACCGCGCTGCGCCTGATCGGCGTGGAGGGAGAGGTCGTCCGGCCCCGGCCCGCGATCGCCCGCTTCGCCATCGACGAGCCAGTCATCAAGGAAACGAGAAGGAAGCCCGCCTGATGCTGCCGGAACCAACGTCCGAGCGGTGGAAGCCGCTGCGCGCCGGCCTGGTCGACATGTTCTACTACGACGCCGAGGAATTCTGGTTCCGGGACGGCCGGCTCCTGCTGCGCGGCAACAACGGCACCGGCAAGTCCAAGGTTCTCGCGCTGACCCTGCCGTTCCTCCTCGACGGGGAACTCGCCCCGCACCGGGTCGAGCCCGACGGCGACCGGCAGAAGCGGATGGAATGGAACCTGCTGCTCGGCGGCAAGCACCCCTCCTCCGAGCGCCTCGGCTACACCTGGATGGAGTTCGGCCGCGCCGCCGCCGACGGGACCAGGGAGTACCGCACCATCGGCTGCGGGCTGAAGGCCGTCTCCGGGCGCGGCATCGCCCGGCACTGGTTCTTCGTCACCGACCAGCGGGTCGGCGAGGACCTGCACCTGCTGCCGGACACGAAGGTCCCGCTCACCCGGGAGAAGCTGCGGGAGCAGACGGAAGGCCGGGGCCTGGTCTACGACCGCGCCTCGGACTACCGGCGGGCCGTCGACGAGGCCCTGTTCGGCCTGGGCGAGCACCGGTACGAGGCGCTGGTCAACCTGCTGATCCAGCTGCGGCAGCCGCAGCTGTCGAAGAAGCCCGACGAGAAGCTGCTGTCCCGGGCGCTCACCGAGGCGCTGCCCCCGCTGCCGGCGTCCCTGGTCACGACCGTCGCCGAGGCGTTCCGCGGCCTGGACGAGGAACGCGACGCGCTGCGCGCCCTGGAGGAGGCGCGGCGGGCCGCCGACGTGTTCCTCGGCCACTACACCCGGTACGCCAAGATGGCGGCCAAGCGCAAGGCCGCCGGGCCGCGCCTCGCCCACTCCCGGCACATGCACCTCAGCCAGGACCTGGCCGCCGCCGAGGAGGCGTTCACCGCCGCCGACACCGCCCTGGCCGCGGCCCGGGAGGAACTCAAGGCCCTGGAGGCGCGGCGGATCGAGCTCGACGCCCGCCGCGAGGCGCTGCGGGCGGATCCGGCCATGCGGGACGCCGAGCGCCTGAACCAGATGAAGGAGGACGCCCAGCGCCGCGACGACACCGCCCGCATCCGGGACACCGACGCCGGCCGCCTGGCGGCCGAGGCCCGCCAGCGCGAGGAGAAGGCGGAGCGGGCGGCGGACCGGGCGG
>JAFMRC010000514.1 GCA_017354375.1 Nocardiopsaceae bacterium | reverse complement strand
CCCCGGACCGCACCGCGCCGGCCGCCGCGGCCGGCAGCGCGGCCAAGCCGGACGGCAGGCGGCTCGCGTACGCGTTGGACAGTATCGTGCCGAGCACCGCGACCCCGATCGTCCCGCCGACCTGGCGAACCGCCTGGATAAGGGCGCCGCCCGAGGCGCTGCGCTCCTCCGTCAGCGGGGCGACCGCGGCGTTCATCGCGGACGGCATCACGACCCCGAGTCCCGCGCCGGTGACCGCGATCCACGCTAGCGCGAATCCTGTCGAGGATCCGGGCGACGTGAGCGCGCCCATCGCCAGCCCGGCGGCCATCACGACGAACCCGGCCGTCACCGCGGCCTTCGCCGGCACCAGCGGCGGCAGCTCTCCGCCCGAGGGGTTCTTCTGGGCGGATGACAGCCGACTGCCGAGCCCCATGCCGACGATCATGCCGCCGACCAGCGGCAGCAGCCGCACCCCGGCGCCGAGCGGCGTCGCGCCACGGACATCCTGGAAGTACAGCGGCACCGTGAACATCAGGCCGAACATCGAGAATGTCACCAACGTCATCAAGATGGTTCCCCCGCGGAATTCCGCTACCCGGAACAGCGGCAGGTCCACCAGCGGCGACCGGCCGCGCGCGACCGTGAGCCGCTCCCACCAGGCGAACAGCCCGAGCACCAGCGCGCCGACACCCATCGTCGCCAGCGAGAGGCCGTCGCTCCAGCCCCGCTCCCCGGCGCGGATGAGGCCATAGGTAAGCGCGGTCAGCCCGGCGCTGGAGATGACGATGCCCCCCACGTCCAGCGACGGCCGCGACGACGCCCGCGACTCGGGTAGCAGGAACACCGCCGCCGGTATCGCGATGCCCACGACCGGCACGTTGATCAGGAACACCGAGCCCCACCAGAAGTGGTCGAGCAGGAACCCGCCGAGGATCGGCCCGATCGGGAAGCTGAGCATCATGGCCGCCGCCATCAGGGTGATGGCCTTCTGCCGTTCCTCCTCACGGAACAGCACGGGGAGGACCGCGATCGCCATCGGGAAGATCGCCGCCGCGCCGACGCCGAGCACCGCCCGGGCCGCGATCAGCTCGCCGATGCTGGTCGAGTAGGCGACCCAGGCCGAGCCGGCGACGAACACCGCCAGCGCTGCGAGAAGCACCTTCTTCCGCCCGTACCGGTCGCCCAGCATCCCCGCGGGAAGCATGAGCGCCGCCATCACCAGGGCGTAGGCGTCGGTGATCCACTGCAGGTCGCCGGTGGACCCGTGCATGGTCCTGGCGATCACCGGCAGCGCCAGCGTCAGCACGGTCAGGTCGAGCCCGACTACGAGCGTACTCAGCGCGATCGCCCCCATCGCCCACCAGCGCGCGGCCGAATCCTTCATGAGAGTAACAACCTTTCGATAGCTACGCTTATATGAAAGTTACTCTCATAAGTTACGCACATCCAATTGGAAGCGTCAAGCACCCTTGGGTGGGAGCGCGGCTGCGGCTACGAGCGCAGCAGCTTGAGGGCGAGCTTGGGGCAGGCGCTGACGGCGGCGCGGGCCTCTCGTTCCAGGAACGGAGGCACCCCCTCGTCATCGATGATCGGGTAACCCCATTCGTCGAGCGTGATCAGCTCGGGCAGCAATTCCGCGCACGTGCCGTTCCCCTCGCACGCGATCGGGTCAACCCGCAGCTTCTGCCGGGCGATCACGATGCCTCCCCCTCGCCCGCGGGCCACGGCCCTTTCATAGCCAGTCCTCCTCGCTCCGGGCGGCGCCCGCCGGGACGGGCAGGAACGGCGCGTTGTTCGACGCCCCGCACCGGCCGCGCCCGTGCCGGTCCACCTCTCCCGCAAACGTTTGCAGCGCGCTCCGGACGAACCGCGCCGTGCCGTCCGGATGGCGGCAGGCACCGCGCCCGGTTACCAGCCCGGCCCACCGCTCCAGGTCATCCCGGGCGCTCCCGCTGTCCCGCCTCCGGGTGAGCGCGGTCATCGCCGCGGACATCCTGGGCAGCCCGTTCAGGCAGGGACCGCACTGCCCGGCGGATTCAAGAGCCATATACCGAACGGATCGGGCCGTCTCGACCAGTCCGCACCTGTCCGCTGGCAGCCCGATGATGACCCCCGCTCCGGCCGATGCCCCCGCCGTCCCGAGAGAATCGCCGTCGAGGCGGAGCCGCAGCGCCCGCTCGACCGGGAGCCAGGTACCGTGATAGCCGCCGACGAGCACCGCCGAGATCCTGCTGGTGTCCCCGAGCAGTTCCGCCAGCGGGATCCCGGAGGGCACCTCCAGAACCCGCGGGCGGCGACTGCCGAGACGGAGGGTGATGAGGAGGCTGCCCGATCCGTTAGGCATCCCGACCTCGCGAAACCAGCGCGGACCGTACCTGGCTATGAGCGCGAGGTGGGCGAGCGTCTCGACGTTCTGTACCAGCGTCGGCGCGCCGCCGAGGCCGCGCTCGGCGGGGCGCGGCGGCGTGAACCGCGGGATCGCCGGGCCGCCGTCGAGGTGGCTGACCAGCGCGGTCTCCTGGCCCGCCAGGAAGCGCGGCGGGGCGGTGGCGAGGCTCACCGGGATCCGGTCCTCGCCGCGTTCGGCCAGGGCGCGGCGCAGCCGGCTGCCGAGGTCGCGGGCGCGGTCCGCGTGGACGTAGAGGAAGGCACGGTCGGCACCGGTGGCCTCCGCGGCGAGCTGGAGGCCGTCGAGGACCAGGTGCGGCGCCAGCCACAGCAGGGTCGCGTCCTTGTCGCTGGCGGGCTCGCTCTCCGCGCCGTTGGCGACGACGACCGGCGGGACGCGCCGCTTGGCGACCGCGTCCAGGACGGCGGTGAGCTTGCGGCCCG
>JAFMRC010000273.1 GCA_017354375.1 Nocardiopsaceae bacterium | reverse complement strand
GGCGGGCTCCAGGGGGCCGGGCGTGGCCCAGGAGGCGGCGATCCGGACGTGCGCGAGGAAAGGGGCCGCGCCGGCACACAGGGCCGTGACCAGGAGAAACCTTAGCTAAGTGGCATTGACATAGAGTGCGAAAAATCTCCACAAGGACGTGGTGGCCGTCTTTCCCGGGCATGTGCTCCCGCCCAGCCCCGTCTTCCAGCTCCGAAGTCCTGGCGGGACCGACTCGCTTGCGCGAATTCCTATTTTCGCTGACGATATTAATCGCGTGCGCACATTACATTGCATATAGGAGCGCATATGAACGTGCATATGAACGTGCACGCGATCGTCGTTGTCCCATCAGGCGCAATGGGCGCCCTTCGCGGATCCTGGTGGCCAATTCATCGCGGGGGAGGGGAGCGGGCGAGGGGAGCATGGGAGTGGTGACGACGATGGTTCAGGTGGGGCGGCATCGGATAGAGGCGAACGTATTCGGCGACGGCTCCCCAGCCGTTGTCATCGAGCCGGCGCTGGGCGGGGACGCCAGCGCCTGGCGCGCCATCGCCGAGGACATCGGACGGCAGACCACGGTCGTCACCTATAACCGCGCTCCGTACGGAGCCAGCAGCGCTGCCAAGGACGGCCGGACGCCCCTGGACGTCGCCCGGGACCTGAACGGAGTGCTGCGCGGCCTGGACATCGCCGCCCCGCTCGTCCTGGTCGGGCACTCGGCCGGGGGGATCTATACGCGGGCGTACGCGGCGGCGTACCGTGACGAGGTGGCGGGCATGGTCCTGATCGAGTCCAGTCACGAGAACCAGCGACGGGCCACGCGCGGTAAGACGCCATGGAAATGGCGGCTTATGGATTATTGCACCATTCCGGCGATCCTGGCCGGGTCGTCGCAAGCACGTAAGGGCGGCGACCGCCGGTCGCTGATCCGGGAGTTCCGCGCGTTCCGGAAACTGACCGCGGCGGACCAGTCGCTTTCCCCCGGTGATCTCGGGACGCGGCCACTTGTCGTGCTGACCCGGGCACGAGACGACAGCATCGATGACCACGGCTTCTGGCCGGTGTGGCACGAATTGCACGAAGACCTGGCGCGATTGTCGTCCAACAGCCGGCATGTCGTCTCGGCTAGCCCGGATCATCACCTGAACATCGGTGATCCGCAGGCGATCCTCTGCGCCATCAGGCAGGTCGTGCGGAGCATCCGCACCTCCGAGCCGCTCGTCCCGCTCATCCCGCCGCCCGGCCGCGATTAGCGCGGGCCGCCCGCTAGCGCGGCCGGCGGTCGGTGGCGCTGGCCGCGTTCACGATGATCGCGGCGAACGGCGGGATCACGAGCGCGACCACCGACATGACGACCGCGGCGATCGTCGAGTACCGGGCCACGATCACCCACGCGACGAGGCACAGGCCCAGGCAGGTGCCCATCATCGCGAAGTAGACCGCTTTAACGCGCCGCGACGGCTGCGGCCCCGGCTGCGGCTGTGACTCCGGCGGCCCGCGGCGCCAGCCGCCATATCCGCCGAGTTCCCGATCCCACTCCCGCAGGTGGTCCTCGTCCGGATCCCGGCCGTTCGGCTCGCTCATGACGCCTCAGACGGTGATCGACTCGCCGTGGGGAACCTGGGTGAGCGGGAGGCCGGTCAGGCCGTCAGCGCCAAGCAGGTTGGCGGCCAGCCCGAGCCCGATGTCGGACAGCAGCATCTCGTGGATCTGCACCACGGCGCCCGGCCGCACCGCCCGGACGTAGTCCGCGGCCTCGCCGAGCTTCATCCACGGTCCGCTGGTCGGCAACAGCAGGGTACCGACCCGAACCTCGGGGACGAAGTACGCGTCTCCCGGGTGGTATACCGAATCGTCCACGAAGTATCCGACATTCGGGATGACCGGAATGTCCGGGTGGATGACCGCGTGCGTCGATCCGTGTACCGATACGGAGAACCCGGCGATCGCCAGCGAATCCCCGGCCGACACCGCGGTGAACTGGCCGGCGTGCGCGCCGAACGTCCCGGCCAGCGACGACGGGGCGTACACCCGTAGCTCCGGCCGTGCGTCCAGCGCCGCCGTGATCGCCGCCTCGTTCACGTGGTCGAAGTGCTCATGCGTGATCAGGATCGCGGACGCGCCCGAGATGATGTCCCCGGCTCCGTCGGAGAACGACCCAGGGTCGATCACGATCGACTCCCCGCCCTTCTCGAGGACGACGCATGCGTGCTCGTGCTTGGTCAGCTTCATGCTTCCGACGTTAAACCCTAAGATCTGGATGTGGTGACTGGGGACCGCCGACCACGAGGACGATGTCGGTGAGCGCGGCTGAGCGGCCCGTCGATGAATACTCGTCCCGGGTCCTCGACGTGGTGGACGAGATCCCGGCGGGACGGGTGATGTCCTACGGGGACATCGCCGAGTACCTCAGCGCCGAGTACCACGTCACCGGAGGCCCGCGCCAGGTCGGACGGGTGATGGCCACGTTCGGCGGCGGGGTCGCCTGGTGGCGGGTCATCCGCGCGGACGGCACGCCACCGCCGGGTCACGAGTCAGCCGCGCTTGCGCACTACCTGGCCGAGGGCACCCCGCTGCGCTCGGCTCGCCCCCCGGTCCGCGTCGACATGCGCCGCGCCCGCTGGCCCGGCTGAATAATCCGGCGCCTTCGGGGCTCGAATGTCGGTGGCGCGTGCTGGAATGGCACCACGATGAACGGCTACCGACTCGTCCGCTACCCGGACGCCCGCGATGACGGCGGGGCGGCCAGGCTCGCCGCCGCGCCGCGGCTCGACGACGCCCAGATGTCCGTGGTCGAGCACAAGGGCGGTCCGCTGCTCGTGCTGGCCGGCCCGGGCACCGGCAAGACCACCACGATCGTGGAGGCGGTCGCGCACCGGATCGAGCAGCGGGGCATAGACCCGGAGCGCATCCTGGTCCTCACCTTCAGCAGGAAGGCCGCCGCCGAGCTCCGCGAGCGGATCACCGCCCGGCTGAGCCGCACCACCAGGCAGCCGCTGGCGCTGACCTTCCACAGCTACGCTTACGCCCTGGTCCGGCGGGAATACGTGCTCGCGGGTGACGAGCCGCCGCGGCTGCTGTCCGCCCCGGAACAGCTGCTGGAGATCCGCAGGCTGCTGCGCGGCGAGATCGCGGACGGCGCGCCGGGCTGGCCGGACCGGCTGCACCCGGCGCTGCCGACCCGCGGCTTCGCCGAGGAACTGCGGGACGTTCTCATGCGCGCCGCCGAGCGCGGCCTGGACGGCCGCGGCCTGCGGAACCTGGGCCGCAGGCACAAGCGGGACGACTGGTACGCGGCGGGGAGGTTCCTCGACCGGTACGCGGCCCGGTTCGACCTCGCTCCGGTGCCCGCCTACGACTACGCGGAGATCGTCCGGATCGCGGCCGGCCTGCTCAGCCGCAAGGCCGTCCAGCAGCGGGAGCGAGGCTCCTGCGACGCGGTGTTCGTTGACGAGTACCAGGACAGCGACCCGGCGCAGGAATCGCTGCTTCTGGCCCTGGCCGGCGACGGCCGGGAACTCGTCGCGGTGGGCGACCCCGACCAGTCGATCTACGCGTTCCGCGGGGCGGACGTGCATGCGCTCAGCCGGTTTCCCGACAGGTTCCGCACCCCGGAGGGAGTCCCGGCGCCGGTGGTGGCGCTGCGCACGTGCCGGCGTAGCGGGCCAGTATTGCTGGACGCCTCCCGCCGCGTCGCCCGCAAGCTGCCGCCGGTCGCGCGCCCGATGGCGGAAACCGCCATCGCGCCGTCCGCGGTCAGCCATCGTGACCTGCTCCCGGTTCCCGGCGTCCCGGATGGCGATGTGCGGATCGTCATCGCGGACAGCCAGGCCCAGGAAGCGGCACTGGTCGCGGACACGCTGCGCCGCGCCCACCTGGCGGACGGCGTCCCGTGGCCGAGGATGGCCGTCCTGGTCCGTTCCGCGCAGCGCCAGGTTCCGGCACTCAAGCGCGCCCTGGCCACCGCCGGCGTCCCGGTGGCCGTGGCCGGCGACGAGCTGCCGTTGCCGGACGAGCCCGGCACCAAGCCGCTGCTCACCCTGCTGAACTGTGCCCTGTACCCGGCCGCCCTCGACGAGGAGACCGCCGCCGAACTGCTCACGGGTCCGCTGGGGCAGGCCGACAACCTGGGCCTGCGCAAGCTCAGGCGCGCGTTGCGCGGCATCCCGCTCACGAACGCCGTCGAGGAGCCGGCCACGCTCAACCTCGTCGGTGACCAGGTGGCCGCCCCGGCCCGCCGGATCGCCGCCCTGCTCCAGGCCGCCCGCGACGCCATCAGCGCGGGCGGCACCGCCGAGGAAGTGCTGTGGGCGATCTGGGACGCATCCGGCCTGGCGGCGCAGTGGGAACAGCAGGCCGAGCGGGATCCCGCCGCCGACCGGAACCTGGACGCCGTGCTGGCGCTGTTTGAGGTGGCCGCGCGGTTCACCGGCCAGCTTCCCCCCGGCAGCCCGGCACTGTTCCTTGAGAGCCTGGCCGGCCAGGAGATCGCCGGGGACACGCTCGCCGAGCAGGCGGTCCGCACCGATTGCGTCCGGGTTCTCACCGCGCACCGCTCGAAGGGCCTGGAGTGGGACGTGGTCGTGGTCGCCGGCGTGCAGGAGGAGGTGTGGCCGGACCTGCGGCTGCGCGGCTCGCTGCTGGGTGCCGACGAACTGGCCGATGCGGCGAGCCCCGACTATCCGGCCAGCCCTGACCACCCCGCGAGCCCGGATCCAGCCAGCCAGGATCCCGCCAGCCAGGGCCCCGCGAGCCCCGGTTTCCCTCAGCCCCAGCCACGGGATGTCGCCGTCGCGTCCCTGGCCGCGCGGCTGCTGGCCGAGGAGCGTCGGCTGTTCTACGTGGCGGTGACCCGCGCCAAGCGGCAGCTGGTGGTAACGGCGTCCGGCGGCGACGCCCAGGACATGCGCCCGTCGCGCTTCCTGGCCGAGCTGGCGGGCGACGACATCGAGATCCGGCAGGCGGGCGCGACGGCCCGCTGGCTGTCGCTGCCGGCGTGCGTCGCGGACCTGCGACGGACGGCCGCCGACGACACCAGGCCGCGCGCCCTGCGCGAGGCGGCGGCGGGCCAGCTCGCCAGGCTGGCGAAGGAGGGAGTGCGCGGTGCCGACCCGCGGTACTGGTACGCACTGACCGAGCTGTCCGACGACCGCCCGATCGTCGGCGACGGCGAGCGGGTCCGGCTATCCCCGTCGCAGGTGGAGAACTTCGCCCGCTGCGGCCTGCGCTGGCTGCTCGAATCGGCCGTGGGAGCGGGTCGATCGGACGTGCTGCGGCACCTGGGCACGGTGATCCACGCCGCCGCCGTGCTCATAGCCGAAGGCGCTTCCGAACGGATCGTGGCGTCTCGCATCGATGACATCTGGCACCACCTGGACTTCGGGAGCGCGTGGTACGGATCCCGCCAGCGTGAGCTCGCCGATCGCATGGTGCGGAAGTTCCTGGACTGGCACGCCAGCAACCCCCGTGACCTGATCGCCACCGAGCAGTCGCTGCGGGTGCGCGTCGGCCAGGTGGAGATCACCGGCCGGGTGGACCGGCTCGAACGCGACGCCGACGGCCGGGGCGTGATCGTCGACCTGAAGACGGGGTCGAGCGCGCCGAGGGAGGACGAGCTCGGCCGGAACCCGCAGCTTGGCGTGTACCAGCTGGCGGTGCTGCTTGGCGCGTTCGAACGGCTCGGCCTGACCGAGCCGGGCGGCGCGGAACTGGTGCAAGTGGGGAAGGCTAGCTTCACGGCGCGGGCGAAGGTGCAGCGGCAGCACGCGCTGGCCGACGACCCGGACCCGGACTGGGCGCAGAACCTAGTGGAGACGGTGGCCGACGGCATGGCCGGCCCGCTGTTCCGGGCCAGGGTCAACCCCGGCTGCCGGACCTGCCCGGTCTCCTCCTGCTGCCCCGTCAGCCCCAACGGCGGCCAGGTGGGCCAGTGACTGTGCCTACCGACCGCGGGATCCGGGTGCGGTACACGCCCGGACAGGTAGCGCGGCTGCTGCGGATACCGGAGCCGACGATCGAGCAGGCGGCGGTCATCGGCGCGCCGCTGGCCCCGATGGCGGTGATCGCGGGGGCCGGGTCCGGCAAGAGCGAGACGATGGCGGCTCGCCTGGTGTGGCTGGTCGCCAACGGCTTCGTGCGCCCCGACCGGGTGCTCGGCCTCACGTTCACGCGGAAGGCCGCGGCCGAGCTGGCTGACCGGGTGCGGTCCCGCCTGGACCGGCTGCATGGGGCCGCGCTGGCCGACGCCCCGGCGGCCGGGGAACCCGTCATCAGCACCTACCACGCCTACGCCGGCCGGCTGGTCAGCGATCACGCGCTCCGCGAGGGACTGGAGCCGTCGATGAGGCTGATAACCCCGGCTTTGTCCTGGCAGCTCGCCGCGCGCATCGTCGCCGCCTACGACGGGCCGATGGACGAGGTCGGCTGGACCCCGCAGACCGTCACCGCCGCGGTGCTGCAACTGGCCGGCGACCTTGCCGAGCACCTCCGCAAGCCCGGGGACGTCACGGACGTCGGCGAATGGCTGACCCGCCAGGAGGCGGCCCTGCCGGGCCGGGTGCCCGCCGCCGTCAAAAAGATCCTCGCCTCCCAGAAGGCCCGCGAGCAGTTGCTGCCGCTGATCGAGCGGTACACCGAGGCCAAGCAGGGCCGCGAGGTTCTTGACCACGGCGACCAGGTCGCGCTCGCCGCCCAGATCGCGGCCAGGCACCCAGAGGTGGGGGCGGGGGAGCGCGGCCGCTACCAGGTCGTGCTGCTGGACGAGTACCAGGACACCAGCCACGCGCAGCTGGTGCTGCTGCGGGCGCTGTTCGGCGGGGGCCACCCGGTCACCGCCGTCGGCGACCCGTGCCAGTCGATCTACGGATGGCGCGGTGCCAGCGCGGGTAACCTTCGCCGCTTCAGCACGGATTTCCTCCAGCGGGGGGCGAAGCCATCATCCGTTAGGAAGCTCTCGACCAGTTTCCGGAGCGCGGGGCGCGTCCTGGATGCCGCCGCCGTCCTGCAGGCCGACCTGCGGGCCGAGGCCCCGGACGTGCCTCTTCTCCTCCCCGCGCCGGACCGCGGCGGCCGGGGGGCCGTGACGTGCGGGCTGCTGCCTACCGTCGGCGAGGAGGCGGACTGGGTCGCGGCGCGGGCCGCCGAGCTCCTCGCGCTGCCCGAGGGCACCGCGCCCGACGGGCGGCCGTGGCCCGACGGCAGGAACGCCGGTCGTGAATACGGGGTGCGGCCGTCGGACATCGCGGTGCTCTGCCGGAAGCGATCCCAGTTCGTGCCGCTGCGCCGCGCGTTCGAGTCCCGCGGCATCGCGTGCGAGGTGGTCGGGCTCGGCGGGCTGCTGAGCGTGCCCGAGGTGCAGGACGTGGTGGCGACGCTGCGGGTGCTGCACGACGCGTCGGCGTCCGACGCGCTCGCCCGGCTGCTCAGCGGCCCGCGGTGGCGGATAGGCCCGCGCGACCTGGTGGCGCTCGGCCGCCGCGCCCGCGCCCTGGCCGGCGG
>JAFMRC010000513.1 GCA_017354375.1 Nocardiopsaceae bacterium | reverse complement strand
CGGCGGCCGCCGCCGACCTGGTGGCCGGCCACCCGGGGGTGGCGCCATGAGCGGGGAGCGGGCCGAGGCGTTCGCCCGGCAGGCGATGCCCTACCGGCGCCAGCTGCTCGCGGCGGCGTTCCGGCTCACCGGGAACCACGCCGACGCCGAGGACCTGGTGCAGGAGACCTACGCCAGGGCGTTCGCCGGGTTCCGCACCTTCCAGCCCGGCACCAACCTGCGGGCCTGGCTTTACCGGATCCAGGCGAACGCGTTCAACACCCGCTGGCGGACCCGGAGCCGCAGGCCCCAGGAGGTGCCGATCGACGACGCGTCGCCGGCCGTCGAGCGGGCGGCCAATTCCCGGTACGCGTCCCGGTCCGCCGAGGACGTGGCGCTGGCCGGCATGTCGGACCCTGCGCTGCGCACCGCGCTGGACCGGCTTCCCGGGCACATGCGGACCACGGTGTGCCTGGCCGACGCCGTCGGCTACAGCTACGCGGAGATCGCCGAGACCACCGGAGTTCCGATGGGCACGGTGATGTCCCGGTTGCACCGCGGCCGCAAGCGACTGCGCGCCCACCTGGAGGCTGCCTGATGAGTACCGCGAATGATAACAGCAACAATGATAACAGCAACAGCGATGAAGGTAAGGCTGATAACGGCAATAAGAATGATAACAGCAACAAGCGGGTACGCGAGCTGCTGGACCACCACGGCCAGACCTACGCCGAGGAGGCGGGCATCACGCTCGCCGACCGGCCTGGCCCGCTGTACCAGCTGCACGTGCTGGCCACGCTGCTGTCGGCGCGGATCTCCTCGGATATCGCGGTGGCCGCGGCGCGGGAGCTGTTCGCGGCCGGCTACCGGACACCGGACGCGATGCGCGACGCCAGCTGGCAGGACCGGGTGGACGCGCTCGGCCGCGGGCATTACCGGCGGTACGACGAGAGGACCTCCACCATGCTCGGTGACGCGGCCGACCGGCTCGCCGAGACCTACGGCGGCGACCTGCGGCGGCTACGCGACGAGGCGGACGGCGACGCCGGCGGTATCGCGCGGCTGCTCACCGGGTTCCCGGGCATCGGCCCGGCCGGGGCGAGCATCTTCCTGCGGGAGGTGCAGGAGACCTGGCCGTCAGTCGCGCCCTACGTGGACGCCACAATGATCGACGGCGCGCGGAAGGCGGGGCTGCCCGCCGGGCGGGAGGCCCTCGCCGGGCTGCTGGATGACGCACCGCACCCGGCGGCCCTGGCCGCGGCCCTGGTCCGGGCCTCGCTTGACCGCGAGGTCTAAGGTGGTCTCAGGCCATCCCGAAGATCATCGGCCCGATGATGATCGGCCCGGAGATGATCGGAGGGACGCCGTGCCCGGCGAGGATCTCGGCTACGGCGCCGCTGAGCTGCTGAGCCTGCCGACCGGCGAGGCCAGGTCGCTGAGCCGGCTGGCCGAGCTGGCGGTCCGGCAGGTTCCCGGCTGCGCCGCCGCGCACGCCGCGATCTGGCGAGACGGCGAGGTGGCGAACTTCGCGGCGACCCATCCGGACGCGGCGGAGCTGTCGGAGCTGCAGCAGCGCACCGGGCACGGGCCGATGCTCGACGCCGCGCGGGACCGGACGCCGGTGACCTGCGCCGACACGCTCACCGAGACGCGCTGGCCCCAGTGGGCGTCCGTCGCGCTGGCCCGGGGGATCCGCTGTGCGGTGGACCTGGTCCGCCAGGCCGGGCCGGTGACGCTGGTGCTGGCGCTGTACGGCCTGCGCCCCGGCGTGCTGGACGCGGACGCGGTCCCGATGGCGGAGATGCTGGCGCAGCTCGGCGGGGCGGTGCTGGCCGGCAACCGCGCCTACGACGAGACCCGGCGCACCGCCACCCAGCTCCAGGACTCGGTGGGGGCCCGGGCCGTCACCGACCAGGCGAAGGGCATCCTGATGCAGTCGCTCGGCTGCGACGCCGATGAAGCCCTGGCCTACCTGCGCCGGGAGTCCCAGCGGCGTCATCTCAAGGTCACCGAGGTGGCGCGGAAGGTCATCGAGGCACGGGGACGGCACGACTGAGCGACCTTACCTGGCATAGGGTGAACAACATGGACGATCTGGTGGCGCGGCGAGACGCGCTCCGCCAGTCAGCGGCCGCTCCCGGCGCGGACCTGACGGCGTTGCTGGACGCCGCGCTCACCGAGCTGGACGGGGCCATCGCCATCCTGGGCGATGGGCCCGCGGGGCCGTCGCCGGGGTCGCGGGGCGGCGCGGCCGATCCGCTGCGGACCGAGCGGAACCTGCTGCGGGCCGCCTTCCAGCAGGCTCCGGCCGCGTTGTTCCTACTCGCCGACGACGGCGTCATCCGGCGTGCGAGCGACCGGGCCGTCGCACTGCTCGGGGCTCGCACCGGGTACGCCACGGGCAAGCCGCTGACCACCTTCGTCGACCCGCCGCAGCGGGCGTCTGTGCAGACGAAGCTGGCCGCCGTCGCCCGGACCGGCCGGGCCGGGAAGGTCGCGTGCCGGGTGCTGGCTCCCGGCGGGACCGCGGAGGTCACCCTCGCCCTGACCGCCCTGGAGCTGCCGGGCGAAGCGCCCGTGCTGGTCGCCAGCCTCAGCCCCCGGGCCGGGGTTCCCGGCGGGGTTCCGGAAGGCGAGCGTCCCGCTCCGGAAGAGACCGGGGACGAGCGGGGCGTGGCCACGCTGACCCGGCGGCTGGACACGGTGGTGGCCCTGACCCGGCTGCTGCTGGACAACGCCACGTTCAGCGAGGCGGTCACCGTCCAGCGCTGCGCCCGGCTGCTGGCGGGCGAGTTCGCCGACTGGGTCATCGTGGACGTGGCCAACGGCGGCGGCCTTCGGCGCCAGGTCACG
>JAFMRC010000009.1:34351-40227 GCA_017354375.1 Nocardiopsaceae bacterium | reverse complement strand
GCGAACGTAATGGCGTGGAAACCACCCGTTCTAGCCCGGAGCCTCGTCGCATTCCCGGCAGCCACGCCGCCGTACCGCAACCCGTGGCCGATCCGTTACATCCCTTAAACTCCTGGCATTGCGCTCTAGCCAGCCCGAATGCGCACCTGGCACGTTGGGCGAGGTGCCTCCGCTGCGCGCCACCCACCCCCGCTTACGGCCCGAGTGCGCACTTGGGCTTGCTCTAGCCTGCCCAAAAGCGCACCTGGCACGTTGGCGTTAGGGGGCGTTAGGGGGTTAGAGCAGTTCCGGGCGCCGCCAGGCCTGGCCGAGGACGTGGTGGGCGAGGAACGCCTCGACGGTCTCGTACCAGACCTTGGCGTTGCCGGGGCTGAGGATCCAGTGATTCTCGTCCGGGAAGTACAGGAACTTCGCGGGCACCTCGTGGCGGCTGAGGTCCCACCAGAGGCGGAGCGCCTCGCCGAGGGGCACCCGGTAGTCGTTGTTGCCGTGGATCACGAGCATCGGGGTGGTGACGTTCTCGATGTGCCGGTGCGGCGAGTTGTTCTCGTACATCCACGGCTCGGTCAGCGGGTCGCCGAACTGCGGGCGCCAGAACTGCGGCGCGTCCGTGGTGCCGAACATCTGCTCCAGCGTCCACAGCCCCGCGTGGCTCACGATCGCCTTGAACCGGCCGGTGTGGCCGGCGATCCAGTTGGCCATGTAGCCGCCGTAGGAGCCGCCCATCATGGCGGTCCTCGTCTCGTCGATGTCGTCCCTGCTCACGGCCTTGTCGGTGATCGCCATGATGTCGCGGAACGGCCGGTCCCCCCACGAGCGGTAGCCGCGCTGCACGAAGTCCTGCCCGTACCCGGTGGACAGCGCGGGGTCCGGCAGCAGGACGGCGTAGCCCCTGGCCACCATCAGCCACGGGTTCCACCGCCACGACCAGCCGTTCCAGCTCATCATCGGCCCGCCGTGCACCCACAGCAGCATCGGCGACTTGCCGCCAGCGGCCTTCTCCTCCGGCAATACCAGCCACCCGCGGATCGTGTGGCCGTCGTCGGCCTCGGCGGTGATCTCGGTGAGGGTGCCGGGGAGTTCGGGCCGCTGGCCAGGAGCTGGCAGCCGCTGGAATTCCCCGGTGACCGCGTCCACCCGCACCGGCGTTGGCGGCTCGTCGATCGTCGTGCGGAGGGCGTAGATCGCGTCGCCGGCACCAGGCCCCTGGGGAACTGCCAGCTCGCTGTAGTTGCCGTCATCGAGGGTGACGCGTCGCACGCCGCAGTCGCCTCCGCTAGTCGTGACGCGGAAGACGGGGCGGCGACCGCCGTCGTCAGCGGTGAACAGCACGCCGCTGGCCGCGGGCTCCCACTCCGGCCGGCTGGGCCAGCGGTCGAGGTTCCCGGTCAGGTCGGTGACCTTGGTGCCGCCGTTCCCCCGCACCGGCACGGTCACCAGCGTCACGTTCTCCGCCTTCTCCGGGGTGCCACGAGTCTCGCGCTCCGCGACGATGAGCCGGCCATCCGGGGAGAACCGCGGGTTGTGGTAGTTGAACTCGGTGTCGGACAGGAGCGTGGTGCGCTTGCCGGTGGCGACGTCGATCAGCACCAGTTCGGAGTGCGACTGCACCTTTCCCTGCCACTGCCACCAACCGGTGGCGACGAGCGTCCCGTCCGCGCTCACCGCGAACGACTGGTCCAGTAGCGCCCGCCCCGCGTCCGGCGTCAGGTCCCGCGCGTTCCCGATGCTCCCGGCATCCCCGCCCGCGCCCGCGCGCTCACCTTCAGTCTTGCTGTTATCAGCTTCCTCCGGCGACACCGTCACCGCGAAAAGCCGCAGGTCGTCGGGGCCGAGGTCGTGATCCCAGTACCGCACGGGCACGGTCTCGTGCAGGATCGCGGTGACCCCCGCGTCCTTCCGCGCCTTCCGCGCCTCCTCGTCATCTCCGGCGTCCACCGCCAGCACGGCCGACGAGACGATGACGGTATCGGCCTCCGCCGCGGTCTCGACGGCCGCGATCCCGCCGGGAAGCGCGGCGGCCACCCGTGCCTCGCCGCCACCGGGCGGCAGCAGCCACAGCGCGGGCTTCGCTTCTCCCTCCCCGGCCCCGCCGGAGCCCCCGGAGCCCCCTGATCCCCCGGAGGCTCCCTTTTTCTTGCTGTTATCAGGGTCGGGGCGCTTCGACGTGAACAGCAGCGAGCCGTCCGGGAGGAACCGCGGGTTGCCCTCGCCCTCCGCCGACCTGGTCAGCCGGCGTGCCGGGGCCGCGCCGCCGACGCCAGCGTCGGCCGATACGGGGATCCGCCAGATGCTGGTGAGGTACTTCTTCCGGTCCGGGCTAAGCACCTGCACGCTCGTGGCGAGCCATGTCCCGTCGGGCGAGAGCCGCAGCCCGCCCACCCTCGGAATCGCCAGGTAATCGTCCAGGTCATGAAAGGGTGTCGTCGTCACGCGGGCTCCAGAAGTACATAACGGAACAGTAAGTAAAGCGTAACTGGGACAATATCCCGAGCCGCCCGCCCGGGAAACCCCGGGTCCGCGCCCGTACTAGCTCGCTTCCGTGATCATGACGGTGCCGACGGTGGTGTTCGTGGCCTCGTCGATGAGGATCATGCCGCCGGTCTCCCGGTTCCGCGCGTAAGGGTCGGCGAACACCGGCTGGGTCAGGCGCAGCCGGACCCTGCCGATCTCGTTCAGCCCCAGCGAGGTCGCGGACTCGTCCCGGTGCAGCGTGTTGACGTCGATCCGGTAGTGCAGGTCGGTGACGATCGCCTTCACCGTGCGCGTGGTGTGCTTCACGATCAGCCGCGACCGGGGCGTCAGCGAGCGCTCGGCGCTCATCCAGCAGACCATGCCCTCGATGTCCTGCGCGGCGGCGGGCCGGTTGTTCGGCCGGCAGATCAGGTCACCGCGGGAGATGTCAACGTCGTCGGAGAGCCGCAGCGTCACCGACATCGGCGGGAACGCCTCCGCGATCGGCTCGCCCGCCAGGTCGATTCCCGAGATCTTGGTCGTGAACCCGGACGGCAGGTGCATCACCTCGTCGCCGGCCTTGAGGACGCCGCCCGCGACCTGGCCCGCGTAACCGCGGTAGTCGTGCAGCTCGGGGTTGGCCGAGGCGTGCGGCCTGATCACGTACTGCACCGGGAACCGGACATCGACCAGGTTCCGGTCGGAGGCGATGTGCACGTGCTCCAGGTGGTGCAGCAGCGACGGCCCGTCGTACCACGGCGTGTTCGCCGACCGCTCCACGACGTTGTCGCCGTGCAGCGCGGAGATCGGGATGAACGTCAGGTCCGCGACATCGAGCTTGGTCGCGAACGTGGAGAACTCGCTGCTGATCCGCTCGAAGACCTCCTGCGAGTAATCGACCAGGTCCATCTTGTTGACCGCGAGCACCAGGTGCGGCACCTGCAGCAGCGTGGCCAGGAACGCGTGCCTCCGCGACTGCTCGGTGAGCCCGTTCCGCGCGTCCACCAGGACGATGGCGAGCTCGGCGGTGGAAGCGCCGGTCACCATGTTCCGGGTGTACTGGATGTGCCCGGGGGTGTCGGCGATGATGAACTTCCGCCGGGGCGTCGCGAAGTACCGGTAGGCGACGTCGATCGTGATGCCCTGCTCTCGCTCGGCCCGCAGGCCGTCGGTGAGCAGCGCCAGGTTGGTGGACTCCTCGCCGCGATCGCGGGAGGTGCGCTCGACCGCCTCGATCTGGTCCTCGAAGATCGACTTCGAGTCGTACAGCAGCCGCCCGATCAGCGTCGACTTCCCGTCGTCCACCGAGCCGGCGGTAGCGAACCGCAAGAGGTCCATGCGGGTGGCCTGGAGGGCGATCCCCTCGGCGGCCTCCGCCGGGGTCATCCCCCCAGCGGGCGATCCACCAGCGGGCCCTCCCCCAGTAGAAGCTGTCATCAGAAGTAACCCTCCCGCTTGCGGTCTTCCATCGCGGCCTCGCTGGCCCGGTCGTCGGCGCGGGTCTGCCCGCGCTCGGTGATCCGGGTGGCGGCCACCTCAGCGATCACCTCCTGGATCGTCGATGCCGTCGAGGCTACGGCACCGGTGCACGTCATGTCCCCCACGGTCCGGTACCGCACGGTGGCGGTGAACAGCGGCTCGTCCTCACCGCGGGTGATGTACGGGTTGTCGGAGAGCAGGATCCCGTCCCGCTCGAAGACCTGCCGCTGGTGCGCGAAGTAGATGGGGGGAATCTCCAGCCCCTCGCGCTCGATGTAGGCCCAGATGTCCAGCTCGGTCCAGTTGGAGATCGGGAACACGCGGATGTGCTCACCGCGCCGGATCCGGGTGTTATAGAGGCTCCACAGCTCGGGGCGCTGGTTCTTGGGATCCCACTGCCCGAACTCGTCGCGGAACGAGAAGACCCGCTCCTTGGCCCGGGCCTTCTCCTCGTCCCGCCTGGCGCCGCCGAACAGCGCGTCGTTGCGGTTCTTCTCGATCGCGTCCAGCAGGGTGGTCGTCTGCAGCCGGTTCCGCGACGCCCACCGCCCGGTCTCCTCGACCACGCGGCCGGAGTCGATCGACTCCTGGACCGAGGCAACGATCAGCCGTACCCCGAGCTCGGCCACCCGGCGGTCGCGGAACTCGAGCACTTCGGGGAAGTTGTGCCCGGTGTCCACGTGCATCACCGGGAAGGGGATGTTCGCCGGCGCGAACGCCTTCGCGGCGAGCGCGAGCACCACGACGGAGTCCTTGCCGCCGGAGAACAGCAGCGCCGGCCGCTCGAACTCGGCGGCCACCTCCCGCATGATGTGGATGGACTCGGCCTCCAGCTCGTCTAGCTGGGACAGCAGGTAATCAGTTCGCATGCGTGGTTTCCCGAATCGCGTCTAGCAGCAGGTCAGCGATTGCTGGCCGGCAAACGAGGATATCTGGCAACAGCGGGTCCTCGCGGTTGTAAGCGAGATCCGCTCCGTCGATGCGGGACGTGCGGAAGCCCGCCGCGCGTGCCACCGCGACCGGTGCGGCGCTATCCCACTCGTAGAATCCGCCCGAGTGCAGGTAGACGTCCGTCTCCCCGGCGATCACCGTGGCGGTCTTCGCGCCCGCCGACCCGCACGGTACCAGTTCCGCCCCCAGCGCCGCGGCCACGTCCTTGACCAGCTGCGACGCCCTCGTCCTGCTGACCACCAGGCGGAGCGGGGAGGAGGCCGGCGCGGAGGCGGCTTCCCGGGACGGGGGCTCAAGGGTGGACAGGGTCTTGCCCTGGGCCGGGAGGGCGACCGCGCCCGCCGTCAGCTCGCCTCGCTCCCAGAGCGCGACGTGCACGGCCCAGTCGGAGCGGCCCTCCTCGCCGAACTCCCTGGTGCCGTCGAGCGGATCGACGATCCACACCCGGTCCGCGGACAGCCGGGCCGTCCCGTCAATGCCCTCTTCCGACAGCACGGCGTCGCCCGGACGGGTGATCGCGAGCCGATCGGCCAGGAACTCGTGGGACTGCCGGTCCCCCGTCTTGCGCAGCAGGTCGATGTCCGTATCCGGTGCCTGGAAACCCTGCGCCCGCAGGTCCAGCAGCAACTGGCCCGCCTCGGTGGCAAGATCGCGCGCGAGCGCGTGATCATCGGTTGTCATATAGCTGGCTCCTCCCGCCGGCCGCCAATTAGTCGGCGCGAGAGCGCCTGACGCTGAGGCTAGCCCAGTCCCCCTCGTGTTCAAAACGCCATTCACGGGCGTAAAACCCCCGCTTCTCCCGGGCTGAGCTGGGCGGCACGACGCGGGCATGGCGCCCAGCAGCGATTTCCCGCCGAACGGATAGTAGCGCCTGCCCAGCCCCCCTATTCACCCGACGCATGATTAAGGGGGGTTCCCGGACCCTCCCCGCACCCTCCGCCTCCGCCACCGCCGCCTCCGTCACCTCCGCCGGATGAAAGTGCCGTTGCTAC
>JAFMRC010000009.1:28630-34341 GCA_017354375.1 Nocardiopsaceae bacterium | reverse complement strand
GGCTATAGCCGTAGCAACGGCACTTTGACGCGAGGGCAACGGGGATGCGAGGCCAACGGGGATGCAGGGTCAACAGGAGGGGTCGGCGTGGAAGTCGTTCTGGGCGGCGGCCAGGCCCTTGGTGATCAAGGCCTCGACGGCGTCGGCGCAGCGGTCCGCCACGAACGGCAATTCCTTGCGCTCCGCCACGCTGAAGTCGCGCAGCACGAACGCGGCCGGATCCATCCGGCCCGGTGGCCGTCCGATGCCGAACCGCACCCGGTAGTAGTCACGGGTCCCGAGCGCCGACGTGACCGACCGCAGCCCGTTGTGGCCGTTGTCGCCGCCGCCCAGCTTGAGCCTTACCGACCCGAACGGGATGTCGAGCTCGTCGTGAGTCACCACGATCCGTTCGGGCGAAATCTTGTAGAACTTCGCGAGCGCGGCCAGCGGTCCGCCGGAGGTGTTCATGTACGACCGCGGGCGGGCGAGCGTCACCGGCTGGCCGCCGAGGCGACCGTCGGCGACGTCGCACCGGCTCCGGTGCGCCCTGAGGCGGGCGCCCAGGCGCTCGGCCAGCACGGCGAGCACCATGTGCCCGGCGTTGTGCCTGGTGGCCGCGTACTCCGGCCCCGGGTTCCCGAGGCCGGCGACGATCCAGCGTTCGGGGGCGATCGGAGGTTACTCGCCTTCGCTGGCGGTCTCGGCTGCGGGCGCCTCCTCGCCCTCGGCGGCCTCGCCACCCTCGCCAAGGTCGGCCTCGACCTGCGCGGCGGTCCGCTCGGCGACGACGTGCAGCACCAGCGCCTCGGGGTCGGTCGCCAGGGTGGCGCCGGCCGGCAGCGCGAGATCCTTGGCGTACACCGAGGTTCCGACCTCCATGCCCTCGACGTCCACGTCGACGCCGTCCGGGATGTGGGTGGCCTCCGCCTCGACGGGGATCTGCACCAGGCTCTGGTCGAGAATGCCGCCGGAGAACACCTCGCCGCTCACCCGGATCGGGATCTCGACCGTGACCTTCTCGCCGCGGCGGACCGCGATCAGGTCCACGTGCTCGATGAAGCCCTTCAGCGGATCCCGCTGCACGGCCTTCGGCAGCACCAGGCTGGACCTGCTCTTCAGGCCCTCAAGGCGGATCAGCACGTTCGGCGTCTTCAGCGCGAGCATCAGGTCGTGGTAGGGCAGCGTCAAGTGCTGGTTCTCGGCACCGTGCCCGTACATGACGGCGGGCACGCGACCCGCCCGCCGGACGCGGCGGGACGGTCCCTTGCCGAACTCGGTGCGCGGCTCGGCCGCGATACGGACCTCAGGCACGGTCGGTCACTCCTCAAGCGAATGTTAGATAGGCGACAGTGAAGTCTAGCCGAGAAGCGCCGGTACACGCGCCCAGACATGGTTGGTGAAACGGGCAGGGCGCCGACGTCCCCGTGCTGGCGCCCTGCCCGTTAGCCTGGTAATCGCTAGTTACCGGGCTCGTTCTCCTTGACGATGATCCCCTCAGACTTGTCCTCCTTGACGATGATCCCCTGAGGCTGACCTTCCTTGGCGTCTCCGCCCGGCTGGCCTTCCTTGACGATGATCCCCTCAGACTTGTCCTCCTTGACGATGATCCCCTCAGGCTGACCTTCCTTGGCGTCTCCGCCCGGCTGGCCTTCCTTGACGATGATCCCCTCAGACTTGTCCTCCTTGACGATGATCCCCTCAGGCTGATCCGCTTTCTTCTGAGTACCGTCAGTCCCCATCCATTTCCCCTCAGGTAGTTCTTCGGCTCGGCAGATATACGACATCTGCCGATATATAGGCAAATCCCGAGTGTAGTACCCCACCCATAGACCGGATTAACTGCACATTAAGGAGCGTAGCCCTAGCGGACCGCGAGTGATGCTAGTTCTGTTTCAATCTCCCGAGCCTGCTCCGTCTCGCCAAGATCCCCAAGGATGCGGAGCGCCACGGTCCATGAGTTCCGGGCATCCGTTAGCTGGCCGAGATCACGCTGAACATGGCCCAGGAACTTCAGAGCCTCGGCCTCCCCGACTTGATCGCCGACCGAGCGATGCATCATGACCGCTTCCCGGATTACTTCGTCCGCCTCGACCAACCGACCTTGGCCAAGGTAGACACGCCCGAGATTGCACATTGCGTGTCCCTCGACATATGGTTCCGCGATGTCCGACAGGATGGCCATGACCTGCCGGAAGCATTCTTCGGCTTCATCCAGCCGGTCGAGTTCGAGGTAGACCCTGCCGAGGTTGCTTAGCGCGGTTGCGTCGTCTCCAGGCTCGCCAACTCGGCGGACCACATCGAGGCAGCCCAGCATGTGCTTGAGGGCCGCCTGAGGACCCTCTAGCTGGTAGTACGCGCCCGCTATGTTCAGCGCCGCTTGGCTCTCCCCCTCGATATCGGAGATCTCGCGGCGGATAGCGAGTGCCCTTTCCAGGTGCCCGAGGCCCTCGTTTTCCCGCATCCTCGCCAGCGCTAGGCCGAGATTGTGCTCAACCCACCCCTCGCCCTGCCTGTTCCCCGCATTCCGGGCGCTGTCCAGCGCGATCCGATGTGTCGTCGCGCAGTCTGCCCAGTTACCCCGCCGATTGAAAACGGGGAACAAGGCCGCGGGCAACCGCCATCCCACTTCGTCAAGGCCCGCAGAAGACGCCTGCCGAGTCGCGGCAACGACGTTACCGCGTTCCCCGTCATACCACTCGAACGCGTCCTCTACACCACCAAAGTCTAGCGGTTCAGTGCTTGATGGAGGATCAAATCGAATATGATATCGACGCGGGGAACTGATCTCCGCTGCCGCCTCGGCGGTCGCCACGTACCACCAAAGCAGCCGCTCTATCGCCGCGGCGCGGTCGTCCTCCGGCTCCTCGGCCTCGGCCCGCTCGGCGGCGTAGACACGCAGCAGGTCATGGAGCTGGTACCGGTCCGGGGCCGGCGACTCCAGCAGGTTCACATCGACGAGCCGTTCCAGCACGGTGGCCACTTCCCCCTCGCGCGCCCCCACCAGCGCGGCGGCGGCGGGCAGGCTGATGGTCCGTCCCTGCCACAGTCCGAGCAGCCGGAACACCCGTGCCGGGTCAACCCGCTGCCGGGTCGTGCGCAGGGCGTCGTAGCTGACCTGGAAGCTGGCCCGCACCTCCAGGTCGCCGGCCCGCATCTCGTCGAGTCGGCGCCGGGAGTCGCGCAGGCGGCTGGCCATCGTGGCGACCTTCCACTGCCGACGGGCCGCGAGCCGGGCGGCGCAGATCCTGATCGCCAGCGGCAGCCCGGCGCAGGCCAGCAGCACCTCGGCGGTCGCGTCCGGTTCGGCGGCCGGACGGCCGTCGCCGACGAGCCGGATGAACAGTTCCAGGGCCTCGGAGTCCGACAGCGTGTTCAGGTCGACGAGCCGGGTGCTCGCCAGGGCCATCGCCCGGTTCCGGGTGGTCACCAGCACGGCGCAGGACGCGGTGCCCGGCAGCAGCGGCCAGACCTGCGCCGCGTCCCTCGCGTCGTCGAGCATGACCAGCACCCGCCGACCGGTTAGCCGGGTCCGGTACAGGGCCGCCCGCTCGTCCTCGCCCGCCGGGATCTTGTCGCCGTCCACGCCGAGATCCCGCAGGAACCTGGCGAGCACCTCGGCCGGGGCCGCGGGCTGCGTGGACGCGCCGGACAGGTCCACGTAAAGCTGTCCGTCCGGGAACAGGTCGCTGATCTGGTGGGCGGAGTGCACGGCCAGCGTCGTCTTGCCCAGGCCTGCCGTGCCGGCCACCACCGCGATGCGCACCGCGCCGGGCCCGCTGGCCGCGTCCGGCCGGGTCAGCATGGAGCACAGGTGCCGGACCTCCTCGGACCGCCCGGTGAAGTCCTCAATATCCGCGGGAAGCTGGGCCAGCTGCGGCAGCGTCTCCTCCGCGGGGCTGACTCCCCCTGACGGGCCGTCCGCGGGCGCTCCGTCCGCGGTGAGCCCGTCCGTGTCGCCGGAATCGGCGGCGTTCCCGGTGACGGCGTTCGGCGTATCGTCCGCGAATTCGCCGAGCGCGATCATGCCCTGCGCCGCGCCGACCGAAGCACCGTCGGCGTCTCGATGGCCGGTGCCTCGACGAGCCGCGTCTTCGCCCGTTTTGGGGCCGCCGTTCACTCCGGGTGCCTGGGTTCGGCCACCGACGCCGCGCGCCCGCTCGCCCGGCAAGGCCTCCGCGCCCGTCGAAGCCCGCGGGCCAGATGTCCCCCCGGGAGCCGTATCTCCGGGAGCCAGGCCTCCGGGAGCTGGCGTCGCGCGGACTACAGGCGTGGCGGTCGGCGCCGATGACGCGTCCGGCGGGGGACACGACGGCGGACGCTGCGGTGGCACCCGCGACGCCGCGTCCGCGGCGAGCAATTCCGCGTACAGCGCCTGCAGCTCGGGGCCGGGATCCACCCCCAGCTCGTCGGAGATCACCGTGCGGGCCTGCCCGTAGGCCTCCAGGGCCTCGGCGTGCCGCCCGGCACCGTCCAGGGCCCGTATCAGCAGCAACCACAGTCCCTCACGGAGCGGGTGCCCCGCCGTCAGGGACCGCAGTTCCGGCACCACCTCGGCGTGCCGCCCGCACTCCAGGGCCGCCCCGATGCGCAACTCGGTGGCCGCGAGGCGAAGTTCCGCCGCCCGCTCGGACTCGGTGTCCACGAGCGCCGTTCGCGGAACGTCGGCGAGGAACCGGCCCCGCCACAGGCCCTCCGCCTCGGAAAGCAGGGTGGCGCCGGTCACCGCGTCGCCGCCCGCCAGGGCGGCGCGGGCATCGCCGACCAGCGCCTCGAACCGGCTGAGGTCGGTCTCGCCGTCGCCGATCCTGAGCTGGTAGCCGGGCGCGCGGTACGCGAGGACGCGGCCCTCGGAATCGCCGATGACGCCCCGGAGCCGGTGGACGTAGATGCTGACGAGGTTGTTCGCCGTCGGCGGCGGAACGTCGCCCCACAGCTCGTCGATCAGCGTATCGGTGGGGACGATCTGCCCCGCCTTGAGCAGCAGGCAGGCCAGCAGCGAGCGCCACTTGCCGGCGCTGATGCCGACCCAGCCGCCGTCGGACCAGACCTCCAGGGACCCCAGCATGCGGAAGCGCATCAGGTCAGCCCGTCCGAATGCACGATCTCCTCCGCTTCCGGGTAGCAGCGGTGCCTAGGGACGCAAAGAGAACCCCGCCGTCCGCCTCGGTCCGCGGGTTCACCGGGCTGCTTGCGTTGAGTCCACTAAATCACGGCTTAAGCCGACCGTAAATCGAACAATCCGCGGCAAAACGCAATCGCACACCAATCGTCGTCGATCGTGCGACGTACCCAGAACTAGCCATGAACCGGGCCGATCCCAGCGCCACCGCCTAGAGCTTAACGTGCCATCGACTAAGCGGGGGCCGCTCTGGAGTGAATCGGCCAGATTCGGCTCAATCTCGCTTAATCGCGACACAATCGCGAACTGGCAGGATGGGAGCCGACTCCGCGGAGTGAGGGCTCGCGCGGGCGGAATCAACGGTTCCGGATCCCCCCGGACGGTACTGCCTCGGGGGCACTATCCGGCGGGATCCGGAACCGGCAAGCAGGGCGGTAGGCGTCACCGGCGCCAGGCAACCGTCCAGCGGACAGCACCGCGGCGAGGGCGGGGGCACCCGCGGCGACAAGCCGACGGACCAGGGAACCGGGGAAACCCTGGTCCGTCCCCGAGAGCCTCGTCCCGCTGAACCGGGGAATCGCGGGACGAGGCCCAGCGGCCCCCGGGCCAA
>JAFMRC010000009.1:0-28620 GCA_017354375.1 Nocardiopsaceae bacterium | reverse complement strand
AGTGCGGCCCTTGGACCCGGGGCCGCGCGCTGATTAGCTCTGGCCGTCGAAGAGGCTGGTCACCGAGCCGTCGTGGAAGACCTCGTGGATCGCGCGGGCCAGCAGCGGCGCGATCGACAGCACGGTGAGCTTGTCGAACCGCGTCTCCTCCGGCACCGGCAGCGTATTGGTGATCACGACCTCGCTGATCCGCGAGTTCTTCAGCGTGTCGACCGCCTGGCCGGACAGCACGCCGTGCGTCGCGGCGACGATGACCCGCTCCGCGCCCTGCTCGAACAGCGCATCCGCGGCCTTGGCGATCGTCCCGCCGGTGTCGATCATGTCGTCCACGAGGACGCAGGTCCGGTTCTTGACCTCACCGACGACCTCGAACACCTTGACCTGGTTCGCGACCTCGGGATCGCGCCGCTTGTGGATGATAGCCAGGGGCGTGCCGAGCCGGTCGGTCCACCGCTCGCAGACCCGTACCCGCCCGGCGTCCGGCGCGACGATCGTGACATTGCCCACGTTGAGCTTGGTCTCCAGGTACCCGGCCAGGATCGGCAGCGCGAACAGGTGATCCACCGGGCCATCGAAGAACCCCTGGATCTGCGAGGTGTGCAGGTCGACGGCCATCAGCCGGTCCGCGCCCGCGGTGGCGAACAGATCGGCGACCAGGCGCGCGGAGATCGGCTCCCGCCCCCGGCTCTTCTTGTCCTGCCGCGCATACCCGAAGAACGGCATGACCACGGTGATCCGCTTGGCGCTCGCCCGCTTGAGGGCGTCCACCATGATCAGCTGCTCCATGATCCACTGGTTGATCGGAGCGGTGTGGCTCTGCAGCACGAAGGCGTCGCAGCCGCGCACGGATTCGGTGAACCGGACCATGATCTCGCCGTTCGCGAAGTCATACAGCCGAGCCGGCCCCGTCTCGATCCCCATGCACTCCGCGACTTCGGTGGCTAGCTCGGGATAGGCTCGTCCCCCGAACAACATCATTCTCTTCTGGCTGGCCACAGTCACGCCGCTCACCTGGGGTAACTCTCCCTTATTTCGTTCCGAACGGAGCCTGGCGGCTGTTTCCGCGGATCGGGTGCCTGCCCGCCTTCGCTCGACCCACCCGCCGGAGTTGTGCTGCCTGCCCCGCGCTACGCCCAGCGCGCCGGACGGGACGTCCTCGCCGATCGCGGACCCGGCTGCCGTGTAGGCGCCCGGCTCGACCGTCACCGGCGCCATCAGCACGCTGTTGCTGCCGACGAACGCGTCCTCGCCGACCGTGGTGTGATGCTTGGTGACGCCGTCGTAGTTCGCGAAGATGGTGCCCGCGCCGATGTTGGCGCGATCACCGATGTCCGCATCGCCCACGTAACTGAGGTGCGGCACCTTCGCGCCGGTGCCGACCGCGCAGTTCTTGAGCTCGACATGACACCCGATATGCGCGCTTTGCTGGATTTTGGCGCCTGGCCGTAGGTACGCGTACGGGCCAACGGTGGCTTCGGGGCCGATCTCCGCGCTCTTGGCCACGGCGTTGACGATCTCGGCGTCCGGTCCGACGGTGGTGTCGGATAGGACGCAAGCGGGGCCTATCCTCGCGCCTTCCCCGATGGCGGTAGTTCCCTCAAGCTGGACCTGCGGCCTGATCTCGGCGTCGGTGCCGATGGTGACGGTAACGTCGATCCAGGTCGATGCCGGGTCGATGATCGTCACGCCGTCGAGCATGTGCCGGGTGAGAATCCTCTCGTTCAGCGCCTTGCGCGCGGCGGCCAGCTGGACCCGGTCGTTGACGCCGAGGATCTCCGCTGCGTCGGCGGCCTCCACGGTACCGACCGGGTAGCCGTCCTCGCGCAGGATCGCGACGGCGTCGGTGAGGTACTCCTCTTGCTGCGCGTTGCGCGCCGTGACGCGCTTGATCACGTCGGTTAGCAGGGCGCCGTCGAAGGCGTAGCACCCGGAGTTGTACTCGTCGATCCTCTTCTCGGACGCGGTGGCATCCTTCTCCTCGACGATCCTGGTGAAGGCGCCGGCCTCGTCCCGGACGATGCGGCCGTAACCCCTGGCGTCCCCGCGGGCGGTGAGCACGGTGACCGCGTTGCCGGCCTCGTGGTGGGCGGTGACGAGTTCTTGCAGGGTGGCGGCTCGCAGCAGCGGCATGTCGCCGTAGGTCACGACGACGGTACCGGTGAGGGCCCCCGCCGCCTCGGTCACCATGCGGACCGCGTGCCCGGTGCCCAGCTGTGGCTCCTGCACCACGACCCGCGCGCCCGGCGCCTGGCTGGTCACGGCACGGGTGACCCGCTCGCGTCCGTGGCCGACGACCACGACGAGCTGTCCCGGATCGAGCTCAAGGGCAGCCGCGACCGCGTGCCCGAGCATGCTGCGACCGCACAAGGCGTGGAGCACCTTCGGGGTACGGGACTTCATGCGCTTGCCCTCGCCAGCGGCGAGGATGATGACAGCGGCCGGGCGAGTCTCTCGCACGCGCAACGGTCTCCTTGGGGTATCGCGCCGAATTGTTGTCAGGGGCCATCATCCCCGCCAGCCACCCCGGGCGAGGCGGGTTCACCGCCCCAGCGAAGGGCCGCAACCTTTGTTAACCGGCTCCTCACCTGGAGGATACCTTGTTCCACTCGCCCCCGCTGTAGGGCGTTACGCGTTACGCGTCGGGCATCGGGGGGAGGTCGCCCTGGACCGCTTCGACGTCCAGGGTTATCTGCACCACGGACCCGATCATCGCGATGCCGCCGGGCAGGGACTCGTTCCAGCTGACGGAGAAGTCCTCTCGCTTCAGCTCCGTCGTGGCCCGGAAGGCCGCCCGCGTGCCGCCCCACGGGTCCGGCCCCGTGCCGAGGTAGATGAGGTCGAGCGGCACCGACCTGCTTTCGCCGTGCAGGGTCAGGGTGCCCTCGACCGTCCACCGCTCGCCGTCCACCGGGGTGACCGACGTGCCCTCGTATCCGATCTCCGGGAACCTGGAGACGTCCATGAAGTCCGCCGACCGCAGGTGGTCGTCTCGCATCTTGCTGCCAGTGCTGAGGCTGTCCGCCTTCAGCACCGCGCGAACCGTGGACTCCTCGACGGGCTCGGCGATCTCGATCGTGGCGGAGAACTCGCCGATGGTGCCGCTGATGCTGGCCATCCCCAGGTGCCGCGCGGTGAGCGTCACCGCGGAGTGCACCGGATCGACCGTCCACTTGCCCGGCGGCGGCAGCGGCGCGCCGACCGCGGACCGGCTGAGCGTGACCGTGCCCAGCGTGGCCGACCCGCTGGCCGGGATCATCACGGTGCGGGCCGATGGCTCGAAGCCGGGCGCCATCACGATCGCCGTGTACATGCCAGGCGGCAGCGGGCCGGTGGCGGCCAGGCCGTCATTGTCGCCGTCCGCGCGGGCGGCCTGCTGCCCGGTCAGGTCGGTCACGGTCAGGACCGCGCCGCGCACCGCCCAGCCGTCCTTGCTCCGCAGTCGTGCGGTCAGTCCTTCGGTCATGATTCGGGGTGCCTCAACTCGACATCGTGGGAGTGCGGATCGCTGCCGGCGACCTTCAGCCTAGACGCGGCCGGCGGGTACCCGGCCGCGATCACCGTGTACTCGCCCCCCGGCAGGTTCTCGAACGAGTACCCGCCGTCCTGGCCGGTGACCGCGACCCCCGCCACGTTCCCCTCGGCATCCAGCAGCGTGATCCGCGCGTCCGGCACCGCCGCCCCCGACGCGTTCCGCGCGGTTCCCGCCACCCGGGCCCCGGATCCCAGCTCCGCGTCCAGCCTGGCCTCCTGCCCGTCGATCACCGTCACCGGCAGTGCCGCCGGCTGGCACGACGGGGCCGCCAGCGCCAGCGTGTACCTCCCGGCCACCAGGTTCTCGATCGTGTACCAGCCGTCCTCGCCGGTCACCGTGGTGCCGACTACCTCCCCGCGGGCGCTGGCCAGCGTCGCGGTCACCCCGGCCAGCGGCAGCCCGGACCCGGCGGCCCGGATCACTCCCCGCAGCCGGGACGCCCCCGACAGGCGCACGTCCACCTCGGCCGGCCGGTCGGCCACCCGCACCGCGGACGCGAATGGCTCGTGCGCCGACGCCATCGCGATTATCGTGTACGTCCCCCGGCCCGGGACCGGCACCTGGTAGCGCCCGTCCAGGCCGCTGTGCCCGATCCCCGCCTGCCGCCCCGCCAGGTCGATCAGCGTCACCGTCGCCCCCGGCAGCGGGGAGTCATCCCCGCGCCGCACGTGGCCGAACACCGCCGGGCCGTCCAGGCCGAGGCCGTTGGTCATCGCGACCGGGGCCGACATCATCCCGGCCGACGACCGGGCCGACTCGGCGCCGACCGCGTCCTGCGGAATGGTTTCCCACGGCGGCGCCCCGGCCATGGCGAACTCCCGTTGCCCGGTGCCGCTGCCAATCGGGCTGAAGGCATCCACCGCCGTCACCTCCTCCGCCACGGGGACGACCAGCTCGGCCGGCTCGTAGCCGACGTTCTCGGACGCCGTCGCGGCGAGCTTGGCGCCCGCCGATTCCACTGTCCGTGGCGAGCGCGCCCGGCCGGTCAGCGCCGAGGCGATGGCGGCGATCACGCAGGCCGCGATCGCGAAGGCGAAGGCCTCGCCGAGGCCGCTGTGGAACGGCGTGGTGATCAGGTGCGGGAAGAACTTACGCCCGGTCAGGTACGCGGCGTGCGCCGGGTTCATGTGTGCCAGCAACTTGCCGAGCGTCTCCTTCATCGGGTTGTAACCGAGGAAGGCCGAGAACAGCACGCCGATCGGGGGCAGGTGCGAGATCGGCCCAGCCGCCGCGGCCGGCACGCCCTGCGCGGTCAGCCCGCTGAACATCGTGGTAGGCAGCTTGCTCGCCAGGCCGCCCACCATGAGCGAGAAGAAAATGCCGATGGACAGCACCGACGCGGCATTCATGAACGTCGCGATCATGCCGCCCGCGGCGCCGCGGGCGTCGGCCGGGACCGCGTTCATCATCTCGGCGCGGTTCGGCGACACGAACAGGCCCATGCCGAAGCCATTGACCCCGACGATGACCGCGAACTGCCAGTAGGTGAAGTTCACCGGCAGGAACACCAGGACCAGGAAGGTCGCCCCGGCGACCAGCGACCCGCCGATGGTGAACGCCTTGGCGCCCAGCTTGTCGGACAGGACCCCCGACAGCGGCGCGGACAGCAGGAAGCCGATGGTCAGCGGCACCAGGTAGATGCCCGCCCACAGGGGCGTGTCCTTGTAGCTGTAGCCGTGCAGCGGGAGCCAGATGCCCTGCAACCAGATGATCAGCATGAACTGCATCCCGCCGCGGCTCAGCGCGAGCATCAGCTGGGAGACGTTGCCGGCGGCGAACGGCCGGATCTTGAACAGGCTCATGCGGAACAGCGGCTCCGGCACCTTCGTCTCGACCCAGACAAAGAGGATCAGCAGCACGACGCCCCCGGCCAGCCCGGCTATCACCCACGGGTTCGTCCAGCCCATCGCGTGGCCGCCGTACGGCATCAGGCCGTAGGTGATCCCGATCAGGATCACGATCAGGCCGACGCCGAACAGCAGGTTGCCCCACCAGTCCATCTGGGAGTGCTTGCGCGTGCCTATGTCGTGGAGCATGAAGTACGCCCAGATCGTCCCGAAGACGCCGAACGGCACGGAGACCAGGAAGACCCAGTGCCAGTTGATCGGAGCGAGGACACCACCGAGGATGAGGCCGATGAAAGACCCGGCGATGGCCGCGATCGAGTTCAGGCCGAGCGCGGTGCCACGCTGGCTGATCGGGAACGCGTCGGTGAGGATCGCGGTTGAGTTCGCGAACAGGAACGCGCCGCCGATGCCCTGGACGATACGCCAGCCGATGAGCCACAGCGCGCCGTTCGTGCCGTGGAAGTACGTGGCGGCCAGGGCGATGGACCCGACGCTGAACACCGCGAAGCCCATGTTGTACATCTTCACGCGGCCGAACATGTCACCCAGGCGGCCGAACGACACCACCAGCACCGCGGAGACCACCATGAACCCCATGAACATCCACAGGAGATAACTGGTGTTGCCCGGCTCCAGCGGGTTCAGGTTGATGCCCTTGAAGATCGCGGGCAGGGAGATCAGCACGATCGACTGGTTGATCGTGGCCATCAAGACGCCCAGCGTCGTGTTGGACAGCGCGACCCACTTGTAGTGCGGCCCTAGCGGACGTCGATGGTGCGCAGGCGCGGTTGCCACCTCGGATTGAACCGTCATGGGCGGAACTAGCCCCCAAAGCTCGTCAGATGTGCTCATCGGACAGGAGATCACAGAAGTTGCTTGACCTCAACTAACCATAACTCGGGATAAGTCTACCCTCAGGTTGAGGGTGCCTCCACTTAGAGCAGCCTGACCTCGATTCCCGCTTACCGCAGGACAGTTGCGGCCGGTATCGTGGTTGCAGCGCAGTTCTGGTGGCGATGGTCATCAGCGCTTGCAGGCTGGTCCGGCGTGGCGCAACTGGCAGCGCGGCAGGTTTTGGTCCTGTGTCTTTGTCCTGGTTCGAGTCCAGGCGCCGGAACTTTCCCTTTGTCTTGCTCATCGCTTATCTCACCCGCCCCAGGGCCTCGCCGGGATACATGACACATACCGACATGTCTCATATTTTGAGACATGTCCCCTACGCGGGTGCGGGGTTCATGCGGTGATCGCGAAGAATTCACCCGGGCCCCTTGCGCAACCTACGGTTACGTAGGCTACGGTGACGTAAGCGTCACCGATAGAACGGCGTCCGACCTCAGGGAGCATCATGACAACGATCGCGGGCACCCGCCCGGCGGCCAAGCCCGACATCGATCCCAAGCCGAGCACCCTCGCCCAGCAGATCCTCGTCGGGATCTTCGTAGGCGTGCCGATGATCGCGCTGCTCGCCGCGATCCCCTTTGCCTGGGGATGGGGCCTCGGCTGGCACGACGTGATAATCGCCGCCGTCTTCTACTGGCTCTCCGGCTTCGGCATCACGGTCGGGTACCACCGCTACTTCACGCACAGCTCGTTCAAGGCCAAGCCCGGCCTGCGCGTGGCGCTCGCCGTCGCCGGCAGCCTCGCCATGGAGGGGCCGGTCATCACCTGGGTGTCCGACCACCGGCGGCACCACAAGTACAGCGACCGCGAAGGGGACCCGCACTCGCCCTGGCGGTACGGCGACAACGCCAGGGCACTGGCCAAGGGCCTGCTCTGGGCGCACATGCTGTGGCTGTTCGACCCGAACCAGACGTCCCAGGAGAAGTTCTCCCCCGACCTGCTCGCCGACGGCAAGATCAAGAAGGTGGACCGCATGTTCGGTCCTCTCGTCGCCGTCACGCTGCTGCTGCCGGCGCTGATCGGCGGCCTGTGGGGGATGTCCTGGCACGGCGCGATCACCGCGTTCTTCTGGGCCGGGCTGGTCCGGGTCACCCTGCTGCACCACGTCACCTGGTCGATCAACTCGATCTGCCACACCTTCGGCGACACGGACTTCGAGGCGCGCGACAAGTCCCGCAACGTGTCCTGGCTGGCTATCGCGTCGTTCGGCGAGTCGTGGCACAACCTGCACCACGCGGATCCCACCTGCGCCCGGCACGGCGCCCTCAAGGGGCAGATCGACTCCAGCGCCAGGGTCATCTGGATCCTCGAGAAGCTCGGCTGGGCCTACAACGTGCGATGGCCGAACGAGGCGCGCCTGACCGCCAAGCGCACGGCGGATGCGACGCGCCCGCTGGGCGGCATGACCGGCCGAAACGCCACGACCGGCCAACGTGACGGGAAGAAGGACACGGTTGAAAGCACGGCCAGCGACAATGCGGTAACTCAGGCTGACAGAGCCGCGGCATGAGGTCATGATGTCCCGGTGACAGAGCATCCTGCCAAGAACAACCGCAAGCGAATGACCGGGAAGGAACGGCGCCAGCAACTGCTGGACATCGGCCGCCACCTTTTCGCCGAGCGAGGTTTCGAGGGCACCTCGATCGAGGAGGTCGCCGCGCAGGCAGGAGTCTCCAAGCCGGTGGTGTACGAGCACTTCGGGGGCAAGGAGGGGCTGTACGCGGTGGTCGTCGATCGCGAGGTCGAGCGGCTGCTGACGACGGCCACCGCGCTGCTCGAAGGCGAGCACTCCAAGCCCAAGTTCGAGGCGGCCGCCATCGCGCTGCTGCGCTACATCGAGGAGAACGCCGACGGGTTCCGCATCCTGGTGCGGGACTCCAGCCCCGGGCCGGGCAGCGGGACCTACGGCACGCTGCTCGGCGACATCGCGGTCCAGGTCGAGTACATCATGGCCGACTTCCTCTCCTCCCGCGGCCGGGATCCGAAGCTGGCGCCGATGTACTCCCAGATGATGGTCGGCATGGTGGCATTCACCGGGCAGTGGTGGCTGGACGCCCGCAAGCCCAAGCTGGAGCAGGTCGCCGCCAACCTGATCGACCTGGCCTGGAGCGGCCTCGAGGGCCTGGGCGCTAAGCGCGCCTGATCGCGCGGTCCGCCCCCGGGGCGATCGTGGCGGTGCCATCGGCGGCGGGGGCCGTGGGCAGGTCCGACTCCGCCCAGGCGGCGAAGCCGCCGACCACGTCGGTCGCGCGCCACAGGCCCAGGTCCTGCAGGGCCGCGGCCGCGAGGCTCGACGTGTACCCCTCGGCGCAGATCACGATGACCCGGTGGTCGTGACTGGTCACCCAGGGCAGGCGAGCGTCGCACTTCGGGTCGAACCGCCACTCCAGGTGGTTGCGCTCCACGATCAGCGAGCCGGGAACCTCCCCCGAGGCCGCGCGCTGGGCGGCGGGCCTGATGTCGGCGAGGGTCGCGCCGAGCGCCATCTCGTAGAACGCCTCGCGCGGCGTCAGCCGGGTCAGCCGCGACCTCGCCCCCTCGAGCATCTCATCGACCGTCACCAGTCGGTTTCCCCTTCCGTCCCCACGGCCACGAGGCCGCCGGGAGTCAGGTTATACCGGGTCATCTCCGACAGCGGCGGCGAATAGGCGTGCACGCTGACCGCGACCGAGGAGTCCGACGTGTTGCGCACGTCGTGCACGTACCGCGGGCCGAACGACCGGACCACTCCCGCCGACACCCTCTTGACCAGCGTGTCAGCGGCCACGGTTCCGGTACGGTCGTGCGGCCGCGGCCCGCGATCGGCGCTCGCCGCGGGATCCGGAGCGGGCTGGGGGACGACGCATTCGTGCAGGTCCCCCCATACCACGGCAAACGCCCCCGATGCCCCACCGTGATCGTGGAAGCCCGTCGACTGCCCGGGCAGCCAGCTGATGAGCCAGATCTCGTAGCTGTCATCCACGTGGATCTGCTCGTACCAGCGTCCGTCGGGATCCAGGCGCACGCGCGCGATCCACTCGGCCGGGCTCTCGGTCATCCGCCGCACCCGCTCGGCGAGCCGAGCCGGGGAAAGCACGTCCTCCCTTGTGATTGTCATGCGCTGAGGATGCCACAGATTCTCTAGTAAATCAATCTGAATAGAGGGATGATCGAGAGGCGGGGGCTGGTCGGGCCGGCGAACGACCGCGAACACCCGGCGAAAAGGAAATATCATCCCGAACGGATAATGCTTGAACGCGCCGCGCACCCTTTCTCCGTAGTCTTCGGCGAAGTCCGCCGCCTGCTCGGCATCCAGCAGTGCCAGCACCGGCCGCAGCGTGGTGCCCTTCGTCCACTCCAGCACCGGGTTCTCCCCGCGCAGCACGTGCTGGTACGTCGTCTCCCACGCGTCGACCTCGTACCCGCCGCCGGCAAGCAGTTCCACGTAGTGCTCCGGCGATCCGGCCTGCCGGTTCAGCTCCGCCCCCGCCAGCAGGCCGCGCCAGCGCGGCGAAGCCACGAGCTCCCGCACGATCAGGTGCGGTGGCGAGTCGAAGTTGCCCGGCAGCTGGAACGCCAGCCACCCGCCCGGCGCCAGCTGGCCCGCCCACCGCAGCAGCAGCGGATCGTGGTCCGGCACCCACTGCAGCACCGCATTGCTCACCATCACGTCCGGCGCCCGCTCCGGCGTCCACGTCCGGATGTCAGCCAGCGTGAAGGAAACAGGCGGCCCGATCCGTTCGGGATAATCGTGGGAGGTGACGCGAGCCTGGGCCGCCTCGATCATCTCCGGCGAGTTGTCCACGCCCGCCACCCGCGCGGCCGGCCAGCGGTCCGCGAGCGCCTCGGTCAGGTGGCCCGGGCCACAGCCGAGGTCGACGACATATCCCGGTTTGTCCGCGCCGATCCGCGCCGTCAGGTCGAAGAACGGCCGCGACCGCTCGTCGCCGAACCTCAGGTACTGCGCCGCGTCCCACATGGCCGCCGCCTCCTACCTTGACATCAAGATAATATTGCCGGCTCAAGCATCTTTACGTCAAGAGATATGGTGGAAAGATGCGGGTCATGGACGACGGCGACCGAGCGCGTGACGAGGTTGATGACCTCGTCGAGGCGTGGCGCAGGCAGCGCCCGGACCTGGACGTCGGCCCGCTGCACGTGCTAAGCCGGGTGTCCCGGCTGGCCAGGCACCTGGACATCGCGCGGCGCAGCGCGTTCGCCAGCCACGGCCTGGAGTCGTGGGAGTTCGACGTGCTGTCGGCGCTGCGCCGGGCCGGGCCGCCGTTCCAGCTCACCCCCGGTGCGCTGCTGCGCGCCACGCTGGTGACCTCGGGCACCATGACCAACCGGATCGACCGGCTCGCCGCCAGCGGCTACGTGCGACGCGAGCCCGACCCGGCCGACCGGCGCGGGGTGCTCGTCACGCTGACCGACGCCGGCCGGGACGTCGTGGACGCCACCCTCGAGAACCTGCTGGCCGGCGAGCGCAAGCTCCTCGCCGGCCTTGACGCCAACCAGCGGCGCGCCCTAGCCGACCTCCTGCGCACCCTCCTGATCCCCTTCGACGCCGACTGACCCCGCCCCGCCCCCGTCCCACCGTCTCCGCCGCCTCCGCCGCCCCACCCAACGTGCCAAATGCGCACTCGGGCCGGCTAGAGCGAGCCCAATCGCGCACTCGGCCCGCAGCGGGAGGCCGGGTGGCGCGAGACGGGGCGCCCACCCCCCGACCCCCACCGCATGCCAGGTGCGCACTCGGGCCGGCAAGAGGCTGCCCAAATGCGCACTCGGGCCGTTAGGGGTCGAGGGCGACGGCTAGATGATCTATTCCAAGGGGTCAGTGATCGTAAGCCAGCAGCGAGCGCTTGACGGCCTTGCCGATGGCGTCGTTGTGCCAGATGGCAGCGGTGAGGGCGAGCAGCCGCTGCAGGATCCGGACGGTGACGCCCTGCGGGGTGTGCCCGCCGTGCCTTTCCAGGTCAAGCTGTCCCTTGAGGGTGTCGTTGACGGACTCGATGACCTGGCGCAGCGGCTTGAGGAACTGCGATCCGGGCCGGTGCGGCTCGCCCTTGCGGGCCGGGCGCAGCAGGACCAGGCCGGCCTGGCCGAGGGTCGCCTCGAAATCGCGGCCGAAGTAGTTCTTGTCGCCGATGATGACCTGCCGGCGGGAGGCCAGGGCAGGCTCGCGGGCGAGCATGTCCAGGAGGGTCTCGCGCTCGTCGGCCTTCGCGCCGGTCAGGGCGAACATGACGGGCAGGCCGTGCAGCGTGCACACCAGGTGGAGCCGGAGCCCCCAGAAGAACCGCGAGTGGGAGGCGCAGTACCCGTACTGCGCCCATCCGGCCAGGTCAGAGCGCTTCACGGTCTCCCGGGAGCGGCCGCACTCGACCGGCGTGGAATCGACCACCCAGACGTCGTCGGTCCACAGCGAGGTGCTCTCGGCCAGGGCGCGCAGGCAGTGCAGCATCAGGCCGGCCGCCGCGCGCAGCCGCTTGTTATAGCCGGGCTGCAGGGGAAGGTAGGGGAACCAGGGCCGCAGGTTCGCCCGCGCGAACCGGATCCAGCGGGCCTCGGAGGTGAACCCGAGCAGCGCCTGCAGCACTGCCAGGGTGACCAGCTCCGCGTCGCTGAGCTGCGGCGCGATGCCCACCGCCGGACGTTCCGGGGCCAGGTGAGGGGATTCCTTCAGCAGGTCGTCGGTTCTCACGTACAGTGCGGTAGCGAGGGTGTTCATGTCTGTCGTCACAAACGGATCTTGGACGCCCTCGCCCTGTCTCCGCAGTCATCCCTTGGAATAAGTCATCTAGGGGTCGAGGGTTGCGGCGGCTTCCAGCCAGCGATCTTCTAGGGCCGCTCGTTCGGCCTGAACGGCGTTCAGGTCGGCGCCGAGGTCGGTCAGCTTCTCGTAGTCGGTGGCGTTCGCGGCGAGTTGTTCGTGCAGGATCTCCTCGCGCTGGGCCGCCTTCTCGATCTGCCGCTCCAGCCGCTGCATCTCCTTGCGCACGGCGCGCTGCGCCGCCGGCGTGAGCGCTGAAGGCGCGGCGGCGGGCACATCCGCGTTCCCGGTGGCTCCGGGCCGGGGGACGTCCGCTGGGCGGGAAGCCGACGCTTGCCCGGGCGGCGCCGACGCCGACCGGCGCGCCCGGGACCGCTCGAGGTACTCGTCCACGCCGCCGCCAAGGAACGACAGCTTCCCGTCGCCGAGCAGCGCGACCACGTGGTCGGTGACCCGTTCCAGGAAGTACCGGTCGTGGCTCACCACGACGAGCGTTCCGGGCCAGCCGTCGAGGATGTCCTCGAATTCGTTCAGCATCTCGATATCGAGATCGTTGGTCGGCTCGTCGAGCAGCAGCACGTTCGGCTCGGTCATCAGCAGTCGCAGCATCTGCAGCCTGCGCCGTTCACCGCCCGACAGGTCCCCGACTGCGGTCCACTGCCGGTCGTCGTAGAACCCGAGCCGCTCCAGCAGTTGCCCGGCGGACAGCTCGCGCTTGCCAACCTGAATCCGGAGCCTGATCTCCTCGACGGACTCGCGGACTCGCCATGCCGGGTCGAGTTCCGAGAGTTCCTGCGACAGATGGCCTATTTTTACGGTTTTACCGGTAATTATCCGACCATCGAGGTCGCTGCCCAGCTCGTCGGCGAGGATCCGCAACAGGGTGGTTTTCCCGGTTCCGTTGACGCCGACGACGCCGACCCGGTCGCCTGGGCCCAGGCGCCACGTCACGTTGTCGAGCAGCGTCTTCTCCCCGATCGTGACGGTGACGTCTTCCAGTTCCAGGACGGTCTTGCCGAGGCGCGCGGTTGCCAGCCGGGTCAGCTCGGTCTTGTCCCTGGCGGGCGGCTCGGCCGCGATCAGCGCGTTCGCCGCCTGCACGCGGAACTTCGGCTTCGTACCCCGCGCCTGCGGTCCGCGACGCAGCCAGGCCAGCTCCTTGCGCGCCAGGTTGCGGCGACTCCGCTCGTCGGCCTCGGCGGCGGCCTCCCGTTCGGCCCTCTGCAGCACGTAGGCGGAGTAACCGCCCGCGGACGGGTAGACCCGCCCGCCGTCGATCTCCCACATCCGGTCGCACACGGTGTCGAGCAGCCACCGGTCATGGCTGACCACGACCACCGCGCGACCGGCATCGCGCAGCTGCCGCCCTAGCCAGTCGATCGCCTCGATGTCGAGGTGGTTCGTGGGCTCGTCGAGTAGCAGGACGTCTCGCTCGGCGGCGAGCAGCGCGGCGAGCGCGACACGCCGACGCTCTCCGCCGGACAGGCGGCTGGCCTCCGCGTCCAGGCTCAGGTCGGCGAGTAGCTCGTTCCTGACCGAACGGGCAGTGGCGTCTCTTTCCCATGCCCCCTGCCCGGACGCGAGCTGGCCGAACGCGAGCTGGCCGACGGTGCCGCGCAGGCTATCGCGCTGCGGCAGGTATCCGGCTCGCAGCCCGGACGTCCGGGCGACCCGGCCGGCGTCGGGTTCCTCCCTCCCCGCCAGAATGGACAGCAGCGTGGACTTGCCGGCGCCGTTGCGGCCGACGACGCCGATCCGCTCGCCCTCGCCGACCCCGAGCGAGACGCCGTCCAGCAGGACGTGCGGGCCGTAGGCCTTGGCGACGCGCTCGACGCTGATGAGGTTGGGCATGGCGACGGCTACCTCCCAGCCCGGTCCGGTCCGGCGGGACCCGCTGGGCCTAGGGGGCCTGCGGAGGGGCCGGTTGCCGTCCCGCCGCGCACCACGGTCGCACCGGGCACGGGGCCGGTCGCTCGGGCCACTCGCCGGCAGGCCCCGGTCCCCGGCAGCGCGGACGCTAGGTCCGTGGCGTGCTCGGCGTCCCTGGCCAGGAAGAAGCAGGTAGGCCCGGAACCGGATACCAGGGCGCCCAGCGCGCCGAACTCGAGGCCAGCGTCCAGGGTCTTGCGCAACGCGGGGACCATGGCAATCGCGGGGGCCTGCAGGTCGTTGCCGAGCGCCTGCCCGACCTGCCGCGGGTCACCCGCGCGCAGCGCGGTCATCAGCTCGCTGGACAGCTCCGGCTCCGGCACGGGACCCTTCCCGCGCAGCTTGTCGAGCGTGCCGTACACCGTCGGCGTGGACAGCTGGCCGTCGGCGAACGCGAGCACCCAGTGGTACTTAGACTGCGGGACCAGCGCCGACGTGAGCCGCTCCCCGCGGCCGCGCCCGACCGCGGTCCCGCCGAGCACGGCGAACGCGACGTCGCTGCCGACCTCGGCGGACACCTCGCACAGCTCGGCCTGGGTGAACCCGGCCTGCCACAGTTCGTTGCAGGCGACGAGGGCCGCGGCCGCGTCGGCGCTGCCGCCCGCCAGCCCGGCGGCGACCGGGATCCGCTTGGTGATCGTCACGGCAACCCCGGCGTGCTCGGGCATGTCGATGCCGCGCAGCGCGCATGCCGCGCGCAGCGCCGCGACGGCCTTGAGCGCGAGGTTGTCGCCGTCGTCGGGCACGGCGTCGGCCGCCTCCCCGCTGACCTGGACGCTGTCGGCCCGCGCTGGACGGATGGTGATCTCGTCCGCCAGCGAGATCGCGTGGAACACGGTCACGAGGTCGTGGTATCCGTCCGGGCGTGGCGGACCAACCGCGAGCTGAAGGTTGATCTTGGCGGGCACCCGCACGGTCACACTGTTGGCCACGAGTCGGAATCGTAGCCTTTACCCACCCCTGCTTTGCCCGGCCCCGCCCTCGCCCCGCCCTCGGACCCACCCCTCCTTGGCCCGAATGCGCTTTTGGGCCGGCTAGAGGCTGCCCAAGCGCGCACTCGGGCCGCAGCGGGATGGCGGGTGGCGCGAAACGGGCCGCCCCCGCCTGCCCCCCGCCTGCGCCCCCGCCTGACGTGCCAAGTGCGCTTTCGGGCCGACTAGAGGCTGCCCAAGTGCGCGCTTGGCACGCGGTGGAGGAGCGGGCGGTAGAGGGGCGGGGCGGGTGGCGCGGTAGAGGGGTGGGCGGAGGGTTACTGGCCCCAGCCGTATTGCAGGCGGTCGAGGCCCGATTGGTTCGTCAGCGACAGCGAGGTGCCGTTGACCGTGTAGAGGCGGTAGCCGTCGGTGGCACCGATCCCGAGCCAGTACGTGCTCCCGATGCCGAGCTGACGCGCCTCGTCGGTCATGCCCCGGAAGTAGTTGATCTCGTTGGTGTTGCCGCTGCCGGTGGTACCGGTGGGCTGATCGAGGTTGATGCCCGAGGTCAGCGTGTCTCCGAACTCGGTCATCACGGTGCGACTGGCGTAGCCTCCGATCTTGCTGCTGAGGTCCGAGGCCCATCCGGACTCGGACATATCGGTGCTGGAGAAGAAGGCGTAGTCATGGACCGCGAGCCGGGTGCCGGACACCAGGGCGCCGACGGCCGGGACGTTGGTCGCGTACCCGCTCCCGTCCAGGATCACCCGAGAGCGGTCGATGCTGGAGTACCGGCTCAGCCACGGGTTGTACACGTCGCTCACCAGCGTGGAGGCGCTGCTGTAGCCGTGCGGCTCGTTGATGGGCTCGAAGAACGCGTTCTCGTTACCGCCGAACTGGCTGACCACCTTGTCCCACATCGACCAGTAATTGGTCATGTTGGTGATCACTCCGCCCGAGCCCGACTGGGTCCAGTAGCACAAGATCACGTTGCCCTTGGTCAGCATCCCCTGGATCGCGGCCACGTAGGTGGGCCAGTAGCTAGACGAGACGGTGGCCTCGTTGATCGGGATCCGGACGGTGTTCCCGCCCGTGTCGGAGTAGAAGTTGCCGACGATCGATTCGGCCGTGGACTCCGCCTGGGCCGGCGTGTCCGACGCGCTCAGGCCGGTGAGGACAAGCGGCTGGTTCTGGTAGTTGCCTTGGCCGTTGCCGTTGTCATAGGGCCAGTTCCCGCCCTTGAAGTTGGATGTGAGGGTGTCGGGGGCGCCTGGGCCGTGCCAGTACCCGCCGCCGTTCCAGTCCAGGTTGAGCAGGTTGGAGTCGTTGGCGTTGTAGAACGCGATCATGCCCGACCCCGAGTCCGCGCTGGCGATCCCCGATGTGGACGTGGCGACGCCGCCGACCCCCGCGGGTCCCTTCCAGCCGCTGCTCGTCTGCCAGTCGTTGACCACGTAACCGGAGGAATTCACGTAGTAGACGTGGCCCGGCGTGCCGTCCAGGGCCAGGGGAGACCCGGCGCGGGCGGTACCGCCCAGCTCCGCCGGCCCCTTCCAGCCGCTGCTCGTGGCCCAGTCGTTGACCACGTAACCGGACGGGTCGATGAACGCCACGGTATTGCCGCTGTCGGATGTGGCCATCGATGAGCCGGCGCCGGCGGTGCCGCCGATCCCGGCGGGTCCCTTCCAGGCGCCGCTCACCACCCAGTCGTTGGCGACGTTACCGGAGGTGTCCACGAAGTAGACGTGGGTCGCGTTGTCGTTGATGGCCATCGGCGAGTCCGAGCGGGCGGTGCCGCCGATCGCGGCCGGACCCGACCAGGTACTGCCGGACAGCGTGTCGGCGACCACGTCACCGGAGCTGTTGACGAACGCCACGGTGCTGCCGTTGCCGCTGAACGCCAGCGGCGACCCGGCGCGGGCGGTGCCGCCGATCGCGGCCGGACCCGACCAGACGCCGGTCGAGGCGTTCCTCGTGTCCTCGACCACGCTGCCGGAGGAGTTGATGAACACCACATGGTTGCCCGCGGAGTCGATGGTGACCGGGGAGTCGGAGCGGGCGGTGCCGCCGATCGGGTCCGGGCCGTACCAGAATCCGTCGGACTTCTTCCAGTAGTTGCCCACCTGCCCGCTGGACAAGACGGTGATGAGCCGCGTCCCGGCCGCGTCCATCGCGGGCCGGATGGAGGCCGCCGTGGCGGCCTTCGCCGGAGCAGCCGAAAGGCCCGGAACTCCAGGTATCACGAGCAGGAAGCTCGCGGCGAGTCCGAGCGCGGATGCGCAGACGATGAGTGCAGCTCGCCGCGGCGCGCGGGTCAAGCCGAGGCGGCGCGTCACGCTGGCGATCAGGATCGTGATTCCTTTCACAACGGAAATGTAACATCGTTAATTTTTTACTCACAAGAGGTAAAATGTAGCAACATAACAACTCAGAGTTAAACATGCCACCGCTAAGCCGGTCTGACCTGCCGTTACGGTGCGGACACGGCTCAGGCGCGGCCCCGCGAGATACGCGCGAAATCTCCGATATCGAGAGACTCGCCGCGGGCGCCCGGGTCGATCCCCGCGGCCCGCAGCATCCGCTCCGCCTTGGCGGCCGACCCCGCCCACCCCGCGAGCGCGGCCCGCAGCGTCTTCCTTCGCTGGCCAAACGCCGCGTCGATCACCGCGAAGGTCTCCTCCCGGCTGGCCCCGGCCGCTCCCGGCTGGTCGTGGCGTTCGAACGCGACCAGCTTGGAGTCCACGTTGGGGACGGGCCAGAACACGCTACGGGGGACCGTCCCGGCCAGCCTGGCCGCGGCGTGCCAGGCCAGCTTGGCCGAGGGCGCCCCGTAGACGCGACTGCCCGGTGCCGCGCACATCCGGTCGGCGACCTCGGCCTGCACCATGACGACCCCCCGCTCCAGGGACGGTAGCGTGGCCAGCAGGCGCAGCACCACGGGAACGGCCACGTTGTACGGCAGGTTCGCCGCCAGCACGGTCGGCTCCCCCACATCGGAGGCGCTTACGCGCATCGCGTCCGCCGCCACGACCGTGACCCGGCCCGCCAGGTCCGCCGCCTCGGGCGTGCGGGCCGCGATCGTCTCCGGCAGCGCCGCCGCCAGCGCCGGATCGATCTCCACCGCGACGAGTCGTGCCGGTGCCGCTACGCTCTCTCCCGCCCCGGCACGCCCTACCCCGGCAGCGCCTGGGATCCCTGCCGCCTCTTCGTCACCCGCTGCCGCAGCGCTAACACCTCTTGCCTCGGCGGTCTCGCTCGCATCCGCGGCCTCGACCATCGCCTCCAGCAGCGCGAGCGTCAGCGAGCCGAGCCCCGGCCCCACCTCAAGGACCACGTCTCCGGGCCGCGGCGCCGCGATGGCCGCGATCTGGCGGACCGTGCCCGGCTCGACCACGAAGTTCTGCCCAAGCCTCTTAGTCGGCCGCACCCCGAGCCTGCCCGCGATGTCGCGTACGTCCCCCGCCCCCAGCACCCGCACCCCCGCCACGGCGGCGCTCACCGGCTTCTTTGTTGGAGTTCCGCACGGGCAAAAGCCGCGAAACGGGCGGGAAGAAGGGTGAAAGTCCTACAAGGTAGTACGGGAGTGCCGGGTGTGGCGAGAGTGACGGAGGGGGGGCAGGCGCGGGGCGGGCGAGAGGATGGGGCGAGGCAGGGCGAGGGGCCAGGCCGGGCGAGGCGGGGCGGGCGCGGGGATGGGGTGGGGCGGGACGGGGGGGCAGGCAAGGGGGGCACGGTTACCAGCCGAAGACGCGGGCGCCGACGAATTGGAGCTGGGCGCAGAAGTCCGCCAGGTCCAGGCCCTTCAGGTCCGCGAGGAAGCGGATGGTATGGGCGGTCATGGCGGGGGAGTTCGGCTTGCCGCGGTGCGGGACCGGGGTCAGGAACGGCGCGTCCGTCTCCGCCAGCATCAGGTCGGCCGAGGCCGCCTTCGCGGCTTCGCGGAGCGATTCCGCGTTCTTGAAGGTGACGGTCCCCGCGAAGCTCATGACATATCCGGATTCCGCGCATTTCCCCGCCATGTCCGCATCACCGGAAAAACAGTGAAATATCACTGAATAGGGGGGCCACGGCGCGTACTCCTCCAGGATCGCGAGCACGTCCTCGTGGGCCTCCCGGTCGTGGATCATGACGGGCTTGCCGAGCCGGCGCGCGATCTCGACGTGCGCCCGGAACCATTCCCGCTGCGCCTCCGGTGGCGTGTCGTGCCAGTAATAGTCGAGGCCGGTCTCCCCGATAGCGACGGTTTCCGGCTGCGCCGCGAGGCGCTCGATCTCGGCCAGGACCGCGGCTCCCCCGGCGCTATCAGGGGCATGGACCCGGGCGGGTTCCGCCTGGCCGGGCCGGTCATCCCCCCGCGCCTGGCCGGGCAGGTCGTTCGGGTGGATGGCGACGGCCGCGTATACCCCGGGATAGGCGGCCGCCGCCTCCACCGACCACCGCGACGAGGACACGTCGCAGCCGACGTTGACCACGCGGGCGATCCCGGCCTCCCGGGCGGCGTCCAGCAGGCTTTCTACCGGAACTCCGGTCATGTCCATGTGGGCATGGCTGTCGAACGCGCCCGGTTCCGGGAGAGCGCCCGTTCCTGGCGATTGCCGGGTTACGTCGTTGACGGGTCCAGTCACCACGATCCGTTCGGGCTAATCGTCGGCGCTCAGCCGGGCGATTTCCTCATCGACCACGGACTGGTCCAGCTTGGTGAAAAGCGGTTTCGGGGCAGACAGCTTCAAGCCGGGAGTCACCGGCACCGATTCCCAGCGGAACGACGTATCGTAATCGCCGGTGATGACCGGGTAGGACGGCTCGCCGGCCTCGTCCACGGTCTCGATGCGCGGCATTCCGGACCAGTCGCCGGGGCCGTGGAGCATCTCGTAGACGGCCTGCGACGAGCGCGGCAGGAACGGCGTCAGGAGCGTCTTCGCGTCATCGACCGCCTGCAGCGCCACGTGCAGCACGGTCCGCATCCGAGCCGGGTCGGAGGTGCGCAGCTTCCACGGAGCCTGCTCGGAGAAGTACTTGTTCGCCTCCGCGACCGTCCGCATCGCCTCGGTGATCGCGGCCTTGAAGTGCGACCGGCCGAGCTGCTCGCCGACGGCGGCGAACGAGGCGCGGGAACTGGCCAGCAGCTCGGTGTCGGCCGAGGTCAGCTCGCCCGCCTCCGGAATGGCGCCGATATTCTTCGCCGCGAACGACACCGCGCGATTGACCAGGTTTCCCCAGGTGGCGACGAGCTCGTCGTTGTTGCGCCGGACGAACTCACGCCAGGTGAAATCCGTGTCCTGGTTCTCCGGGCCGGCGACCGCCACGTAATAACGAAGCGCATCGACGTCGTAACGCTCCAGGAAATCCTGGACGTAGATGACGACCTGGCGGGAGGACGAGAATTTCCTGCCCTCCATCGTCAGGTACTCGCTGGACACCACCTCCGACGGCAGGTTCAGCTCCCCGTACGGGCCGGGGGTGCCGTCCTTGGCGCCCTTGCCGCCGTACCCCAGGAGGATCGCCGGCCAGATCTCGCTGTGGAAGGTGATGTTGTCCTTGCCCATGAAGTAATAGGCCTCGGCGCCCGGATCGTTCCACCAGGCGCGCCAGGCGTCCGGGTCGCCGGAGCGGCGCGCCCACTCGATGGACGCCGACAGGTAGCCGATGACCGCGTCGAACCAGACGTAGATCTTCTTGTCCGGCCGGTCGCGCCATCCGTCGAGCGGGACCGGGACGCCCCAGTCGAGGTCACGGGTGATCGCCCGAGGGCGCAGGTCATCGAGCAGGTTGAGGGAGAACTTCAGCACGTTCGGCCGCCACTGGCCGGACTTGGACTGCAGCCAGCTCCCGAGGACCTCGGTAAACGCGGGCAGGTCCAGGAAGTAGTGCTCGGAATCGACGAACGTCGGCGTCTCACCGTTGATCTTCGACTTGGGGTCGATCAGCTCGGTGGGGTCGAGCTGGTTGCCGCAGTTGTCGCACTGATCTCCGCGAGCGCTCGGGTAGCCGCAGATCGGGCAGGTGCCCTCGATGTAGCGGTCCGGCAGCGTGCGGCCGGTGGACGGGGAGACCGCGCCGAGCGTGGTCCTCGGGAAGATGTACCCGTTCCGCAGGAGCGTGCCGAACATTTCCTGGGTGACCGCGTGGTGGTTGCGGGTGGTGGTCCGGGTGAAGAGGTTGTAGCTCATGCCCAGGTTGGCCAGGTCGGTCCCGATGACCTTGTTGTACCGGTCGGCCACCTGCCGCGGCGCGACGCCCTCCTTGTCGGCCTGGACGGTGATCGGCGTGCCGTGCTCGTCGGTACCGGACACCATCAGGACCTTGTTGCCCGCCATCCGCTGGTACCGGCTGAACATGTCGCTGGGGAGGGCGAAGCCGGAGACGTGCCCGATGTGCCGCGGGCCGTTGGCGTACGGCCAGGCCGGGGCGGCGAGGATGTGCTTGGGAGTAGCGGATGACATGGTTAAAGCCTACGGGCAGTCGCGGCCTCGTCGCTCGCATTATTTATCGTGGTCTTCGCGCCGAGCGGGGTGTGGCGGGTCTGCTTGATGCCGAGGATCGACAGGAAGAAGCCGCCGAAGACCAGCTGGCAACTCACCACCAGCGCCGTCACCGACGGGACCATCAGCCGCAGCGCGTGCTCGTAGTTCAGGGAGCCGAACCTGTTCGCCTGCCAGTACGTCAGCGAGAAGACCAGGCCGACCAGGCCCGCGAGGCCGACGATCGCGCCGAGGACCAGGCCGCGTTCCAGGGAGAGCCGCCCCAGCAGCTTCTGCACCGCCGGCTCGTGCGGCAGGAAGCCCTCCGAGCCCGCGTATACCTGGGTGAACACCCAGAACAGCATGAGCTGGAACCCGATGACCACGCTCCCGCCGGCGGCGACCAGGGTGTCAACGTCGAATGTCACGCCGCCGATCTGGATCGGGCCCGTCGTGACGGCGGCGCCGACGACCAGGCCCGCCACGAGCAGTACGAGGCCGGGGAGGAAGAACAGCCAGCGCGGGCTGAACAGCAGCAGGAACCGCAGATGGCGCCAGCCGTCCCGCCAGCTGCGCAGGTGCGGCGGGCGGCTGCGGCCGTCCTTCTTCAGGGTGGTGGGAACCTCCCGGACGTCCTGCTGCCAGAGCGTGGCCTTCACCACCATCTCGCTGGCGAACTCCATGCCGGTCGCCTGGAGGTTCAGCGCCAGGGCGCTGTCTCGCCTGAAGCCGCGCAGGCCGCAGTGGAAGTCACCGATCGCGCTGGGGAAGAACAGGCGGCCGATGAAGCTCAGCACCGGGTTGCCCAGGTACCTGTGCAGCGGCGGCATGGCGCCAGGGGCGATGCCGCCCTTGAACCGGTTGCCCATCACCAGGTCGGCACCGTCCCGCAGCTCCTCGACGAACGGCATCAGGCCGGTGAAGTCGTAGCTGTCATCGGCGTCGCCCATGATCACGTACTCGCCGCGGGCGGCGATGATGCCGCCCATGAGCGCGTTGCCGTAGCCCTTCTCGGCGACCGGGACCACCCGTGCGCCCGCATCGGTCGCGAGCTGCTGGCTGCCGTCGGTGCTGCCGTTGTCGGCGACCACGACCTCGCCATCGATGCCGTTGTCGGCCATGCAGCGCACCGCCTTGGCGACGCACGTGGCCACGGTTTCGGCCTCGTTGAGGCAGGGCATGACCACGGTCAGTTCCACGTCGGCTCCATGATGTTGTCTTTACCACTCGTTCTGATTCCGGGCCTCGAATTACCCGTTGCCGTCCGAGCTATTACCGTGTAGAGCGGCGGCCGCCTGAAGGCGCCACCTGCGCATAGGAGGATACGGGTTTGAGGGCAATGCCCGCGGTCGGCTCGCGGTTCGAGCGCGGAAAGATCACCGGGCTTATCGGCCGCAACCGGCTATTCACAGCGGCCCTGGTCGCGTCAGCGCTGCTGCGACTGGACGCCGAGCTCGGTTACCGCTGGCAGTCGTGGTTCAACGACTCGTGGGACTACGTGGACACCACGATCAACCTGCAACTGGACCCGGTCCGCACCTCCGGGTACTCGCTGTACCTGCTCCTGCTTCGGCCGTTCCACAGTTTCGCGCTGGTGACGGTGTCCCAGCACGTGATGGGCCTGCTGACCGGGGTAATGATCTACGCGCTGGCGAAACGGCGGTTCTCCTGCCCGTCGTGGCTGGCGGTGCTGATGACGCTGCCGGTGCTGTTCGACGGGTTCGAGGTCGAGCTCGAGCACCTGATCATGTCGGACACCCTGTTCCTGTTCCTGGTCATGCTGGCGCTCACCATCCTGCTCTGGTCACCCCTCGGGAGGTCCCGCGGAACGGTCCTGCGGTGCGCGGTGGCCGGTGTGCTGATCGGCCTGTCGGCGGTCGTCCGGACCACCGGGCTGCCGCTGGTCCCGCTGGCCGGGCTGTGGATCCTGCTGGCCCTCGCGCTTAGCCGGTCCGGGTGGAAGACGCTCATCGCGTCCGCGGTGGCATTCGGGATGACGGCCCTGGCCCCGACGGCGGCCTACGCCGGGTGGTACGACGCCCAGTACGGGACGTTCAGCACCAGCGAGTCCACCGGCGTCTTCCTGTACTCGCGGGTGATGACGTTCGCCGAGTGCTCGAAGATGGGCACGCTGCCGACCGACCTGCTCTCGCTGTGCTCCACCGTGCCGCCGTCGGCGCGCCCCGTCGCGCAGGACTACATCTGGAGGCAGGACAGCCCGCTCTTCCGGTTCCCGGCACCCGTGTTCTCCCCGCTGCCCGACCACCTCGCCCAGCAGTTCGCGATCAGGGCCATCGAGGCGCAGCCGCTGGACTACGCGAAGGCGGTCTTCGATGACACGTGGCGGGCGTTCTACTGGCCCCGTACGGCCTTCCCGAACGCCGAGACCTACGACGAGTACCTGTTCGGCTACAAGTCGGTGCCTATCTCCGCCAATCATCCGGTCGACGGCTACCCGTCCTCGGCGCAGGCCTACCTCGCCGGCGGCGACCCGTCGACCGACGTGGTCAACCCGTTCGCCGGGGCGATCCGCGTCTACCAGCGGTACATCTGGCTGCCGGGCACGGTGTACGGCGTGATCTTGCTGCTTGGCCTCGGCGCGCTGGTCCTCGGCTGGCGCCGCCGCGACCCGGGCGGCAACGAGGGCGGCAACGCGAGGCCCGCCCTCGCCGCCCTGCTGCCGTGGGCGACCTCGGTCGCGCTGATCGTGGTCCCGGCCGCTACGGCCGAGTTCGACTACCGGTACGTGACGACGGCGGTCCCGTTCGGCTGCCTCGCGCTGGCGATCGCGTACGCGCCGGCCCGTGACCGGCTAAGGCGCGGCAGGCTAACGCGCGGCCTGCTAAGGCGCGGCCTGCTAAGGCGTGACCGCGTCCGTCCCGAGGTGGGCGGCACGTCGGGCCTCGCGGGCGGCGGCCCTGGCGGCGGCTCTCGCGGCGGCACGGCCGACACCGGTCACGACCAGCGTGATCTCACCCCGGACACCACCTGAGGAGGCCTCCTGCCGCGCCGCCCGCTCCGCGAGCTCGCTCAGGGTGCCGCGCAGGATTTCCTCGTGCGTCTTGGTGAGCTCGCGGCACACAACCGCTGCCCGGTCCTCGCCGTGCGAGCGCGCCAGCTCGGCCAGGGTCACGGCAAGCCTGCGCGGGGACTCGAAGTACACGTGGGTCCTGGTGTCGGCGGCGTTCTCGCCGAACCTGCGGGTGCGCTCGCCCGTCTTGCGCGGCGGGAAGCCCTCGAAGCAGAACCGGTCGGTGGGCAGCCCGGACACCGCGAGCGCGGTCGTCACCGCCGAGGGGCCGGGCACGGCGGTGACCGGTATGCCCTCGGCCGCGGCCGCGGCGACGACCCGGTAGCCGGGGTCGCTGATGGCGGGCATTCCGGCGTCGGTGACCACCAGCACGTCACGGCCCGCTTTCAGCTCGGTGATGAGCCCGGCGGCGCGGCGGGCCTCGTTCACGTCGTGGTACGAAACGATCCGGCCCGCGATGATGACGTCTAGGTCCGCCGCGAGCCGCCGCACCCGGCGGGTATCCTCCGCGGCGATGACGTCGGCCTTCGCCAGCTCGGCGGCGAGCCTCGGCGGCGCGTCCGCGGCCCGGCCGATCGGTGCCGCGGCGAGCGTCAGGACGCCGGTGCCGCCGGCTTTCCCGTGGCCTTGATCGGTTCCGCGTGTTTTCCCCACCGGGGCCTCCCTCAACATACGATGGCGACTAATGACCGCGACTCAGGCCGACGGCACCCCCGGCATGGACCCCGACAAGCCCGGCAACGCCGACAATTCCGGCAATCCCGGGTTTAACCCGGCCGACCCAGGCACCGGGGTTCCGGGGCGCGTCTCCGTTGAGCAAGCCGGCCGGATCGCCACGCTGCGCGCCCGGCTGGCCACGCCGATGCCGGACGACGGACCGTGGGGCTGGATAGGCCCCCTCCTCGTCACCGCGTTCGCCGCGTTCATGCGCTTCTCCAGGCTAGCCGTCCCGCACGCCCTGATCTTCGACGAGACCTACTACGCCAAGGATGCCTGGTCGATCCTCACCCACGGGGTCGAGTGGTGCGATAAGAAGAACGCGAACGCCCTGATCCTCTCGGGCCACACGGACATCTTCAGCGCGTGCAGCTACGGCGGCCATGGCGAGCTGGTCGTCCAGCCGCCCCTCGGGAAGCTGTTCATGGCCGTCGGGGAGTGGCTGTTCGGGCTGAACTCCCTCGGCTGGCGAGTGGCGCCGGCGCTCTTCGGCACGCTGGCGATCCTCCTCATGTGCCGCGTCGCCCGGAGGATGACCCGGTCCACCCTGCTGGGCTGCCTGGCGGGGCTGCTGCTGTCCCTGGACGGCCTGGAGTTCGTGATGAGCCGGGTCGGCCTCCTGGACATCTTCCTGATGTTCTTCGTCCTGGCGGCCTTCGGCTGCCTGCTGGTCGACCGGGACAGGTCCCGGTCCCGGCTGGCCGCCGCGATGGTGCTGACTCGCTCCGACGACGCTGGTCCCGAACTGGGGATCAGGAAGTGGCGGGTCGCGGCCGGGGTGATGCTCGGCCTGGCCTGCGCGTCCAAGCAGTACGGGTCGTGGTACGTCGTCGCGTTCATCGCGCTGGCGGTCGCCTGGGACATCGGCGCCCGCCGCGCCGCGGGGGTGCGAGCCTACATACCCGGCGCGTTCCTGCGGGACGGCAAGTGGCTGCCGCTCTCGCTTGGCGTGATCCCGGTGGTCACGTACGTCGTCACCTGGACCGGCTGGCTTCTCACCAGCACCGGCTACTACCGGAACTACGCCCAGACGACGGATCACATGAACATCCCGGTGATCTCCGCGCTGTGGTCGCTCATCAAGTACCACCAGTACATGGCGCAGTTCGCCGTGCAACTGCACACGCCGCACCCGTACGAGTCGCAGCCGTGGGACTGGCTCGTGATCAGCCGACCTGTGGCGCTCTACTGGAACTGCTACACCGGGCCAGCGGCCCACCAGGTGTGCCCCTCCGGGTACCGCGGCGCGGAGTGGGCCCAGGAGGTGCTCGCGATAGGCAACCCGGCCATCTGGTGGGTGTCGATCCCGGCCCTGCTGTTCTGCCTGGGCTGGTGGTTCACCCGCCGCGACTGGCGGGCGGGCGCCGTGGTGCTCTCGGTGGCCGCGGGGTGGCTGACGTGGTTCCCGTTCGTGTCGCGGACCAAGTTCTACTACTACGCGCTGGAGTTCGAGCCGTTCCTCATCCTGTCCATCGTGCTGTGCCTGGGCCTGATCATCGGCCCGGGAGGCCAGGAGGCCCGAACCCGGGTCCGGCTAACCGGGGAACCCCGACTGGCCGGGGAAGATCTGCTGGAGCCGGTCGGCACCGCCAGCCGGGCACGGCGTGCCATCGGGGTCGCGGTAGCCGGGGCGTACACCCTTGCCGTGCTAGCATTGTTCTGGTACTTCTACCCGATTCTGGCGGGCAAGATCATCCCGTACCAGGACTGGTATGCGCACATGTGGTATCACGGCTGGATCTAGTCGGCGCACGCAGCCTCGCCCCGTAAACAAGCGCAAGCAGCTCGCTTAGCCCGTAACCAGCCTGGCCACAGGTATTCCTGATGTTCCTGGCACATCATGTGCCGTGGATGACGGCACCCACGCGCCGGGGAGTCGAGACATATCTTAAAGTGAGATGCGTCACAGACTGGACCGAGTACGACCTCTCGTGCGTCTATATGAGTAGGACTGACAACCCCCGGAGCCCCACATGAGCCCGAACGAAGAGCACGACGGCACCGCCCGCGAGCCGGCATCCAGGTCCGACGAGAGCGCCGAGAGCGAGAGCGCCGAAAGCAGGACCAGGTTCGAGCGGGACGTCGTGCCGCAGTTGTCCCAGCTGTACCCCGCCGCGCTCCGGATGACCCGCAACCCCAGCGACGCCGAGGATCTCGTCCAGGAGGCCTCCGCCAAGGCCTATGCCGCGTTCCATCAGTTCCGGCCGGGCACCAACCTGCGCGCCTGGCTCAACCGCATCCTGACCACCACGTTCATCAACGTGTACCGCAAGCGCAAGCGGGAGCCCCAGCAGGCACTCGGCGGCGACCTGGCCGAGTGGCAGATGTCGGCCGACCGGTTGCACGCGCCCGTCCCCTCGGCCGAGGCGGAAGCCCTGGACCGGACCACGGACTCCGACCTGCTGCGCGCGCTGCGCGGCCTGCCCAACGAGTTCCGCGTCGCGGTCTACCTCGCCGACATCGAGGGCTACCCGTACCGGGAGATCGCCGAGATCATGGGCACCCCGGTCGGCACCGTGATGTCCCGGCTGCACCGGGGCCGCCGCAAGATCCGCGAGCAACTCGCGGCCACCGGCGTGCTCCCACCGCCCCGGACCCCCCCGGCCCCGGACGCCTCCGGCGCCTGAAACCCTAACAACCCTTTATCCGAACGGATCGTCGCGCCTGTCTACGCCACACCGGAAGGGCTTCGCGTGGAGGATATGTGGGCAGGAAGAGCACTTATCCTCCACGCGGGCGTGGGCCGCCGCAGCCCGGCCCCGTTAGCCGCGCGGGCGGCTTCGGTCCGCGGGGGGAAGGCCTCGTCGGCCGCCGGCGGCAGCACCGCGCGTCCAGCCGAGCTTCACCGGGTCGAAGACCTGCTCCACGAAGATCTGGTGCCACAGCGAGAACACGACCAGCGACCAGACCTGCCGCCACGACACGTCCGGGTCACCGCCAGCGAAACGCCGTGCCACGTCCAGCGCCGCCCGCTTGTCCAGCCACTCCTCGGTCCGCGCGCCGCGCAGCACGTGCTCGGGGAACCCGGCCAGCTCGTCGCGGAACCAGTGCCCGAGCGGCACCGGGAAGCCGAGCTTGGGCCGCTCCGCCGCCGACTGCGGCAGGATCGCGCCGACGGCCTCCCGGAGCGCGAACTTCGTGGTCCCCGCGGCCGTCTTCTCCGCGCGGGACAGCCGGGAGGCGACCGCCATCACCTCCCGGTCCAGGAACGGCGACCTCAGCTGGAGACCGTGCGCCATCGACATCCGGTCGGCCTTGACCAGGATGTCCCCCGGCAGCCAGGTGCTGATGTCGATCAGCTGCATGGTGGCGACGTCGTCCAGCTCCGCTTCCTCCGCCTGGTCGTACAGGGGGTCGGTCACGTCGTAGACCGTTCCGTCCCCGTACCGGGTCAGCGCGTCCACGTCGTGCAGCGAGAACACGTTGGCGTTGCCGATGTACCGGTCGCGCAGCGGCGTGGCGACCCGGTGCAGCAGCCCCTTGCCGCGCTGGCCGGTGGCCATCCGCGCCGCGATCGCCCCCGCCGACGAGCGGGCC
>JAFMRC010000075.1 GCA_017354375.1 Nocardiopsaceae bacterium | reverse complement strand
CACCTCGAACTTCGCCGCGAGCGCCGCCTCGTCGATATCGCTGATCGCCATTAACCCATCCTGGCACGGAAGTCACGCACCAAACCGGACAAGCGCAAATAAATAAACGACGAGTCCTGGACCGCACTTATCCTCCACACGGGGTGATCGCAGCTCTACAAATACCCTGGCGGGTATTCCGAAGATCCCGAATTGAGCCACTGGCGCTCCGGGGCCACCGGGCGTCAGCGGAATACGCGGCTGCCCAGGAAGTCGGGGGGCTCGAGGCGCATGAAGTCGTCCTTGCCGAGCGCGCCGCGGGTCGCGGCCAGCCTGCTGGCGTGCCGGAGGCGGGCGCGCTCCAGGGCGTTGCGGACGCTGCGGGCGTTGGCGAACCGGGGCTGGGTCATGCGCAGCCGCAGGTAGTCGCGGAACGCCCCGGCCGCGGCCGGTGAAAGCCGGTACTGCTGCCCTCCGAGCATCAGCTCGCCGATCGCCTCCAGCTCCTCCAGGGTGTAGTCGGGGAAGTCCAGGTGGTGCGCGATCCTGGAGCTCATCCCCGGGTTGGAGGCGAAGAACGCGTCCATCCGGTCGGCGTAGCCGGCCAGGATCACCACGAGGTCGTCGCGGCTGTTCTCCATGTACTGCAGCAGGATCTCGATGGACTCGCCCCCGTAGTCCCGCTCGTTTTCCGCACGGTACAGGTAGTAGGCCTCGTCGATGAACAGCACGCCGCCCATCGCCCGCTTCAGCACCTCCTTGGTCTTCGGGGCGGTGTGGCCGACGTACTGGCCGACCAGGTCGTCCCGCGTCACCGACACGACGCGGTCGCGCCGCAGGTAGCCGAGCCGGTGCAGCAGGCCGGCCATGCGCAGCGCCACGGTCGTCTTCCCGGTGCCCGGGTTGCCGGTGAAGCACATGTGCAGGTTCGGCCTTTCGGCCGACAACCCGAACCGTTCCCGGACCCGGTCCACCAGCAGCAGGTCCGCGATCTCCCTGACCCTGGTCTTGACCGGGGCGAGGCCTACTAGCTCACGGTCCAGGGAATCGAGGACGACGTCCACAGACGCGAGTATCCGTTCGGTAGAAAGATCGATCTTCGCATCCGCGGGGAGCCGGTCCGGGAGGCGCTCGGGGGGCCGGTCACCCGGGTCCGGCCTGGTCCTCAGGCCGAACGCCGGGCGCGCGCCGTTTGGCTCGCTCACGACGGGTAGCGGTCGCCCGCCGGGCGGTCCAGCGCGTACGGGTGCGTCGTGTAGGTGATGCGCCGGTCGGGGCCCTCGGAGCGGTCGAGGCGGAAGCCGGGCTCGTCCGCGGGCCGGTTCACGATGAACGACAGCGCGGTCGTCTGCCTGCCCTTCGTCGCGTCGTACGCGTTCACCCGGATGTAGCGGGACGGGTAGGCCTTGCGGCATTCGTTGACCTCCCGCAGCGCGCCGGCGGCATCGATGAGGTCGAACATCGGCAGGCCCCACATGTCCCAGAGGTTGTTGCGGGGGTGCGGGTCGTCGGTGAACTCGACCGACACCGCCCACCGGTTATCCAGCGCGTACTGCAACTGGGCGGCGATCTCGGCGTCGGTCAGGTCCGGCAGGTAGGAGAACGTGCCCTGGGTGATCCTCATGAGGGCGTCACCACCACGTCGGGAGTGTCGGTCGATTCGTAGGTGAAGGTCACGTCGCCCCAGGTGGCCAGGGCCATGTCGAGCTCGCGGCTGCGCTTGGCGGCTTGCTTCAGGATGTCGGGACCCTCCGACAGGTAGTCGCGGCCCTCGTTGCGGGCCTTGATCATCGTCTCCAGGGCGACGCGGTTGGCCGTCGCGCCCGCGGCGATGCCCATCGGGTGGCCGATCGTCCCGCCGCCGAACTGCAGGATCACGTCCTCGCCGAGCAGGTGCAGCAGCTGGTGCATCTGGCCGGCGTGGATGCCGCCGGAGGCGACCGGCATGACGGCGGGCAGCGACGCCCAGTCCTGCTCGAAGTACAGGCCCTTGGCCGGGTCGGGCCGCGCGGTGTTGACGCGGAGCGAGTCGTAGTAGCCGGCGACCGAGCCAGGGTCGCCCTCCAGCTTCCCGACGACCGTGCCCGCGTGGATGTGGTCGACGCCCGCCAGGCGCATCCACTTGGCGATGACGCGGAAGTTCACGCCGTGGTTCTTCTGCCGGGTGTACGTGGAGTGGCCGGCCCGGTGCAGGTGCAGGATCATGCCGTTCCTGCGGGCCCATTTGGCCATCGACTGGATCGCCGTGTAGCCGATGGTCAGGTCGATCATGACGATGATGCTGCCGAGGTCCCTCGCGAACTCGGCCCGCTCGTACATGTCCTCCATCGTCGCCGCGGTGACGTTCATGTAGTGGCCCTTGACCTCGCCGGTCTCTTGCTGGGCTTTGTTCACGGCCTCGATGCAGTGGACGAACCGGTCGCGCCAGCGCATGAACGGCTGGGAGTTGATGTTCTCGTCGTCCTTGGTGAAGTCGAGGCCGCCCTTCAGCGCCTCGTAGACGACCCGGCCGTAGTTTCTCGCGCTGAGGCCAAGCTTCGGCTTGACGGTGGCGCCGAGCAGCGGGCGGCCGTACTTGTTCAGGTACTCGCGCTCCATCACGATGCCGTGCGCCGGGCCCTGGAACGTCTTGGCGTAGTGCGGCGGGATGCGCATGTCCTCCAGGCGCAGCGCCTTCAGGGCCTTGAAGCCGAAGACATTCCCGATGATGCTGCTGGACAGGTTGGCGATGGAGCCTTCCTCGAACAGGTCGAGGTCGTAGGCGATGTAGGCGATGTATTGATTGGGACCCCGCTGGCCGTCGGGGGATGGCACCGGCTCGATCCGGTAGCACTTGGCCTGGTAGTTATCGTGAGCGGTGAGCCGGTCCGTCCACACCACGGTCCAGGTCGCGGTGCTCGACTCGCCCGCGACCGCCGCGCCCGCTTCCTCCGGCGGAACCCCCTCCTGGGGCGTGATCCGGAACGCGGCGAGCACATCCGTCGGCTTCGGCTCGTAGTCCGGCTGCCAGTAGCCCATCTCGGCGTACTGCAGCACGCCCGCACTCCATCGTTGCGTCATGTCTCTCCTGTTCGGTTGCCCGGCGGTGGGCGCCTTCGGCTGCCTGGGCGTCTCCGGCTGCCTGGCTTGGGCTGCCTGGCTTCAGGATGGGAGACATTTCCACAACGATCAATCAAGTCTTTTGCGTAATACTTGAGCATTTGTTTAGAAGGCCTCGTCTAGGAGACCTCCGCTCCCGCGCCACGACGGCGCAGCAAGCTTAGCTGTGTCCTTCGGGTCAAATATCGCCCCGAAGGACACTGTCAAGTATCCTGCATTCCTATATGCCTGAACTTAAGGTTCAGGCATATAGGAATTTAACGTGATATAGCAGCGGGGCTGGTAGGGTGCGAGCCCCCAACGACACAGTTAAGGTCGGCAGCTCAGTTGACAGCCGATGCCTCCGCGCCGCCCGGGAGCAACCGCGCTGCCGCGCATCACCATCGCAGCAGGTAAGGCAACAGGTAAAGAGTCCGCGAGTGCGGCGCCGCGCGGTGCGCGCCAGCCGTGGTCCGCGACGAGATGCGAGACGAGGAGGACCGCCGCGGGCGGTGGCTGCCGGTGCGTCACCGCCCGCCACGGGCGGCGCAGCGGCGTACCGGGTACCGGAACCTCCTCCAGTTCACCGGTGGCGAGGTGATGCCGGACCGCCTCCCGGGGAGCGAGGGTGGCGCCGAGCCCCGCGACGGCGCAGGCGATGACTGCGCCGCTCGAGCCCAGCGTCAGCCGGGACGGCTCGGCCTCGAGGCTGGCCAGCAGCGCCTCGCCATGCGACCGGGTCGCGGATCCGGCTTCCCGCTGCAGCCACCGGGCGGCACCGAGGTCACTTGCTGTTATCACCTGGGCGACTGCGGGTGCCGCGACGACCACCAGCAGGTTGGGGCGGGTCGCCCTGATCACCGCGTCGGCAACTCCGGCGGGCGGCTTGCCGCCGATCATCACGTCCGCCTCGTGCGCGGCGAACATGGCCCACATCCGCTCGCTGCTGCCCACCTCAAGCCGCAGGTCGACAGTTGGATGCGCGCTCAGGAAAGACGCGAGCTGCCTGGGCAGCAGTTGCTCGCCCGCGGTGGTGACCGCCGCGACGCGGACGGTGCCTTGCTCCGGATCCCGCCCGGACCGGGCGGCGGCCAGGGCTTCTTCGTGCAGGCCGAGGATCTTCCGCGCGTACTCCGCGTAGGACGCCCCCGCCGCCGTCAGCCGGAGCCCGCGCCCGTCCCGCTCGGCGAGCGGGACCCGGACTTCCCGGGCGAGCGCCGCGAGCGCCGCGGATACGGCGGACTCGGTGACGCTGAGGCGGCCTGCCGCCATCCGCACAGATCCGGAATCCGCCACCGCCACCAGGGCGCGCAGCCGGGCCACCGTCGACATGCTGTCCTCCCTGTGAGGACCCCAGAGGTATAAGGCATCAGTCGGTGACTATGCCGTACTCGCGGATGCGACGGTAGATGGTGGCGCGGGACATGCCGAGGGCGCGGGCGGCGTCCACCTTGCTGCCGTCGTGGTCGAGCAGCGCCTGGACGATCGCGTCGCGCTCGATCGACTCCAGCGGCGACAGCACCCGGCGGCTGACCGTCCAGCATTCCGGGGGCAGGTCCCGCGGCATGATCGTGCCGGCCCTGCGGCGCTGCGCCACCTGCCGGAGCACGTCCCGCAGCTGGGTGACGTTGCCCGGCCAGCAGTGCCGGAGCAGCAGTTGCATCGCCGCCGGGGAGCAGGACAACCGCCCCTGCTGGCTGAGCCTGGCGAGGAAGAACGGCACCAGCTCACGTAGGTCCTCGCTGTGGTGGCGGAGCGGTGGCACCTCGACCGTGCCGGGGAAGAACCGCAGCAGCTCGGTCAGGTCGCCGCGCGCCCGGCCGCGGTCCAGCGTCACGGCGACACGCAGGTCCGCGTCCTTGCCCGCGCGCCTGGCGTCCTGCAGCGCGCTCGCCAGTGCTCGCGCCTGGCGAGCGCTCAGCGCGTTCACGTGCTGGATCACCAGCAGGCCGGTGCCGTCGAGCAGCTCGCGGCGCGCCTCGGCCAGCCAGTCCCCGGTCGCCACGTCAAGCGAGTGGAACGGGGCGGTGGGGTTCCGCCGCTGGTGCACCGCGCGGGCCAGGGCCAGCTTGCCCGCGCCGCGCTCGCCGTCGAGGACCAGCCATTCACCACTGTCGTAGCCGGATTCCGCGTCGCGGCAAGCGCGCCGCCACGCCGCCCCGCTGCCGACCAGGCCCGGCAGCGTCATCGAGCACCGCGGCGCCGTCGAAGGAGTTACCGCGGGCGCCGCCGGCCCAGCGGTCCGTGACCCGGAACCGGTCCGTGACCCGGAACCCGGCGCCACGGAGCCCGGCGCCACGGGCGAGTACTGCGCCGGAATCTCGATCTCCGGCACCGCCGGGGCAATCACCTTGACGTGCACGACCCCGTCGATGGCCGGCCCGTCGGGACGCAGACGGCGGCAGGAAAGCCGGACCACCGTCCCGCTGGGCAGGTCCGCCGTCACCACTCCCGGCGACCCCGACCCCGAACCCGGTCCCCACCCCGACCCCGAGCCAGGTCCCCACCCCGACGCCGAGCCCGACCCCGGCCATGCCAGCGCGTCGGCGGCGCGGGTGATGAGCGCCGCCTGGTCAACGGGGCTGAGCACCTGGCGGGCGTAGTCGTTGAGCATGACGACGTCGTTGCCGATCGCCAGCACGATCCCGCCCGAATGCCGGCAGGACCGCAGGTACTCTCGTAGCAGCCGCTGGTGGTCGCCGCTGCTCGCCGCGGCCAGTTCCTCGCTGACCCTCGCCGCCGTCGCCTGCACGAGGGAGACCATGAGCGGGTCCGCGTTCCTGCGCCAGCAGGTGAGGTCCACCAGCCCGACGGTCTTCCCCGACACCGGATCCCGGACAGGGTTCCCGGCGCAGGCCATGCCCTCCAGCCGCTCCGCGTAGTGCTCGTGGCCGAACACGTGGGCAGCCCCACCGGATTCGAGCGCGGTCCCGATGCCGTTGGTCCCGACGGTGTCCTCGGCGTAGGAGAAGCCAGGCGCGAGCATGATCGAGTCCAGGTGCCGTTCCAGTTCCCTGTCGCCGGTGAGCCGGTATAGCACCAGGCCGGCCTCGTCGGTGAGGATGATGCTGATCGGCTGCCCGTCGAGCTGCTCGTGCAGCTTTCGCAGCACCGGCCGCGCGCTGCGCACCAGCGTGGATTCCAGGTCCGGCTCGCGCAGGTAGGAGAGGTCGAGCCGGTCCGCCGCGACGTTCCGCTCGCGGGACCGCCACCAGGAGGCGAGTATCGGCCCCCGGACAGCCCGCGTGTCGACGGGCTCGGACGCGAGGAACCGATCGCGTTCCGCCGCGAGGCGATCGGTGGTCGCGTGCGTCCGCGTCCCGTGCGTCCGCAGTGGTGCACGTCTCATCTCGCCTCCTCACGCAAGCCTGGCGAGCCCTGCCGGAGGTACCGCAGCTGTCCAGACGATAAACCCCTTGTTACGAAGCACTGTCTCAACTTGAGACCGCTTGCGCAATCGCGTCGGCGTGAAGTCGGGTTCATGGAGCCGCCTCAGACGTATAACCCGTGGACCGTCGTCAACCTCGTGTTCCATCATCTCGCTGACCAGGGCCTGCATCCGGTGCTCGGCGAGGCGGGCGACCCCGGCGCCCCCGCGGCCGACTTGCTGCGCGCGCTCGGCGTCACGCCGAGGGCCGAGGGCGACAACCGGGTGCGGGCAGCGGCCCGGGACCTGCTGGCCGAACTGCGCGCCGCCTACGAGGAATCCGGCCTGTCTCAGGATGAGAACACAGAGCAGCCGTAGCCGTTGTGTCATCACCACGCAAGGACTTTACGGCCGATGCGAGGCCAGCAAGGCCAGCAAGGCCACCGAGGCCGACGAGGCCACCGAGGCAAGTGAGGCCGACGAGGCCGGTGAGGAGGAATGCCGATGAGCCGCCAGAGCGTGGCCAAGGCCCACCAGAAGATCCAGGAGCTGTCCTGGGAACCCCAGTATCACCAGCCGGTGAGCCACTACGGCACCGACTACACATTCCGCAAGGCCGCCAAGAAAGACCCGCTCAAGCAGGTCCTCCGCTCCTACTTCCCGATGCAGGAGGAGAAGGACCACCGGGTCTACGGCGCGCAGGACGGCGCGATCCGCGGCAACATGTTCCGCCAGGTCCAGGAGCGCTGGCTGGAGTGGCAGAAGCTATTCCTGTCCATCATCCCGCTGCCGGAGATCTCCGCCGCGCGGGCGATGCCGCTGCTGTTCCGCACCGTCCCGAACCCGGAACTGCATAACGGCCAGGCGATCCAGATGATCGACGAGGTCCGGCACTCGACGATCCAGCAGAACCTCAAGCGCCTGTACATGAACAACTACATCGACCCGGCCGGCTTCAACTCGAGCCTGAGGAACTTCCAGAACGACTACTGCGGCACGATCGGCCGCCAGTTCGCCGAGGGCTTCATCACCGGCGACGCGATCACCGCCGCCTCCATCTACCTCACGATCGTGGCGGAGACCGCGTTCACGAACACCCTGTTCGTGGCCATGCCTGCCGAGGCCGCGGCCAACGGCGACTACCTCCTGCCCACGGTCTTCCACAGTGTCCAGAGTGACGAAAGCCGGCACATCTCCAACGGCTACGCCACCCTGCTCATGGCCCTGTCCGACGAGTCCAACCACCAGCTCCTGGAGCGCGACCTGCGCTACGCCTGGTGGAACAACCACGCGGTGGTGGACGCGGCCATCGGCACGTTCATCGAGTACGGCACCAAGGACCGGCGCAAGGACCGCGAGTCCTACGCCGAGATGTGGCGCCGCTGGATCTACGACGACTACTACCGCAGCTACCTCGTGCCGCTGGAGAAGTACGGCCTGGTAATCCCCCACGACCTCATCGAGGAGGCGTGGAACCGGATCTGGAACAAGGGGTACGTGCACGAGGTCGCGCAGTTCTTCGCCACCGGGTGGCTCGCCAATTACTGGCGGATCGACCCGATGACCGACAAGGACTTCGAATGGTTCGAGTACAAGTACCCGGGCTGGTACGACCGGTACGGCAAGTGGTGGGAGAACTACAACCGCCTGTCCAAGCCGAACGGTCACCACCCGATCGTCGCCGAGGACGTCGACTACGTGTACCCGCACCGCTGCTGGACCTGCATGGTGCCGTGCCTGATCCGCGAGGACATGGTCATGGACGAGGTCGACGGGCAGTGGCGGACCTACTGCTCCGAGCCCTGCCACTGGACCGACGCGACCGCGTTCCGCCCGACCTACCAGGGCCGGGAGACGCCGAACATGGGCCAGCTCATCGGCAAGCGCGAGTGGGAGACCCTGTACCACGGCTGGAACTGGGCCGACATCGTCTCCGACATGGGCTACGTCCGCGACGACGGCAAGACCATGGTCGCCCAGCCCCACCTCGACCTCGACGACCCGAAGAAGATGTGGACGCTGGACCACCTGCGCCGGATGCCGCCGGTCCAGTCGCCGAACGTCGTGCTCAACGAGATGACCGACGCCGAGCGCCAGGCGTTCGCCGCCGACTACGTCCGCCAGGGCCCGGCCGGCCGCCCGGCACCCGCCGAGTCCTAGGTCAAAACCCTTATTAGTCCGAACGGATCACGCTCCCCCCGCCCTACCCCGGCGGGGGGCGTGGTCCGGGAAAGGTGACTGCCCAGTGGCGGACAAGCACGTCGTCCGGTTCGAGCCCGTCGGCATCGAGATCGAGGCCGACGAGGACCAGACGATCCTGCGGGCCGCGGCCGAGCAGGGCATCATGCTCATGCACGGCTGCAAGGAAGGCCAGTGCGCCTCCTGCAAGTCGTTCGTCCTGGACGGCGACGACATCGAGCTCGACCGGTACTCCACCTTCGCGCTGCCCGAATTCGAGCAGGAAGAAGGCTACACGCTGCTGTGCCGGGCGCACGCGTACGAGGACGTCACGATCGAGCTGCTCAACTACGACGAGGAGATGATCCGCTCCGGGCTGCCGATCCAGCGTGCGGTCGCGGAGGTGGCGGCCATCGTGCCGGTCACCCACGACATGCGGCACCTGGTGCTCCGGGTCACCGGCCCGGCCCCGGGGGAGCTGAAGTTCTTCCCCGGCCAGTACATGGACATCGCGGTGCCCGGTACCGGTGAGGCCCGGTCGTTCTCGATGGCCAACACCTCCGCCCGGGACGGATTCCTGGAGTTCGTCATCAAGGTCTATCCCGGCGGGCTGTTCTCGGAGTTCCTCGATCGCGAGCTGAAGGTCGGGGACCGGCTGGAGCTGACCGGCCCGTTCGGCGTCTTCACCCTCCGCGAGGGCGACGCGGACCTGGTCTTCGTCGGCGGCGGGGCGGGGATAGCCCCGATCCTGTCCCTGCTCCGCTCCATGGCCGAGCGCGGTATCGGCCGCAAGGCCACGTTCTTCTACGGCGCCCGCACCGCGGCCGACCTCTGCTTCGAAGAAGAACTCCGGTCCCTAGAGGAGAAGCTCCCCCACTTCACCTACATCCCGGCCCTGTCCGAGCCACCCCCCTCCGGCCCGCAACCATCCCCCTCCGGCCCGCAGCCGCCCCCCTCCGCGCACAAATCCGACATTTACGGAATGTCAGAGTGGACCGGCGAGACCGGGCTTATCACCGATGTCGTCAAGCGCCGGGCGGCGGACCTGCTCGGCGACCTCACCAAAGCCCACGCCTACGTGTGCGGGCCCCCGCCGATGGTGGAGGCCGCCATCCCGCTGCTGGAAACGCTCGGCGTCCCGGAGAAGCGGATTTATTACGACAAATTCACCACTACCGGAGAGTCGCAATGACCACCACACCAGTGTCCCCGAGCACGGGGCGGAGCGTCCCCAAGCCGGCCTTCACCGACGCCGAGGCGGGCGCCAGGGAGTTCCCGGACTCGGGCAACCGCCGGTTCACCTACTTCAACCCGGCCAAGCGCAAGCAGTCGCACTACGAGGACGTGACCGTCGAGGTCCAGCCGGACCCGCGGCACTACCTCTCCCAGGGCTGGCTGTACGGATTCGCCGACGGCACCGGCGGCTACCCTCTCGAATGGACGGCCCTGAAGGCCTGGGGCAGCGACCGCCCCGAGCCGGAGCGGTTCCCCGGCTCCGGCGGCAAGGGGTACGACTGGCCGGCCCATGGCTGGCACGAGTTCCGCGACCCGAACGAGGAGTGGGAACTCACCCTCTACCGCTACAACTCCAACGTCGTCCGCCAGGTCAACCAGAACGTGGAGAACGCCCGCCAGGCGAAGGCGTTCGAGCAGTGGAACCCGAACTGGACGCGCTTCGTCGAGCGCAACATCGGCGCCTGGATGCACGTCGACCACGGCCTGGGCCTGTACCTGTACGCCAACGCGCAGCGGCGAGCCCCCACGAACATGCACAACAACGCGATCTCGGTGAACAGCATGCACCGGATCCGGGCGGCGCAGGACCTCGCGCTGTACAACCTGACGCTCAGCGACGTGGTTCCCGGCTTCGACGGCTCGGCGCACCTGGAAGCCTGGGACTCCGACCCCGCCTGGCAGGGCGTGCGGGAGGTCGCCGAGCAGCTGACCGGGATCTGGGACTGGGCGGAGGCCGTCTTCGCCGGGAACGTGGTCTTCGAGCCGCTGGTCGGCGAGCTGTTCCGGAGCCAGCTCGTGCAGCAGGTCGCGCCTCGTAACGGCGACTTCGTCACGCCGACGGTCGTCGGCGCGGCCGAGTACGACTTCGCCGAACGGGACCTGCGGTACACCACGGCGATGTTCGACCTGCTCACCACCGACCGGGAGTACGCCGACCACAACAAGGCGACCATGCGGGCCTGGCTATCTGCCTGGGTTCCGCGCGCCATCCGCGCCGCCCGTGCCCTGCAGCCGCTGTGGTCCCAGACCGACGCCAAGCCGCCGCGATTCGAGGACAGCCTCGACGCGGCCAAGAGCCGGTTCGCCGGCATCGTGACCGACCTGCACCTCGACGTCCCAAAACTGTCGTAGCCCGGGGGGACACAGTGTCCCCTGGGGACACCCCAGACCCCGATGGCCCGTACCCCCCGAGGAGGAGCCAGTGACTACCACCAACCTCAAAGCCCCCGTCCCGAGCCCGTTCAAGTCCGACAACACGGCCTCCAACATGTGCGGGTTCACGCTGATGAACAACCAGGTCGGCGAGGTGATCGCCCAGGTGATGGAGGCCAAGCCGAACGTGACCGTCACCTACCTGCCGTCGATGATGCGGGTTGACGCCACCGGCACGATGGAGGTCAATTACGACGAGGTCTCCGAGGCACTCGGCGAGGAGCCCGGCTTCTTCGACGCCGCCGAACTGGAGGAGGACATGTCCACGCACTACGGCCGCATGATCCACCTCGACGACAAGACGCTGTTCTTCGCCAACCCCGAGGACGCCGCGGAGTACATCGGCTTCGACCTCAACCCGTCGTCGCGTTAGGAGCCCTATGTACACCCACAACGGTGAGAAGTACTTCGTCGTCGATTCGCACATGCACTACTGGAACGCGGCCCCCTCCAACTGGGTGCCGGGGGCCGAGCAGTACGCCAAGGGGTGGATCGAGTGCTTCCACGCCTACCAGGGCCTCGGCCCGCCCGAGACCCACTGGCCGATCGAGAAGTTCCAGTCCTACACCGAGGACGACCTGATGAAGGACGTCTTCACCGACGGGTACGTGGACGTGGCCGTCTTCCAGCCCACCTACCTCAAGGAGTGGTACAAGGAAGGCTTCAACACCACCGAGCGCAACGCGGCCCTCGGGGAGAAGCACCCCGGCATGTTCATCGCGAATACCCGGTTCGACCCCCGTGACGGCGACAACGGCCTGGAGGAACTGCGCCGTAACGTCGAACGCTACGGCAGCAAGGGCGTGAAGCTCTACACCGCGGAGTGGAACAACGGCTCGCGCGGCTACAAGCTGACCGACCCGGCCGCCTACCGGTACCTGGAAGCCGCCCAGGAACTGGGCATCAAGAACATCCACGTGCACAAGGGCCCGACGATCTGGCCGCTGGACAAGGACGCGTTCGACGTCTCCGATGTCGACCGCACCGCGACCGACTTCCCGGGCCTGAACTTCATCATCGAGCACGTGGGCCTGCCCCGGATCGAGGACTTCTGCTTCATGGCGACGCAGGAACCCAACGTGTACGCGGGCCTGTCGGTCGTCATCGGCGGCCTGATGCACGCCCGGCCCCGGTTCTTCGCCAAGGTCATGGGCGAGCTGCTGTTCTGGGTCGGCGAGGACAAGATGACCTTCGGCAGCGACTACGCCATCTGGGAGCCGAAGTGGCAGGTCGAAGGCTTCGTCGACTGGCAGATGCCCGGCACCGAGGAGTTCTCCGACTACCCGCGGCTGACCACCGCCTCCAAGAAGAAGATCCTCGGCCTCAACGCCGCGAAGCTGTACGACCTCAAGGTCCCGGAGGAGTGCCAGCTCCCGCCGGAGGCCGGAACGCCCGGCGCGGCCGACGATGCCCAGCTGGTCACATGAGCGAGCTTGCGAGCGAATCAGCAAGCACTGCGCGCGCCATCACCGATGTCGCGGGCGCCGCCTGGGCGGCGCTCGCGACGGTGCGCGACCCCGAGCTCGACGCCCCCGTCACCGACCTGGGGTTCGTGGCGTCGTGCTCCGTCTCACCGGAGGGGCACGCCTCCGTCAGGCTGCGCCTGCCGACCTACTTCTGCGCGCCGAACTTCGCCTACCTGATGGTGGCGGACGCCTATGACGCGGTCCGGGCCGTCCCCGGGGTCCGGACCGCCGAGGTGATCCTGACCGACCACTTCGCCTCGGACGCCATCAACACCGGGGTGGCCGCGCGGGCCGGCTTCGTCGCCGCCTTCGACGGGGAAGCGGTCGCGGAACTGGGTGACCTGCGGAAATCATTCCTGCGCAAGGCGGTCATGGCCGGCACCGACCAGGTCTGCCGACCCTTGCTCGCCGCCGGGACCCCGCCCGGCGAGCTCGCGGACCGGACCCTGGGCGACGTCACCCCGTCCCCGGAACTGGGCCGGCTCCGCCAGCGCCGCGCCGAGCTGAACCTCCCCGCCGGGGACGACGCCCCGCTCGTCATTGACCCGGAGACCGGGGAAGGGGTATCGGGGAACAGTCTCCCGTTGCACCTGCGCCGGGCCCGCCTCACCCGGGCGGGCATCGAGGCCAACACGGGTATGTGCACCGGGATGCTCAAGCACCGATACGCGCTACAGGAGGACCACCAATGAAGGCAGTCCGGCTGCACAAGTTCCACACCACCCCCGTCGTCGAGGAAGTCCCCGAGCCCACGATCGCCGGGCCGCTCGACGTGATCGTGAGGATCGGCGGCGCCGGGGTGTGCCGCACCGACCTGCACATCATGGAGGGGCAGTGGGACGCGGCGATGGGCACGCCACTGCCCTACATCCTCGGCCACGAGAACGCCGGGTGGGTGGAAGAAGTCGGCCCGGGCGTCACGAACCTGGCCGTTGGTGACACCGTCATCCTGCACCCCGTCACGAGCTGCGGGCTGTGCCGCGCCTGCCGGGCCGGGGACGACATGCACTGCGACATCAGCGAGTTCCCCGGCCTGTCCCGGGACGGCGGCATGGCCGGGTACCTGCGCACCTCGGCCCGGTCCTGCGTGAAGCTTGACCCGAAGACCCAGCCCAAGGACGTCGCCGCCCTCGCCGACGCCGGCATCACCGCCTACCACGCGGTGCGCAAGGCCATCCCGCTGCTGTACCCGGGCACCACCGCCGTGGTGATCGGCGCGGGCGGCCTCGGGCACATCGGCATCCAGTGCCTGTCCGCGCTGACCGCGACCCGGATCGTGGTGGTCGACAAGAACCCCGATGCGCTCAAGCTAGCCGGGCAGATCGGCGCCGATGTCACCGTCGTCGCCGATGGCAAGCACGTCGACGCCGTGAAGGACCTCACGGGCGGCGCCGGGGCCGACGTCGTGCTCGACTTCGTCGCCGAGCAGGGCGCGGAGATGGACGGCTGGAACATGACCCGGCCCGCAGGATCGTACTTCGTGATCGGCTACGGCGGCACCGTGCACATTCCCACGCTGGACATCATCTCCACCGAGCGGAACGTCATCGGCAACATCGTCGGCACCTACAACGACCTGGCCGAGCTGATGTCCCTCGCCCAGGCGGGCAAGGTGACGCTGCACACCAAGACGTACCCCCTTGATGCCGCGCCCGACGCGCTCGCCGACCTGGACGCCGGCCGGGTACGCGGAAGGGCGATCCTCGTCCCTTAACAGTGCTGGCCCGGGGGGCGGCCCCCCGGACCCCCCGAAGAGAGAAGACCCCATGGCCAAGGAACTGCGCTTCGGCGCCGACGCCCGCGACCTGCTGCTGGCCGGCGTCGACAAGCTCGCCGAGGCGGTGAAGACGACGCTGGGGCCTAAGGGCCGCAACGTCATCCTGGAGAAGATCACCGGTTCGCCCGTGGTCACCAACGACGGCGTCACGATCGCCCGCGAGGTCCACCTGAAGGACCAGTTCGAGAACATGGGCGCCCAGCTGGTCAAGGAGGCGGCGATCAAGACCAATGACGTCGTCGGCGACGGGACCACCACCGCCACCGTGCTGGCCCAGGCCATCGTCCACGCCGGCATGCGGGCGATCGGCGACGGCGCGAACCCGGTGCTGGTCAAGCGGGGCGTCGACCAGGCGGTCGCCCGGCTGGTGGCCTACCTGCGGAGCGCCGCGCACCCGGTCTCCTCGGAGGAGGATTTCCGCCGGGTCGCGGCGATCTCCGCCAACGACGACGACACCGTCGGCGACGTGATCGCGAAGGCCCTCCACACGGTGGGCGACGGCGGCATCGTCACGGTCGAAGACTCACCCGCCCCCGGGATGAGCGTGGACTTCGTGGAGGGCTTCCAGTTCGACAACGGCTACCTGTCGCCGTACCTGGTGACGTCGCCCGCCTCCCTGGAAGCGGTCCTCGACGACCCGTACATCCTGCTGTGCAGTGAGAAGATCACCAAGGTGCAGCAGCTGATGCCGCTGCTCGACAAGATCATGCGGGCGCCGCGACCGCTGGTGATCATCGCGGAGAACGTGGAAGGCACCGCCCTGTCGATGCTGGTGCACAACCACGCTAACGGCATCTTCCAGTGCTGCGCGGTGCGGGCGCCTGGCTTCGGGGACCGGCGGCTGCACAAGCTGGAGGACATCGCCGCTCTCACCGGCGGCACCGTCTACAGCCGGCACGCCGGGTTCACGCTGGAGACGATGACCGTCGAGCAGCTCGGCCGCGCCCGGCAGGTCCGGGTCACCGCGGACAACACGGCGATCATCGGCGGCGACGGGTCTTCGGAGGACGTCAAGTTCCGGCTGGATCAACTGCGGGCCGAGCTATCCCGCGCCCAGTTCGGCATCGATGAAGATGTCCTGACCGAGCGGATCGGGGCACTGTCCGGCCGGGTCGCGGTGATCCGGGTCGGCGCGGCCACCACCGCCGAGCTGAAGGAATTGCGTCACCGCGTGGAGGACGCGCTGTCCGCCACCCGCGCCGCGATGGCGGAGGGGATCGTCGCGGGCGGGGGCACGGCCCTGCTGCACGCGGCCGGCGCGCTGGACGCGCTGCTCGCGGACACCGCCGCCCTGGAATCGGATGTGACCGGGGACCACGCGATCGGGATCGGCATCGTTCGACGGGCACTTCCCGAGCCCGCGACGCTGATCGCCTCCAACGCGGGCTACCCGGCGGCGGACGTGGTGGCGAAGTCGGCGGCGCTCGGCCCCGACGATGGGTTCGACGCGCTGACCGGGCGGCACGGGAACATGATCGAGATGGGCATCATCGACCCGCTGCTGGTCGTCCGGTCCGCGCTGGCCAACGGCGCTTCGGTCGCCGGGCTGCTGCTCACCACCAACACCCTGGTCGCCGAGGAGCAGACTCCATGGGGCGGCAGCCCGGCCCTGATGACCGAGTACGGATCGCTCGACGAGGGCCTGCGCCAGCCCTCCCCCGACTCCAGCACCCCGCAGTCACTGGGCCTCGGCCCATCCGTCGGCTAGCGAGCCTTGACCACGGTACTGGCCGAGCAGGGCGCCGTCGCCGCCCGGCAGGCCTCTCTTCGGCAGGCACCCGCCGTTCAGCAGGCACTATCCGGGCAGCGAAGGGGCCTGCGGGCCGTCGTGCCGTTCCTCGGGCCGGCCTTCATCGCCTCGGTGGCCTACACCGATCCGGGGAACTTCGCGACCAACATGGCGGGCGGCGCCCGGTTCGGGTACGCGCTGGGCTGGGTGGTGCTGACCGCGAACGTGATGGCCATGGGAGTCCAGGCCCTGTCGGCCAAGCTCGGCATCGCCACCGGGCGCTCGCTTCCCGAGGTCTGCCGCGACCGGCTGCCCCGCCGGGTCGTGGTTGTCCTGTGGCTGCAGGCCGAGGCCGTGGCGATGGCCACCGACCTGGCCGAGTTCACCGGCGCCGCCCTGGGCCTGCACCTGGTCTTCGGCCTGCCCATGTGGACGTCGGCCCTGCTGGCCGGGCTGGCCACGTTCGCCGTGCTCGGCATGGAGGTGCGCGGCTTCCGCCGCCTGGAGGCGGTGATCACGGCGCTGGTCGTCGTGGTAGTGCTGGCGTTCGGCGCGGAGATGTTCACCACGCGCCCGCCAGCGGGCGCGGTCGCGGCGGGCGCGCTGACGCCGCACCTGCCGGCCGGGTCGGCCCTGCTGGCGGTGTCCATCGTCGGCGCGACCGTGATGCCGCACGTCATCTACCTGCACTCGTCCCTGGCCAAGCCGCGCGCAGCCTGCCGGTGCCCGGGTGACCGGCGGAAGATCTTCCGTTTCGAGCTGGTGGACATCCTGATCGCGATGGGCCTGGCCGGCGTCATCAACCTGGCCATGCTGGCGACGGCCGCCGCCGTGTTCGGCACCCGCGGCCTATCGTCGGCCGGCGGCGACCTCGGCGTCGTCTACACCGGCCTGAACGCCTACGCCGGTGCCCACGCCGGCACGATCTTCGGCGTCGCCCTGATGGTGTCCGGCATCGCGTCCTCCTGCGTCGGAACGATGTCCGGCCAGGTCGTCATGCAGGGTTTCCTCCGCCGCCAGGTCCCCGTCTTCGCCCGCCGCGCCATCACCATGCTCCCGGCCCTGGCCCTCATCGCCTCCGGCTTCAGCGCCACGAGGGCCCTGGTCCTGAGCCAGGCCTTCCTCTCCTTCGGCATCCCCTTCGCCCTGATCCCATTGCTGTGGTTCACCAGCCGCCGCTCCCTGATGGGCCCCCTGGTCAACCGCCGCGTGACCACGATCGCCGCGGTCGCCGTCACCGCCCTCATCGTCACCCTGAACCTGTCCCTCCTCGCCACCTGTCCCTCCTAGTCACCTGTCCCTCCTAGCCACCTCCTAATCTTGCCTTTTAACCAAATTTCGGCATAAATGCATCAAAACGGTCATTAATCGATCGGCATCCCATAGGCTGCGGCCTTCATGCGCGGCAGGGAGGCGCTCCCGGGACCCCCCGAGGCTGGCACGGGCGTTCGTGTGGAACTTATGTGCTGCATATCAGCACCTAAGTTCCACACGAGTGTTCGAGTCCGCGGGGCTTGCCGCGTC